>NZ_JBSGTG010000005.1:0-29933 GCF_053607285.1 Streptomyces sp. NPDC055140 | reverse complement strand
TCCCTCCGGTGGCGGCTTCAACCGCGACCGTCGTGACGAGCGCCCCTCGGGCGGCGGCTTCCGTCGCGATGACCGCCCCTCCGGCGGCCACCGCGGCAGCGACCGTCCGTTCAACCGTGACCGTCGTGACGACCGTCCCGCCACGGGCGGCGGTTTCCGCTCGGGCGGCCACGACCGTCCGTCCGGCCGCCGTGACGACCACCGCGGTGCGGGCTCCGGCTCGACCGGCGGTTCCTCGTTCCGCCGCGACGAGAAGCCGCGCTGGAAGCGCAACGGCTGACGGTCGTAAGGCTGAACAGCCTGACGGCTTGAGCTGAGAAGGGCCCGGGAGACGATCATGTCTCCCGGGCCCTTCCTTCTTTTCCGCCCCCGTACCGGCGTTCACCCGCGGGCATTATTTGGCCAAGGCCCGCGCATGCCCCGCCCCCGGCACGGGAATCGCTGGGGGCATGACAAGTGACCCAGCGGCGCAGCAACCGCCGCCTTCGACCGACGAGGAACGTCTCGCCCAGCTCGGCTACACGCAGGTCCTCGCCCGCAGGATGTCGGCGTTCTCCAACTACGCCGTCTCCTTCACGATCATCTCGGTGCTCTCCGGGTGCCTGACGATGTATCTGTTCGGGATGAACACCGGCGGCCCCGCCCTGATCACCTGGGGGTGGGTCGGGGTCGGGCTGATGACGCTGTTCGTCGGGCTCGCGATGGCGGAGATCTGCTCGGCGTACCCGACCTCCGCCGGCCTCTACTTCTGGGCGCACCGGCTCGCACCCGCGCGGACGGCCGCCGCGTGGGCGTGGTTCACGGGCTGGTTCAACGTCCTCGGACAGGTCGCGGTGACCGCCGGCATCGACTTCGGCGCCGCGTCCTTCCTCGGTGCGTATCTGAACCTCCAGTTCGACTTCGAGGTGACGCCGGGTCGGACGATCCTGCTGTTCGCGGCGATCCTCGTGCTGCACGGACTCCTCAACACCTTCGGCGTGCGCATCGTCGGGCTGCTCAACAGCGTCAGCGTCTGGTGGCACGTCGTCGGCGTCGCCGTCATCGTCGGCGCGCTCGCCTTCGCGCCGGACAGCCACCGGTCCGCGTCCTTCGTCTTCACGAAGTTCGTCAACAACACCGGCTGGGGCAGCGGGTTCTACGTCGTCCTGATCGGACTGCTGATGGCCCAGTACACGTTCACGGGCTACGACGCCTCCGCGCACATGACCGAGGAGACCCACGACGCGTCCACCGCGGGGCCGAAGGGCATCGTGCGCTCCATCTGGACGTCCTGGATCGCCGGGTTCGTGCTGCTGCTCGGCTTCACCTTCGCCATCCAGTCGTACCAGGGTGCCCTCGGCTCGGCCACGGGTGCGCCGCCCGCGCAGATCCTGCTCGACGCGCTCGGGGCGACGGCCGGGAAGCTGCTGCTGCTCGTCGTCATCGGCGCGCAGCTCTTCTGCGGCATGGCCTCCGTCACCGCCAACAGCCGTATGATCTACGCCTTTTCGCGTGACGGCGCGCTGCCGTACTCGCACGTCTGGCACACCGTCAGCCCGCGCACCCGCACCCCCGTGGCCGCGGTGTGGCTGGCCGCGCTCGGCGCCCTCGTGCTCGGACTGCCGTACCTCATCAACGTCACGGCGTACGCGGCCGTGACCTCGATCGCCGTCATCGGCCTCTACATCGCGTACGTCGTGCCGACCCTGCTGCGGCTGCGCAAGGGTGACGCCTTCGAGCGCGGGCCCTGGCACCTGGGCAGGTGGTCGCGGCCGATCGGGATCGTGGCCGTGGTGTGGGTCGCCGTCATCACGGTCCTCTTCATGCTGCCGCAGGTCTCGCCGGTCACGTGGGAGACGTTCAACTACGCCCCGATCGCGGTCCTTGTGGTCCTCGGGTTCGCCGGCGTGTGGTGGCTTGTGTCGGCCCGGCACTGGTTCCTCAACCCGGTGCACGCGCGGACCGTCGCGCGTGAGGCGGGGCGCGTGGGAGCGCCGGAACCGGTCGATCCGTGAGCGGTGGGCGCCCCTCCCGGCCGCCCGTGTGACCTCCGACAGGCCGTGGAGGCCGATACCCGATCGGCCTCCCGGTCCCGGCGGGCTATGCTCGGGGATGCGTCGGCGAGGGCCGGCGTGTGGACCCTTAGCTCAATTGGCAGAGCAGTGGACTTTTAATCCATTGGTTGTGGGTTCGAGTCCCACAGGGTCTACCGCGTGAACAGCGGCCCGGACGGCTTCGGTCGGCCGGGCCGCTGCGCTGTTCCCGCCGAACTCCGTTGCCCCTCACGCCTGCCGTACGTACCGCCTCTTCACCGCCGTCAGCGCGACCGCGTACAGGGCGAGGACCGCCGCGAGGAGCGCGTAGTACACGGGTGGCAGGGGAGTCATGCCGAGCGGGTGGGCGGCGGGGGTCAGTGGCAGCACGACGCCGACGACGGCCAGGGCCGCGACCGCCCAGCGGACCGGGCCCGGGGTGCGAGGGGCGCGGCCTGTGCGCAGGAGCAGCATCACCAGAGCCTGCGTCAGGAGGTTCTCGGTGAACCAGCCCGAGTGGAACGCCGCCTCGTCGGCCGGGCCCGCCGTGGAGTGCAGGGCGAGCGCGAGGACGCCGAAGGTCGCGAGGTCGGCGGCGGCGTTGAGGACGCCGAACCCGGTGATGAAGCGCAGGAAGTCGCGCGGGCGCAGCGTCGTGGGGCGGCGCAGGGCGGCGGCCGCCGGGCGGTCGAAGGCGAAGGACAGCTGGGCCGCGTCGAAGCACAGGTTCTGCGCGAGCACCTGCGCCGGGAGCATCGGCAGGAACGGCAGCAGGAGGCCCGCCGAGAGCATCGCGATCACGTTGCCGAGGTTCGAGGAGAGCGTGACGCGCAGGTACGTGGCGATGTTGCCGCTGCTGTGACGGCCCGCGGTGATCGCGTGGCCGATCGCGGTGAGGTCCTTGCCCGGCCGGTCCGCGGGCTGCGCGAGCACGATGTCCGCCGCGTCGCGCGCCGCCGCGACCGCGTCGCGCGGGCAGATCCCGACGTCGGCGGCGCGCAGCGCGGGAAGGTCGTTCACGCCGTCGCCCAGGAAGCCGACGGTCGTCTCCCCGCCGGCGCGCAGGGCGGTGACGATGCGCGCCTTGTGGGCGGGGGTGCAGCGGGCGAAGACGGTGGTGCGGCGGGCGAGGCGGGTCAGTTCCTCGTCCGTGAGCGCGTCGAGGGCGTCCGCGGTGTGTATGTCGCCGGGGGCGAGGCCCAGATCGCGCAGGGCGCGGGCCGCGGTGCCGGGGTGGTCGCCGGTGATGACCTTGACCGTGACGCCGCGCTCGCCCAGGTCGCGCAGGGCCTGCGCGGCGGTCGGCACGAGGGCGTCGGTGAAGGCGACGAAGCCGGTGAAGGTCAGGCCGCGTTCGTCGGCGGTGCTTCCCTCACTGCCTGGAGGGCGCGGGAGGATCCCCGGGCGGTGCCGGGCGGGGCGTTCGGCGGTCGCCACCGCGAGGAGCCGCAGCCCGTCGCCGGACATTTCCGCGGCCCGGGCGAGCAGGCTCGCGCGCTCGGCGTCGTCGAGGGCGCACCGCTCCAGGACGTTCTCCACGGAGCCTTTGACGGCGAGCGTGACGGTGCCGAGTGTGCCGGGCCGCCGGACGACGGCGGTGGCGAGGCGGCGTACGGGGTCGAAGGGCAGGGCGGTGATGCCGTCGTACGCCTCGGTGAAGGCCGGGTCTTGTGCGAGAGCCTGCGTGATGACCGCCTCGTCGAGCGCGTCCGCGGTCGGCAGGTCGGCGAGCTGGAGCGTCCACCAGGCGGAGACGGCAGCCCAGTGCAGGGCGTCGGGGTCGGTGCGGGCCGGGTCGACGGCCGGGCGGTCCTGGGTCAGGGTGCCCGTCTTGTCGACGCAGAGGATGTCGACGGCGCCGATGTCGTGCAGCGCGGGGAGTCGTTTGACGATGACGCCGTGGGTGCGGGCGAGCAGCGCGGAGCCGCGGGCGAGCGCCGTCGTGACGATGACCGGCAGCATCTCCGGGGTGAGCCCGACGGCCACCGCCACGGCGAACGGCAGGGTCTCCAGGCCCCGGCCGCGCAGCGCGGCGCCGGCCATCAGGACCAGCGGCGGCGTCAGCAGCATGAAGCGGATCAGGGTCCAGGAGATGCCGTGCACCGAGCGGTCGAACGCGCTCGCCCCGCGCCCTGCGCCGACCGTGCGGTGGGCGGCGGCGAAGCGGGTGTCGGCGCCCGTCGCGAGCACCACGGCGCTCGCGCTCCCGGAGGCCACGCTGCCGCCCTGGAAGCACAGATGCGCCGACTCGCCGTCCGCGGGCAGGTCCACGGGACGCTTGTCGGCCGGCACGGACTCCCCCGTGAACGCCGCCTGTTGCACGGTCAGGCCCTGTGCCCGTAGAAGGCGTACGTCGGCGGGGATCAGGTCGCCGGGGCCGAGCCGCACCACGTCGCCGGGCACCAACTGGCTTACGGGGAGCTCGTGTTCGGCCGGCGAGGCGGTCTCGTCCGCGCCGGGGCGGCGCAGTACGGTCGCCGTCGTCGCGACCAGCTCGCGCAGGCCCGCCATGGCGCTGTCCGCGCGGTGCTCGCCCGCGGAGCGCAGGCAGCAGCTGACGGCGACCAGGACGAGGATCACGCAGGCGGTTCCCCAGGCCGCGACGGTCGCCGAGACGAGGCCGAGGCAGAGCAGGACGACGGTGAACGGGTCGCGCAGGCTGCGGGCGGCGAGCAGGGGCCAGGACAGGGGGCGCGTACCCGGCAGGACGTTCTCGCCGTGCCGGGCCAGGCGCCGCTCGGCCTCCGCCTCGGTGAGGCCGCGCGGGCCGCTGTCGAGGGAGCGCAGGAGCTGGAGGGTCGTACGGGCTGAGGACGGGGCGGCGACGCGGGCCGGGGCGGTGTCGGTCACTTTCGGGCGCCGTCAGGGCTTCTCGGGTGTCGGCACCGGCGTCTTCTCCCGTTCATCGGACCAGGAAAGGCTCCCCGGCAGAGGGTTCAGGCCTTCAGTTTAGGGGCGGAACTTTTGCCGCTCCCCGCTAGTTTCTACAGAGCTGTAGAAGATCAGTACACGCCGAACGAGGAGAGTCATGGCCCTGTGGGATCGCTTCAAGGAGTCCGCGTCGACGATGCAGACGCAGCTCATGGCGAAGAAGAACGACCTGAAGAGCGGCGCCTTCCGTGACGCGAGCATGGCGATGTGCGCGCTGGTCGCCGCGGCCGACAGGAACGTCGACCCGGCCGAGCGCAGCCGTGTGGCCCAGCTCATCTCCACGAACGAGGTGCTGCAGAACTTCCCGGCGGACCAGCTCCAGAGCCGCTTCGACGCGAACCTGAACAAGCTGACCGCCGACTTCGACTTCGGCAAGGTCAGCGTCCTCCAGGAGATCGCCAAGGCGAAGAAGAAGCCCGCCGAGGCGCGCGCGGTCATCCAGATCGGCATCGTCATCGGCGGCGCCGACGGCGACTTCGACAAGACCGAGCAGGCCGTCGTCCGCGAGGCCTGCCTGATGCTCGACCTGCCGCCGCACGAGTTCGACCTGTAGGGGGATACACCGAAGGCCCGGAACCATTGGTTCCGGGCCTTCGGTGTTCAGTAGCGGGGACAGGATTTGAACCTGCGACCTCTGGGTTATGAGCCCAGCGAGCTACCGAGCTGCTCCACCCCGCGTCGGTAAACACGACTCTACGCCATTGCGGCGACAGAACGCGAATCGGTTGCCCAGGGTTCCGTGATCCGCCGCCCGGGACCCCTTTCACCCGGTCGGTCCCACCAGGTCGCCCGCCGCCTGTCCGGGGGGAAGTCTGGGGTGGGGCCCGATGACGTGCGCAGACGCGGGACCGACGCGGACGGTGGCGGGAGACGAGTGGTGGGGCAGCGAGGAGGACGCGGACGCGAGAGAGGCCAGGACCTGTCCCGGGCCCGGTTCCTTGTGCGTCTGCTGCCCGCGCTCCTCATCGTGGCCGGGGCGATCTACGACTACGTCACCCTGTCGACCTTCACCGGCGTGCCCCTGTTCACCGCGGCCCCGCTGGTCGCCGCCCCGTTCTTCTCGGCCCGCGGCACTTTCCTGACCGGCCTCGCTACCGTCGCCGTCGTACTGGGGGTGCACCTCAGATACACCCGCAGTTACAACAGCGACTCGATCACCGAACTCGTCACGGTCGCCACCGTCGCCGTCCTCGCCTGTGTCATCAACCGCGTCGTACGGCGCGGCAGCGAGCAGCTCACCTCCGTGCGCCAGATCGCCGAGGCGGCCCAGCGCGCCGTCCTGCCCGAGCCCGCCGAGCGCATCGGCGGCCTGGAGATCGCGGCCCGCTACGAGGCCGCCGAGGCGGGGGCCTTCATCGGGGGCGACCTGTACGCGGTGCAGGACACCCCGCACGGCGTGCGGCTCGTCGTGGGCGACGTGCGCGGGAAGGGCATGGGCGCGGTGTCCGCCGTGGCCGTCGTCATCGGCGCGTTCCGGGAGGCGGCCGAGCAGGAGGCGACCCTGGAGGCGGTCGCGCAGCGCCTGGAACGGGCACTCGCGCGGGAGGGGATGCGGCGCAACGGCCTCGACGAGTTCGAGGGCTTCACCACGGCCGTGCTCGCCGAGATCCCGCACGGCAACGGTCTCGTACGCGTCATCAACCGCGGCCACCCGGAACCCCTGCTTCTGGGCGGCGACGGGGCGCTCAAGGTCCTGTCGGCGCCGGAGCCCGCGCTGCCGCTCGGGATGGGGGACCTCGGCACCTGGCCCGACCGCGCGTCCGAGACGGAGTTCCCGAGCGGGGCGACGCTGCTGCTCCACACCGACGGTCTCTCGGAGGCGCGTGACGCGCAGGGCACCTTCTACGACCCGGCGGCCCGGCTCGCGGGGCGGATGTTCTCGGGGCCCGATCCGCTGCTGGCCGCGCTCGCCGCCGAGGTCCGCCGGCACACCGGGGGCGGCACGACGGACGACATGGCACTGCTCGCGGTGAGGCGGCCGTGAAGCGGCCGTGAAGCAGCGGTGAGTGCCGTCATCACCTTATGTAGTCGAACAGCGTCGCTGCGCATAACATTTGACAAACCGTCAGATGAATGGCCCGTTCCGACGTCGGGTCAACTCGCCCGATTCCGCCCGCTCGTGCCCCAATAAGTCCAGGCCAAAGGCGTTAACGATCAGTCGGAACGGCTTGGAATCGGGCCCCGGTGTCTATTAACGTTCGATAACGCAGCGCGGTCGTCCCAGCCGTCACAAGAGATGGCTCCGTGCGCACGCGCCTAATCCCGCAAGGGAGCCGGGGAACCACCAACTTGGGGTGAATCGGACGTCCTTTCCTTGCGGAAGGCGTCGGTAGGAGACCTTCCTGCTCCGAACCCGTCAGCTAACCCGGTAGGCGAGAAGGAAGGAAAGGAGCGCGCCCCAGTGGCGTCAAACCGGCCTGCCCCAGAGTTCTCCTACGCGCCGATCGACGAAGAGTTCGGCGAAACGGACGAGCGGACCTGGGACGAGTGGAACCCCACCGAGGAGTCCGTCCGTCCCGTACGCGGCAGGCACCGCGTGGCCAAGCAGCGCGGTGGTCTCGCGCGCAGCTCCACCGTTCTCGGTGTCGGCGTGATCGCGGCCGTCGGCGCGGGCGGCATCGCCACCGCGCAGGGCGGCAAGCCTCCCGTACACATCTCGATGCCCGACCTCTCGGCCGTCAAGGACTCGCTGCCCGACGCCAAGTCGCTGCCCGGCGTGGGCGCGCTGATATCCGATGTCTCCGGAGATGCCGACGAGTCCGGCACCAACGCGACCCCGCTGACCGGCGCCGGTATCACCACCGCGGACGCCCAGCAGGGCACGACCGCCGGTGAGGCCCTGCGCGCCCGCATCATGCAGCAGGCCGAGCAGCAGCAGAACCAGGCCGCCGACGCCGAGGCCGCGGCCGCCGAGCAGGCCGCCGCGAAGAAGGCCGCCGAGGACGCCAGCAAGGAGCAGGACGCCGCCAAGGCCAAGGCCGCCGCCGACAAGAAGGCGGCGGAGGAGGCCGCGAAGAAGAAGGCCGAGGCCGAGCGCCTCGCCAAGCTCGCCAAGAGCTTCACGCTGCCGGTCGCCTCCTACACGATCACCGGCACCTTCGGTCAGCCCGGCTCGATGTGGTCCTCCGGCTACCACACGGGTCTCGACTTCGCCGCTCCGACGGGTACGCCGCTGAAGGCGATCCACTCCGGCACGGTCAAGGAGGCCGGCTGGGCGGGCGCGTACGGCTACCGCACCGTCCTGGAGCTGCCGGACGGCACCGAGCTCTGGTACTGCCACCAGTCGTCCCTCAACGTCAGCGCGGGCCAGAAGGTGACCAGCGGCGACGTCATCGGCCGTGTCGGCGCCACCGGCAACGTGACCGGGCCGCACCTCCACCTGGAGGTTCACCCCGGCGGCCAGGCGACCGGGGTCGACCCCGCGCCGTGGCTTCGCTCCAACGGCCTGACGATCTGAGGCTCGTAAACCTCCGCACCCCGGCGGTCCTGACGGCAACCCCCCGACGTCAGGACCGCCGGTCCGCCATGCCCGGAATATCTTGATCCATATCGGTGTTCTGGCAGGCCATGACTTCTCTTCGCAAGCTTGGCTCGTCAGACCTCGAGGTGTTCCCGCTCTCCCTCGGCGGCAATGTGTTCGGCTGGACCGCCGACGAGACCCAGTCCTTCGCCGTCCTCGACGCGTACGTCGCCGCGGGCGGCAACTTCGTCGACACGGCCGACTCGTACTCGGCGTGGGTCCCGGGCAACAAGGGCGGCGAGTCCGAGACCGTCATCGGCAAGTGGCTGGCCGCGCGCGGCAACCGCTCCGATGTCGTCATCGCCACCAAGGTGGGCGCCCACCCCGACTTCAAGGGCCTGTCCGCGAAAACCATCAAGTCCGCCGCCGAGGAGTCCCTGCGCCGCCTCGGCACCGACTACATCGACCTCTACTACACGCACTTCGACGACCCGTCCGTGCCGGTCGAGGAGATCATCGCGGCCCTCGACGAGCTGGTGACGGCCGGCAAGGTGCGCGCCATCGCCGCGTCGAACCTGACCCCGGAGCGCCTCCAGGAGTCCCTGGACTTCTCCGACCGCGAGGGCCTCGCCCGCTACTCGGCCCTCCAGCCGCACTACAACCTCGTCTCGCGCGACACCTACGAGGGCCGGCTCCAGGAGGTCGCCTCGCGCAGCGGCCTCGCGGCCGTCCCGTACTACGCCCTGGCGGCCGGGTTCCTCACGGGCAAGTACCGGCCGGGCGCCGAGGTCGACAGCGCGCGGGCCGCGGGCGCGGGCAAGCACCTGCAGACCGAGCGCGGTGTGCGCGTCCTCAAAGCCCTCGACGAGGTGGCGCAGGCGCACGGCGCCGAGGTCGCGACGGTCGCCCTCGCCTGGCTCGCGTCCCGCCCGACGGTGGCAGCGCCGATCGCGTCCGCCCGCACCGTGGAGCAGCTGCCGGCACTGGTGGCCGTGGCCGACCTGGAGCTGACGGACGCGGAGCTCTCGAAGCTCACGGAGGCGTCCGCCTGATCCGGAGGCGTTCTCAGTAGCGGTACGGGTTGTGGGCGTTGTGGGCGGGGAAGTGGGCGACCGGCCCCGCGTACACCGGGCCCGCGTACATCGGCGGCACCCACACGGGCCGTGCGGTGGCGCGGGCCGCGTAGGCGAGGGCGGGGCGGGCCGCGTGGCGTCGCGCCCACAGCTCGTCGAGCAGTTCCCGTTCCCGTACGACGTAGTCCGTGCCGGCCCGGCCGCGCCGGCCGCGGTGGCGCAGGAGCGCGAGTGACGTCGCGTACTGCTGGTACTGGGCGACGACCTTGGCCGTCTCCTTGCCGCCGTGGTGCTGCGCGAACTCACGGGCCAGGCGGCGGGCGCGCATCGAGCCGAGGGCGAACGGCTCGTCCGGGCCGACCCAGCCGGCCGCCGCGTATGCGGGCAGCTCGGAGCGCACGGTGCGCAGTTCGCGCTGGCGGGTCCCGATCGCGAGCCAGGTCAGCAGCCCGAACGCGGGCATCATGAACAGCGCGTAGACCCCGAAGAACCCGAACCGGCCGAACGCCGACGAGCCGTTCCACGTGGCGTGCATGCCCATCGCGAGCAGCAGTCCGGCGATGGGCAGCAGGACGCGCCGCACCGGCCCGCGGCCGGGCGCGGTCCACGCTGCGACGCCGAAGCCGATGCCGGTGAGCACCGTGAACAGGGGGTGCGCGAACGGCGACATGACGATGCGTACGAAGAAGGTGGCGGCGGTCACCGAGGCAATGCCGGTGCCGCTGTTCAGCTGGTCGGTGCCGAAGGCGTTGCCCAGATAGAGGATGTTCTCGGTGAACGCGAAACCGGTGGCGGTGACCCCGGCGATCACGACGCCGTCGACGATCCCGGTGAAGTCCCGTCTGCGGAACAGGAAGATGAGCAGGACGGCGCAGGCCTTGGCGGACTCCTCGACGATGGGCGCTATGACCGTCGCGCCGAGGGTGTCGGCGTTCGCGGGGTCGGCCGAGTTCGTGGCGATCCAGTGAGTCGCGAAGCTGTTGGCGACGATCGCGATGAGTGCGGCGGCGCAGGCGCCCCAGGCGAACGAGAACAGCAGGTTCCGCCAGGGGCCGGGCGCGACCCGGTCCAGCCAGCGGAACGCGGCTATCAGCAGCGGGACGGGCAGGACCGCGAGGCAGAGCCCGACCAGGAACCCCTCGGTGCCGGTCTGTTCGCGCACGAGAGCGAGGATCACCAGGCCGGAGAGCGCGAGGAGCGAGACGAGCGCCCAGGCGTGCACGGCCTTCCGCTCCCACCAGCGTGGATGCCGCAGCGTGCCGGGCCCGGGAGCGCCTGCTCCGGGCTGCGCGTGCGGAAACGCATTCGGATACGAGGGGTAGGTCGCCACAGCGTTGACCCTAACGAGGGACGGGCCCGGCCGCGACGGGGTGTCAGTCCGCGGCGGTGACCGGCGGGGACTGCGGAGCGTGCTCCGCGCGCAGGAAGAGCAGGTCGTGGACCACATGGCCCTTGTCCAGGCCCTGGCCCTCGAAGCGTGTGAGGGGGCGGAACGCGGGCCGGGGCGCGTATCCGCCGTCGGCCTGCGTGTTCTCGTAGTCCGGATGTTCGGTCAGGACTTCGAGCATCTGCTCGGCGTACGGCTCCCAGTCGGTCGCGCAGTGCACGAGGGCGCCCGGCTTGAGGGGGACCTTGGCGAGGCTAAGGAACTCCGGCTGGATCAGGCGCCGCTTGTGGTGGCGCTTCTTCGGCCAGGGGTCGGGGAAGTAGACGCGCAGCCCGTCGAGGGAGGCCGCGGGGAGCATCTCGCGGAGCAGGATGATCGCGTCGCCGTTCGCCACCCGTACGTTCGTCAGGCTGTTCCGCTCGGCGAGGCCCAGGAGGTTGCCCTGGCCCGGGGTGTGCACGTCGACCGCGAGGATGCCGGTGTCGGGGTCGTCGGCGGCCATCTGCGCCGTCGCCTCGCCCATGCCGAAGCCGATCTCCAGGACGACGCGCTTCCTGCCGTCGAACAGCTCGTGGAGGTCGAGGACGCGCTGACCGTCGATGTCGAGGCCCCACAGGGGCCACAGCCGCTCGAGGGCGTCCGCCTGGCCGGTCGTGACGCGGCTGCGGCGGGGCTGGAAGCTGCGGATGCGCCGCTCGAAGTGCGAACCGGCGGGGTCGGGCGCGGGCCCGTCCGGGAAGCGCGGCTCGCCCTTGGCGCGTACGGGACCGGAGGCTTCGGGACCGGGGGCCTCAGGGGTGTGGGTTTCGGGGGTGCGGGGTGACTCAGACACAGTGAGGCGATTTTAGACGCCGGATCGGGCCGGGGCCCAAGCTCAGGGTCCGAGCTCAGGGCCCGAGCTTCAGGCCCGAGCCGGGCCCGAGCTCAGGACCCGAGCGCGGCCAGGGCCCGCCGGGCGACCTCGCGGCCGATCGGGAGCGAGGCCGTCGCCGCGGGGGACGGCGCGTTCAGCACATGCACCGTGCGCGGGGCCTCGCGGAACAGGAAGTCGTCGACCAGGGTCCCGTCCCGCAGGACCGCCTGCGCCCGGACGCCTGCGGGCGCGGGCACCAGGTCGTCCGCGGTCACCGCGGGCAGCAGCCTGCGCACCGCCGACGTGAAAGCGTCCCGGGACACCGAGCGCCGCAGCTCCCCGGCCCCGTACCGCCAGTGCCGGCGCGCTATCCGCCAGGAGCCGGGCCAGGCCAGCGTGGCGCCGAGCTCGCGCGGTCTGACCGTCGACCAGTCGTAGCCCTCGAGGGCCAGCGCCGGCACCGCGTTCGGTCCGACGTGCACGCCCTTGTCGATGCCACGCGTGAGATGGACCCCGAGGAAGGGGAACGCCGGGTCCGGCACCGGATAGACCAGGCCGCGCACCAGCTCGGGGCGGGCCAGCTCGAAGTACTCACCCCGGAAGGGGACGATCCGCATGCCGGGGTCGTCCCCCGCGAGCCGGGCGATCCGGTCGCAGTGCAGCCCCGCGCAGTTCACCAGGACGCGCCCGCGGACGACGTCCCCGGCGGCCGTGCGCACCGCGACGCCACGCTCCGCGCGACGGTCGATCTGCACCACCTCCGCGCCGTACCGGATGTCCGCGCCCGAGGCCTCGGCGAGATACCGCGCCACGGACACGTAGTCGGCGACGCCCGTCGTGCCCACGTGGATCGCCGCGAGGCCGCGCACATACGGCTCGTACTCGCCGATCTGGGCGGGGCCGAGCTCCCGCACCGGAATCCCGTTCTCCCGGCCGCGCTGGACCAGGGAGTGCAGGCGGGGCAGCTCATCGCGCTCGGTGGCCACGATCAGCTTGCCGGTGACCTCGTGCGCGATGCCGTGCTCCGCGCAGAACTCGACCATCTCGGCCGCGCCCCGCACCGCGAAGCGCGCCTTGAGCGAGCCGGGGCGGTAGTACACGCCGCTGTGGATGACCCCGCTGTTACGCCCCGTCTGGTGTCTGGCGGGGCCGTGCTCCTTCTCCAGGACGGTCACACGGGTGCCCGGTGCCGCGCGCGTGAGGGCGTACGCCGTCGACAGACCGACGATCCCGCCGCCGATCACCAGCACGTCGCAGTCGTGCCCGCTCGTCATCACCGTGCCTCACCTCCCGCCCCCGATACTGCACTGCGCCACTGACAACGCGTTCAAACCCGGGCGGTATACGTTCGGCTGCACCGGTTCCTTCACACCGCTGCCCTACGCCGGGGCCATCAGGAGCGGCCTCGCCCTCTCCCGCAGCTCCACCACGCGCGGCTCGTCCCCGTACGGCTCGAGGCGGTGCAGCAGGTCCTTCACGTACTCGGTGGTCCGGGCCGACGAGATCCGCCCGGCCACCTCCAGCGCGCGCGTGCCCTGCTCGCACGCCGCGTCCAGGTTCCCCGACTCCAGCTCGGCGACCGCCGACACCACGAGGCGCAACCCGTGCGAACGCACGAACTCCTCCGTGGGCTTCGACAGGGCCTGCTCCGTGAAGCGCCGCACCTGGCGGGGTGCCTTCAGATCGCGGTAGCACTCGGCGGCGTCGGCGGCGAAGCGGTCGTACGAGTAGAAGCCGAGCCATGACGGGTCGAGGTCCCCGTCGCGCGCCCGCTCCAGCCAGCCCTCCGCGGCCCGCAGCGCGGCCCCCGCGGCGTGCGCGTCACCGGCGCGCGCGTGTGCGCGTGCCTCCACGAGCCGGAAGAAGCTCATCGTCCTGGCGGTGGCGAGCCCGCGATTGCGCTCCAGGGCGGCCTGCGCCAGGTCCACCCCCTCGTCGCCGAACCCGCGGTACGTCGCCTGGAGCGACATCGACGCCAGCACGTAGCCCCCCAGGGGCACGTCCGCCGCCGCGCGCGCGAGCCGCAGCGCCTGGATGTAGTAGCGCTGCGCCGCCTCCTGCTGGCCCGTGTCGAACGCCATCCACCCGGCCAGGCGCGTCAGTTCGGCGCTCGCCCCGAACAGGGCGCGCCCGACGTCGTCCGAGTACGCGCCGAGCAGCAGCGGGGCCGCCTCGACCCGCAGGCACTCGGGGACCATCGACGAACGCCAGTCGCCGCCCCCGTACTTGGAGTCCCAGCGCCGCGCGTCCTCGGCCGCCTCACGCAGCTTCTGGACGTCGCTGTGACCGACCTTCTGGGGCGTGTTGTCCCCGCCGCTCTCCAGCGGGGGCGCGTCGCGTGCGACCGACGAGTCGGCCGGCGTTATCAGCCATCTAGACGCGGGCGTCGCGTACGCGCTCACCGCGAAGGATCCGGCCAGCGACTGCCAGATGCCGCCGCCCGTGCGGCGGCCCGCGAGGTCGAGGCGGTACAGCTCCGTCGCCGACTTCACCGCCGCCCCCACGTCGCGCGGGAAGGCGAGGCCCACTTCGGGCGCGGGGTCCGCGTCCGCCAGGCCGATCTCGTGCAGCGGCACGGGCCGGCCCAGCTTCTGGCCGATGGCGGCGGCGATGAGGTGCGGCGCCGCACCCTGCGGCACCATGCCCTTGGAGACCCAGCGGGCCACCGAGGTCTTGTCGTAGCGCAGCGTCAGACCGCGTTGGGCGCCAAGGTCGTTGACGCGCCGCGCCAGGCCTGCGTTGCTGATTCCCGCGAGGGCGAGAACGGTGCCGAGTTTCTCGTTCGGCCCGCGTTGCTCCCTGGACATGCGCCACCCCTCGACACAGCCGGCTGCCGCGGTGGCATAACCGCGCGGCATTCGTACACCCAGCGTAGTTCGCCGGATCCCAAGCGTTAAGGGGCATAGTTCCGGATGGCGGGAATATTGTCCGTACGGGAGTACGTGCCCGGGGCGGCGCCGTCACGGTGTGCTCCGCCCGTGTGGCCGTGCGCCTGTGCGTGCGCTCTTCTGCGGCCATGGGGGGGAGCGCTTCCATGATGGTGCGTGGGTCGGCCCGCTGTACTGGATCCAGCGGGCTGGGGGATACCGCCGCCTTCATCCCCGCGGGCGGCGGACCGGTCCGGGAGGTGAAGGGCGCCTCCCGGACCGTGCGTTGCGCGCCGTGGCCGATGTGGTGTGCACAGGTCTGGCCATCCACAGTCGATTTGGCCGAATATCGACGGTGCCGTACGGCGTCACCGATGCCCCCGAGCGGCCATCGGGGGGTTCAACTACCGCTCAAAAGGGGCGCATTCGGTGGCGCATGTGCCGCCCGGTCGCCTCTCCCGTACGCCTCCTTCGTGGCAGCATGGGGACTCTGTTCCTGTGATTTCCTCTGATTCCTTCTGACGAGGTTCTGTCCACAACCTGTGGAGGCGGCGATGCGGTGGTTGGTGGGGTGGAGCAGTACCGCCGCCGGGCCCGTGCGGTTCGGGTCCGCGGGCTCGACCGGACCCGACGGGGAGACCGTCCACCCCGTGGGCTCCCAGCTCCTGTGGGGCGACCCCGATCCGCTGTGGGCGGTCGGCGACTGGCGCCCGGACGAGGTCAGGATCGTCAGCGCCGACGAGCAGACCCGTATCGCCGTACTCGGCATCTGCGGCGCCACCGACGAGCAGCTGCGGGTCGGCCTGTTCGCCGCGCGCGGGGGCGCTCTGCGCCACCTCACCGCCTGGTCCGGCAGCTACACCGCCGTCGTCCAGGTCGGCAGGCGCCTCATGGTCGCCGGTGATCTCGCGGGCGCACGGCCCGTGTTCTACACGCCCTGGGCCGGCGGCACCGCGTACGCGACGGCCGCCCTGCCGCTCGCCGACCTCATCGAGGCCCACCTCGACATCGGCCATCTCGCCGCCCTGCTCGCCGCCCCCGACGTGCCCGAGGCCCTGCACGACTCGACGCCGTACCAGGGCGTACGTCGCATCCCGCCGGGCCACGCGCTGATCCTGCGCGCCGGTGCCCGCGAGATCGCCGGCTACGAACCGGTCGCGTCGCTCGCCGTCGCCGCGCCCTCCGTCGACCCGGCCGGCGCGGTCGACGCCCTGCGCGACGCGCTCGTCGAGGCCGTACGCGCCCGGCTCGCCGCGCCCCGGCACGTCCCCGGCGCCGACATCGACCCGGGGCCCGTCCCCGGCATGGGCCCCGCCGAGCGGCGCGCGGCCCGCGGCATGCCCGTGCCCGGCATCGGCGCCGACCTCTCCGGAGGACCCGCGTCCGGAACACTCGCGCTGCTCGCGGCCGGCCTGCCCGGGCTGCCCGGCACGGTCCTCGGCCACGGCACGGGCGCGGGCGAGCGCCTCCTCGCCGTCACCTTCAACGACCTGTCCGCGGGCGCCGAAGGACGCGAGGCCGAACTCCAGCGCGCGGGCGCCATCGCCGCGAACCCGCGACTGCACCACGTCGTCGTCACCGCGGGCGAAGAGGCGCTCCCCTACGCCGAGTTGGACGGCCCGCTCACCGACGAGCCCGGACCCTCCCTGATCACCGCCGCCCGCCACCGCGCGCGCCTCCTGTCGGGCAGCGCCGACCACTTCACCGGCTACGGCGCCCGCCAGGTCCTCGACGCGCACCCGGCCCGCCTCGCCGACCTCCTCATGGACCGGCGCCGGCGCCACATGGTCAAGCCGGTCGCCGCGCTCGCCAAGGCGGACGGCGGCTCCGTGCTGGTGCCCGCGCGCGTGTACGGCGCGGCGCGCAAACTGGCCCGCACGCCGTACAGGGCGGGCGTCGAAAGCCTTGCGGAGCGGCTGTTGCAGCGGAACTTCGAGGATCCGGGCGGCGAGGCGGGCGCGGTCGGCGCATCGCTCGCGGCTCTCGCGTGGGCGAGACCGGGGCCCGCCGCGCGCTGGCTGACGGGAGAGGCCCTCGCTGAAGTATCGGTTCGCCTCCAGGACGGCGTGACGCGTCCGGGGCCAGGACCGGGGCAGCGGCCCGGCGCGTTCCGGGCCCGCGCCGCGCTCGCCCGCCACGCGGCCGACCTGCGCGTCCTCGAACAGGCCGCCGAGGTCCGCTTTCAGCGCCTGCACGCCCCCTTCCTCGACAACCAGGTCGTCCGCGCCTCCCGCGCCCTGCCCGAGGCGCTCCGCGTGCGGCCCGGCGCCCGCGCCGACATCCTGCGCGCCGTCCTCGAAGGCGCCGGCGTCAGCGAACTCCCCGCCGGCTGGGGCGCGCCCTCGCACGCGTCGTCCGCCGCGGCCGCCCGCACCGGCCTGCGCGTCTCCGCCGACCACCTCATCCAGCTCTTCGACACCCCGCTCCTCGCCCAGACCGGCCTGATCGAGGCCCGCGTCGTCCGCAAGGCCCTGCGCGCGGCGGCCGACGGCGAACCCCTGCCGCTGGACGGCCTCGCCGACCTGGTCTCCCTCGAACTCTGGCTGCGCCGCCTCATCGCCCGCCGCGGCACCTGCTGGACCGGCACCCCGGCCCGCCAGCGCGCCGTCCCGACGGGGAGCGTCGCACCGCAGCGGGGCGCGCTGGGCGCCGGGCGCTGAAGAGCCGCACCCCCAGCACCCCCGAACCGGAATCCGCGCGACTGAGGCCGCCCCACCCGTGAGAATGGACCCGTGCGGTACCGAATTCTGGGCATCACCGAGGCGTACGACGATCAAGGCACCCCCCTGCCCGTGGGCGGACAGCGGCTGCGCTCCCTGCTCACGTCGCTCGCGCTGCACGCGGGCCGAACCGCCCCCGCGGACGCGCTCATCGACGACGTATGGGCCGACGAGCCACCGGCCGACGCGACCGCCGCCCTCCAGGCCCTCGTCGGCCGGCTCCGCCGCGCCCTCGGCAAGGACGCCGTCACTTCGGAGGCAGGCGGCGGCTACCGCCTCGCCGCCCGCCCCGAGGACGTGGACCTGTACGTCTTCGAGCGCCTCGTCCGCGAGGGCACGGCCGCCCTCGCCGCCCACGACCCGGCGACCGCCTCCCGCGCCCTGGGCGACGCGCTCGCCCTGTGGCGCGGCCCGGCACTCGCCGACCTCGCCGACCGCACCGCCGCGACCCGCCCCGAGGCTCAGCGCCTCGAAGCGGTACGCGCGCGCGTGGCGGCCGATCTGCAACTCGGCCGCGCCGCAGACGCCGTACCGGAGCTGACCGAACTCACGCACGCTCACCCGTACGACGAGCCGCTGCACGCCCTGCTCATCCGCGCCCTGCGCGACGCGGGCCGCGGCGCCGACGCGCTCGCCGCCTACGAGGCGTCCCGCCGCACCCTCGCCGACGGCCTCGGCGCGGACCCCGGACCCGAACTGGCCGCCCTGTACGCCGACCTGCTCGACCCCGCCCGCGACTCCGGCCGCCCGGCGCCACCCCGGCAGCCGCAGCGCGACGGCAATCTGCGGCCACGCCTCAACTCGTTCGTAGGCAGGGAGCCCGAACTCGGGGCCATCCGTGGTGACTTGCGAGCGGCCCGCCTCGTCACCCTCACCGGCCCCGGCGGCTCCGGCAAGACCCGCCTCGCCGAGGAAGCCGCCGCCGAACACCCCCGCGCCTGGCTCGCCGAGCTCGCCCCGCTGGACCAGCCCGAGGCCGTGGCCGGCGCCGTCGTCAGCGCCCTCGGCCTGCGCGAGACCGTCCTGATGACCAGCGAGCACACGGCGCCGCAGGACGACCCTGTGGCGCTGCTCGTCGAACACTGTGCCGCGCGCAGCCTGCTCCTGATCCTCGACAACTGCGAACACGTCATCGGCGCGGCGGCCGCGCTCGCCGAGACCCTCCTCACTCACTGCCCCGGCCTCACGGTCCTCGCCACCAGCCGCGAACCTCTGGGCGTGCCCGGCGAGTCCGTGCGCCCCGTCGAACCCCTGCCGCCCGACCCCGCGCACCGCCTGTTCGCGGAGCGCGCCCGCGCCGTGCGCCCCGACTTCGACGTCACCGGCGACCCCGAGGCCGTGGCCGAGATCTGCCGCCGCCTCGACGGCCTGCCGCTCGCCATCGAGCTGGCCGCGGCCCGCCTCAGACTCCTCAGCCCCCGCCAGATCGCGGACCGGCTCGACGACCGCTTCCGCCTGCTGACCAGCGGCAGCCGCACCGTACTGCCCCGCCAGCAGACCCTGCGCGCCGTCGTCGACTGGTCCTGGGACCTCCTCGACGAGCAGGAGCGCACGGTCCTGCGCGAGGCGTCCGTCTTCGCCGGCGGCTGGGACCTGGAGGCCGCGGAGGCTGTCTGCACCGGACCCGCATCCGACCTGATCGGCGCGCTCGTCGACAAGTCCCTCCTGGTGGCCACCCCGGGCGACGGCAGCATGCGGTACCGGATGCTGGAGACGATCCACGAGTACGCGACCGAGCGCGCCGCCGAGACACCACAGGTCCGCACCGAGGCCGAGCGGCGCCACGTCGCCTACTTCCGCGCCCTCGTCGAGAAGGCCGACCCGCTCCTGCGCTCCGCCGAACAACTCCCCTGGATCGAGCGCCTGGAGACGGAGCTCGACAACCTCCGCGCCGCGCTTCACCGCTCCACGGTCACCGGCGACACGGAGTCCGCGGTCGAACTCGCCCTCTCCACCGGCTGGTTCTGGTGGCTGCGTAATTACCGCAGAGAGGGAGCGGAGTGGATCGGTCACATCCTGCGGGAGCTGCTCCCGACGCCCCGCCCGGAGCGCCCGTCCCCGTCCGACTGCCGGGTTCCCCCGCGCGACGGCCGGACGTTCCCGGTGGTGGGCGATCTGGCGGACGAGGACGACCCCCTGTACTGGCGGCTCATGGAGCTGCGGCTGCTGCACATCTTCTTCGTGGCCCAGACCCTGCCCGAGAGCGCCCTGCGGGGGGAGGCCGACCGGGAGTACCTCATGCGGGTGCGCGACGCCTTCGCTCGGCCCGGGCCCGCGGGTGCCCGCTTCCCCGGCATCATCTGGCCGTTCACCGTGCACTTCCTGGACAATCCGGAGGACGTCAGGACCGCCCTCGACCAGGCCGTCGCCAACTGCCGTGTGTACGGCGGCGCGTGGGAGATCGGCGTCACCCTGATGTTCCGTACGCACACGGCCGTAGACGGGCCGGGCAACCTCACGGGCGTCGACGACGACGTCGCCGAGCTGCGGACCATCAGCCGCCGCGTCGGGGACCGGTGGATGCGCGCCCAGGTGTGCAGCGCAGCCGGTGAGGCGGCCGTCGCGCGCAGCCGGTTCGACGAGGCTAAGGGCGAGTTCGAGGAGGCACTGCGCCTCGCCTACGAGGTCGGCGCGTACGCGGAGGCGCCGTTCCTCATCGCCCGGCTCGGCGAGATCGCCTACCGCTCCGGCGAACGCGACGCGGCGCGCAAGCTCCTGACCGAGGCGATCGGGGAGGCCGACCGGTACGGGGTGCCGGATCCCCACGCGTACGTGCTGCTCCTGAACGCTCTGATGGCGGTGGAGGACGGCGAGGTGGCGCGGGCCCGCGCGCTGTGCGACGACGCGGCCACGGAGTCGTCGCGGGGCACCCCGCCACCGCAGTTCACGGCGCTCGTCGGCGGTGTCGACGCGCGGATCACGGCGGCCGAGTCGGGGCCCGCGCGCGGCCTCGCGGTCCTCACGGAGGCCCTGCGGTACGCGGTCGAGAACCGCTGCGCGGAGAGTGTCAACGCGGACCTCGCGGGCCGCGGGGCGATCTTCCTGGCCCAGCTGGGCGACACGGAGGGCGCGGTGCGGGTGGTGGCCGCGTCCGACGGCTGGCGCGGTGTTTCCGAGCGGCCCCAGCCCGAACGCGCCGAGATCGAGGCGCTGGAGGCGGAGGCGGTCGCCGCGCTGGGCGCCGACAAGTACGCCGACGCGCGCGCCGCGGGGGCAGGGCACACGGCGGCCGAGGCGGTCACGTTCCTGACGGAACGCGTCCGCCACTTCGACTAGGGCCGCTCACGCTCTGACCGGGCCGCTCACCGGCAGGTGAAGCGGGACTCGGCCCAGTCCCCGACCGCGAGGGAGTCGAAGTTCGTCCGCGGCTCCGTGACCAGCCGGATCGCCTTGCGTCCCGCGAGATTCACATGAACCGGAACGGCCGGGTCCCCGCCCCTGAGGACCTGCGACTTCCACAGCCGCACCCCGTCCGCGTACACCGAGAACCGCATGGCTCCCGTGCCGAGCGTCATGTCGTCGACACCGGCGACGGCGTCGTACGCGGTGCAGCTGCGGTTGAGGTCGATGGTCACGGAGGAGTTCGCGTGGACCGTGACCCCGTTCGCGTACTCCTTGTCCGCGACACGCAGGCCCCATCGCTGCCACACCCAACTGCTCTCGCCGGGCCGGATCTCCGGCTTGGTGCCGTCGCCGAGTCCGCCGTACGACAGCTGGTTGAGCTGGTAGACGGCCGGGGCGGGCGGCGGGGGAGGCGTGGGCTTCGGAGTGGGCTTGGGCGTCGGCTTCGGAGGCGTGGGCTTGGGTGTGGGTCTGGGGGTGGGTTTGGGCGCCGGCTTCGGGGTGGGGGTCGGCTTCGGCGCGGGCTCGGGGGGAGGGGGCGGCTGCGGGGCCGGCGGCTCGGGCTGCGGCTTCGGGGGAGGCGTCGGCTTCGGCGGAGTGATGGGCTGCGAGACCGCCGGCTTCTCCTTGTGCGCCTCCGGCTTGGGCTTCTGCGGGTCACCCGCGAGGGCGATCGCCACCGCCACGGCCACGCCCGCCGCGACCACACCGGCCGCGATTCCCGCCTTCACGGGCGCGCCGAGCCCCTCGGACGCCGCGGCGCCACCGCCCGCGGCCCCTCCGGAACTGCCGCCCGCCGCGGCCGCCGCACCGGCGCCCGCCGCACTCGCGGCGCCGCCCCCGATGAGCGCGACCACCTTCGCGTATCCGGCGGCACCGAACCAGCCGATGACCGCGACCGGCACGACACCGGGGATCCCGCCGGCGACTTCCTTGATCTGACCGGCGGCGAGCCGGCACTTGGCGCACTCCTCCAGGTGCTTGCGCAGACCGCGTTCGGCCCGGGTGCGCAGGCTGCCGCGGGCGTAAGCGCCGAGCCGGTCGGCGTAGCGCGCGCACTCCTCGTCCTGGGTGAGGGTGGTACTCACATGGGCCTGGAGGTACGCCTCCTTGAGGCCCTCGCGGGCGCGCTTGGCCAGCACGCGCGTGCCGTTGGCGTCGAGCCCGAAGAGCGTGGCGACCTCGCTGGGCGACTCGTCCTCGACCTCCGTGTGCCACAGGACGGCCTGCCAGCGCTCGGGCAGGGACCGGAAGGCCTGCATGGCCATGGACTGCTCGGCCTCGTGCATCGCGCGGACGTCGGCGCCGAGATCCAGCGTGTCGCCGTCGGAGACCTCGCTGGAGCGGGCGGCCTGCTGCGCGAACACCGCGAAGTCCTCGACCAGGTGCTCACGCTTCGCGGACTTCGTCCAGCCCGCGGCGACGCGGCGCACGGTGGTCAGCAGATAGGCGCGCACCGCGTGCTCGGGCCCGCTGCCGCCGCGCACGGCCTGAAGCATGCGCGCGAACACCTCGGCCGTGAGGTCGTCGGCGGTGTGCCCGTCCCGGCAGCAGGTGCGTGCGTAACGGTGGACGGCGCTCGAGTGCCGGCGGTACAGCTCCTCGTACGCGGTGTCGTCGCCGGACCGCATACGGGTGATCAGGTCGGCGTCCGCCGAGGTCGTTTCCCGCAGGGGCGGCAGGACGGGGGTTCCGGCGTCCACGCCGTGCTCCCGCTGCTGTGGCACGCTCAGGCCGGAGTGGTCCTCACCCGGGGCGGCGGAGGGGTCCGCGGGGGCTGACGGCTCGGAGGGTGCGGAGTCCGGTGCCCGGTCCCGGAGCGGACCTCCCTGGCTCGGCACCTGCCGCGCGGGCAGCCCACCGGTCTCGGTGTCGCCCGCACCACTGCTCTCGAGTGGCTCGTCCCGCCCGTCAACGCTCATCGCGGAAAGCCCCCGACTGCACACTCAGACCCGAACACGCGGGAAAGAGTGCCACACGGGTGGTCCGCACCGCCTACCAGTGCCCGTCAACCACTCATCCGGGGAAACCTCGTACAACGAAGTACTAGCTTTCACTCGTACGGGTAGGGATCAACGAGAGTGCCAAAAACGGGAGTTGGCCGCGCGCGACGCACACGCGTCACCCACGGCCGTCCCCACGCCTGTCGCGCCTTCGCCGAGCCCAGCCCTACGCGGTGCCGCCCGCCCCTACGCGGGCCGCGACCGCAGCCCTTCGAGCAGGATGTCCAGAAGTCGCGACGACGCCGCGGCCTGCTGTGCGGCGTCCGGCAGCGAAGGCGCCGCCGTGGCGATGACCAGCAGCACGTCCGCCACCGTCACGTCCTCGCGGAGCTCCGACGCCGCGCGCGCCCGGTCCACGAGCTGCCCGACGACGTCGAGCAGTTCCGCGGCGCCCGCGTCGTCCGCCGGTAGGCCCTCGGTGACCGGGGACGTGCGCTGCTCCACGAGACGCAGGTCGGGCGGGACGACGGCGTGCCGCTGCTGCGGAACCCGCGTCTCGTCCCGGACCGCGCCCGCCGCGTCGGCCGGCTCGTCGGCGACGCCGACGCGCAGCACCTGCGGAGGCAGCAGCCGCCCCGCGCCGGAGGCGACGGACGTGCGCAGGAAGCGCGACAGCGCCGACCACGGCTCGTCCTCCTGGCCGAGGGCGGCCCGCGCCTGGTCGGTCAGCCGGGAGGTCTCCTCCTCGGCTATGCGCCGCACCAGTACGTCTTTGCTCGGGAAGCGCCGGTACACCGTGCCGACACCGACCCGGGCCCGCCTCGCCACGTCCTCCATCGGCGCGCCGTACCCCAGCTCGCCGAAGACCTCGCGCGCCGCGCGCAGGACGTGCTCCAGATTGCGCTGGGCATCCACCCGCAGCGGCGCCGCACGCGAACTGTCGCCCGCGCCACGACCGCTACCGCCCGCGGCGGCCGGTCCGCCGGCCACGGCCGAAGCGGAAGCCGTCGAAGTCCATTGAGAGTCCTGAATGTGCATATGTGTTCCCCCGGTAATGACGTCTCCCCCCGGAGACTCTCCCCGCCATCGGTAACCGGAGCGTGAGGAACAGGCCAGTTCCACGGATCCGTCCGACGGATCCGTCAGCGCATCCCCCGACACCCCGACAGCACACGAACATAGTTGAGCCGGAGTCAATTCAGAAGGGGCAGGTTCCGCACGGAGCGCCCCCCGAACGGAGTACGCGGCGATTCCGCCACGATTGCACCCCCACACCTCACCCGCTACATAGGTGCTGACCTGCGGATATGTCCCGGACTCCGGCAATTCGCCCACCCGGCGGCCGGCGTAAGCGACGGTCACACAATTTGCCGGGGCTGTGGACAAACTCAAGTGGCCGATGCGTCATGGGGTGGTGCCGATGCCGAAGACTGCTTCTCCCCGGGGGACGGCCCCGGAAGTCCCGCGTACGCGCGTCCTCGTCGTAGGGGGCGGCTATGTCGGGATGTACACCGCCCTGCGCCTCCAGCAGAAACTCAAACCGGAACTGAGAAGCGGCCGGACCGAGATCGTCGTCGTCACCCCCGACCCGTACATGACCTACCAGCCGTTCCTGCCCGAGGCCGCCGCCGGATCCATCTCGCCCCGCCACGTCGTCGTGCCGCTGCGCCGCGTCCTCGGCCGCTGCCGCGTCATCGTCGGCGAGGTCACGTCCGTCGACCACAGCAAGCGCAGCGCCACGTTCACCACCCTGGCCACCGAGGAGGAGGGCACGGGCGCCGTCGAGATCACGTACGACGAACTCGTCCTGGCCCCCGGCTCCGTCTCGCGCACCCTGCCCGTGCCGGGACTCGCCGACCACGGCATCGGCTTCAAGACCGTCGAAGAGGCCATCGGGCTGCGCAACCACGTCATCGAACAGCTGGACATCGCCTCCTCGACCCGCGACCCCGCCATCCGCGACGCGGCCCTCACCTTCGTCTTCGTAGGGGGCGGTTACGCCGGTGTGGAGGCGCTCGGCGAACTCGAGGACATGGCCCGCTACGCCGCGGGTTACTACCACAACGTCACCGCGGACGACCTGAAATGGATCCTCGTCGAGGCCAGCGACCGCATCCTCCCCGAGGTCGGCGAGGAGATGGGCCGCTACACCGTCAGCGAACTGCGCCGCCGCAACATCGACGTACGCCTGCGGACGCGGCTCGAATCCTGCGAGGACCGGGTCGCCGTCCTCGACGACGGCTCCCGCTTCCCGACCCGCACCGTCGTGTGGACCGCGGGCGTCAAACCACACCCCGTGCTCGCCGCGACCGACCTGCCGCGCGACGAACGCGGCCGCCTCAAATGCACCGCCCAGCTCACCGTCGACGGCGCCCCGCACGCGTGGGGAGCGGGCGACGCGGCAGCGGTCCCCGACATCACGGCCGGCGAGGAGGGCAAGGAATGCGCGCCCAACGCCCAGCACGCGGTGCGCCAGGCCAGAGTCCTCGGCGACAACATCGCGGCCTCCCTGCGCGGCGAGCCCCTGACGGACTACGAGCACGAATACGCCGGCTCCGTCGCCTCGCTCGGCCTGCACAAGGGTGTCGCCCACGTCTACGGGCGCAGGCTGAAGGGCTACCCTGCCTGGTTCATGCACCGCGTCTACCACCTGAGCCGGGTGCCGACCGTGAACCGGAAGGCCCGTGTCCTGAGCGAATGGATACTCTCCGGGCTCTTCAAGCGCGAGATCGTCTCCCTCGGCTCGCTCGAACGCCCGCGTGCCGAGTTCGAACTCGCGGCCGGGGGAAACCCGCCCGGCAGCCCCCCGGCGAACCCGCCGCGGGACCCGAAGGGGTCGACCTGACCGGACCCGGGAACTCCCCCTCAAGGACCGGCGTCTGACGGATGTCAGTCCGGTCGGTCAGACTGGTCCATGACCCCGGCCGGCCCCAGACCGTGGGCGGACCGACCGCCACGTTGCCCTTCCCCGCTGCTCCCGGCCCCGGCCGGGCAGGGGAGCCCCCACCCGACCTCACGAGGCTTTCCCCACAGTGAACTTCACGCGCTGGAGCGCCCGGCTCCCCGGAACGCAGCGCCGCGCGGCAGCGCGGTCCGACCATGGCGTCTCCCAAAGCCAGCGAGGGGAAGGCGCCGTGCCCGCCGCCCGCCACGAACACGCTTCCGACAGCGACGCGCCCACGCCCGCCGCCGGCGTCGACGAACTGCCCGCACGCGAGGTCCTCGACCGCATCCCCGCCCTCGTCGCCCTCGTCCACGGCCCCGACCACCGCATCGCGTACGTGAACGACGCGTACGTCGCGGCCTTCGGCGACCGCCCCATCGGCGCACCCGCGCGCGAGGCGCTGCCCGAGCTGGAGGAACTCGGCCTGCTGCCGCTGCTCGACCAGGTCCTGCGCAGCGGCAAGCCGCGCACGGTCAAGTCCCGCAAGGTGGCCGGCGGCCGCTCGTACACGTTCACCTGCACACCCCTGACGGTGCCGGCCGACGGCGCAGAGGGTGCACACGAAGGGGCGGGCGGCTCCGGTGTGCTGGTCTTCGCGGCGGACGTCACCGACCACGCCGAGGCCGCCGAGCGGCTGCGCGCCAGCGAGCGTCGCCAGCGCGAGACCGCCGTCACCCTCCAGCGCTCCCTCCTGCCCCAGGAGCTGGAACAGCCCGACGACCTGCGCATCGCGGCCACCTATCAGCCGGGCGGCACCGAGGCCGCGGTCGGCGGCGACTGGTACGACGTGATCACCCTCGGCGGCGGCCGCACCGCACTCGTCATCGGTGATGTCATGGGCCGCGGGGTGCGTGCCGCCGCCGTCATGGGCCAGCTGCGCACCGCCGTCCGCGCCTACGCCCGCCTCGACCTGCCGCCGCACGAGGTGCTCCAGCTCCTCGACGGCCTCGCCATCGAGATCGACGCCAACCAGATCGCCACCTGCGTCTACGCGGTCCACGACCCGAACGAGGGCCGCCTCGTGTACGCGTCGGCCGGCCACCTCCCCATCCTCGTACGCGACGAGAGCGGCACGATCCACCGCGCGGAAGAGCCCACCGGACCCCCGCTCGGCACCGGCGGCTGGCTGCACGCCTCGGGATCGGTGCCGCTCGGCCCCGGATCGACCGCCGTCATGTACACCGACGGCCTGGTCGAACGCAGGGACGAGGACATCGACGAGGGCGTCGCGGCCCTGGAGCGCGCGCTCGCCGGCGCCACCGGCACGCCCCAGGTCGTGTGCGACCGCCTCATCCGCGCGGCAGGCGTCACCGCGGACCACGACGACGACGTGGCCGTCCTCGTCCTCCAGCACCCGGCGCGCACGGGACCCGACGGAGAGCTGTTCCGCAACGCAGCCCTGGAACTCCTCGGCGGCGTCGAAGCGGCCCCACGCGCGCGTGCCTTCGCCTCGGGCGTGCTCGCCAGCTGGCGTTTCTCACCGGAGCTGCACGACCTGGGCGTCCTGGCCGCCAGCGAACTCGTCACCAACTCGCTGCAGCACGGCACCCCGCCCATGCGCCTCAGGCTCCGCCGCACCGACCGCCGACTGATCATCGAGGTCACCGACGGCGACGACCACCTCCCGCGCCGCCGCCGCGCCGAACCCGCCGACGAGGCGGGCCGGGGCATCGCCATCGTCGCCACGATCGCCTCGAACTGGGGCTCCCGGCGCACCCCGGGCGGCGGCAAGGCGGTCTGGTGCGAATTCGCCCTGCCGCGGACCCCGTAACCCGGACGGAGCCTCAGACGGACGCGGCCGCGTGCACCGGTTCTGCCGACGCCCCGCCCTCCGCCACGATCCGGCTCTTCGCCAGCGACGGCTGGTCCTGCACGGGCGACAGATGCCGTCCGAGCCGCACCGCGAGGAACGTGATCCCCAGCGAGAACAGCACGAACGTCACGATGTACGGACCGTGCAGCGCGGCCCCCATGGGCCCGCCGACCGCCGGACCGACGGCCAGAGCGAGCTGCTTGACCAGCGCGAAAGCCGAGTTGTACTGCCCGACCATCCCGGCCGGCGCCAGATCGGCGACCAGCGGGGCCACGGTCGGCGACAGCATCGCCTCACCGAGACCGAACAGCGCGTACGTCGAGATGAACGCGGCCGTCGCCATGGCCTGACTGCCGTGCCCCACACCCGCGTACCCGGCGGCGAGCCACGCGATCGCCCACACGAGCCCGACCGCAGCGATCACCCGGGACCGCCTGCGCCGCTCGACGAACTTCAGGACCGCGAACTGCGCGACCACGATCATCGCGGTGTTGGCGGCGAGCGCGATGCCCAGCGTCGATGGGGAGATCCCGGCCGCCTCCATGCCGTACGCGCTAAGGCCCGACTCGAACTGCCCGTAGCAGGCGAAGAACAGCACGAACCCGAGGACGCACAGCTGCACCATCGCCCGGTGCCGGAACAGCGCCCGCAGCCCGCCGCCCGTCCCGGAGCCACCCTTCGGCACCGCCCCGCCGATCGCAGGCGCGTACGGCATCCGCACGAAACCCACGACCCCGGCGAGTACCAGGAACATCACAGCCTCGATACCGAAGAGCAGCGTGAAGCTCGACGGGTGGCTCTCGTCGACGATCTGACCGCCGATGAGCCCGCCGATGCCCAGGCCGAGGTTCTGCAGGAAGAACTGCATGGCGAAGGCGCGCGTACGGGTCTCCGGCGTGGACGTCCACACGATCATCGTGGCGAGCGCCGGCTGGATCACCGCGGTGCCCGCACCGAGCACCGCCGCCGACAGGATCGCGGTCGTCTGACTGCCGGCGAGCCCGAGCCCGAGGGCACCGACCGCCGCCACCAGCGTGGCGACGACCAGGACGGGCACCGGACCGCGGCGGTCGATGGCCCGCCCCGTGAACGGCAGGACGACCAGAGCGGCCATGGCGAAGGCGGCGAGCACGATGCCCGCCGCTCCGGCCCCCAGACCTCGCACCTCAGCGACGTACACATAGAGGAACGGGACCGTGAACCCGACGCCGAACGAACTCAGCGCGCTGCCCACCTGGATCCGACGCATCGCTGCGCCCATCGCCCTGGTCACTTTCACCTGCCTTAGGAGTTAGAAGTGAAGACTTCGAAGCTAAAGTTAGGATCTAAACAATACACACCGAAGGACTTCAATGCCAAGCGGCCCGTGCCATACTGCGGGCCATGGGCGACAACCCCGGCGACAGTGAGCCGACCCTCGACGAGCAGATCGCCGCGTACCAGCGCGAGTTCCAGGACCTCGACCCCCAGGTCGAGCAGATCGTCTCCGCGCTCGGCCGCCTCAACAGGCGCATGAACGTCGCCTACGGCCGCCAGACCGCGAACCTCGGCATCACCAACGCCGAGTGGGAGGTCCTCAAGGCCCTCGTCCTCTCCGGTGCCCCGTACCGCATGGGCCCCGGAGACCTGGCGAAGCGCCTCGGCCTCACACCGGCCGCCATGACCCACCGCATCGACCGCATGGTCGGCGAGGGCCTGGTCACCCGCGACCGCGACGAGTCCAATCGGGTACGCGTCATCGTCGAGCTCACCACCGAGGGCCGCGCCAAGTGGCTCGAGGCGATGCGCCTCGCCTCCGGCTTCGAGGAGGACCTTCTCCAGGACCTCTCCTCCGACGAGCGGGGAGTCCTCGGCGAGGTCCTGACCCGCCTGCTGCGCCGCGTGGAGGACGCCCAGCCGGATGCCGGCGGCCGCCTCACGGACCTCGACTGAAAAGAAGTTGCCAGGAGGGTGTTGACATGCCCCTCCTCGATACGTAAAGTTCTTCGAGTTGCCACGGAGCCGTAACGGTTCTGCGACAGCACCTCCGCCGCTGAAGCGGCAACCCAACCACCAGCACGATCTCCCTCCGGGATCGAATTCGGCGTGCCCGAATTCAATTCGATTTCGGTGTGGCGGCCCGATTAGGCGCCGCCGGGGGAATCCGCTAAAGTTTGGGACGTCGGAACGGCCCAACAGCCGCGAAGACAAGCCCCACTGACTGGGAGTCAGGCCCGAAAGGATCTGATAGAGTCGGAACCGCCGGAAAGGGAAACGCGAAAAGCCGAAAGGCCGGAGCGGAAACCTGAAAGGCACCGAGGAAATCGGACACGAAAGAGTCTGATAGAGTCGGAAACGCAAGACCGAAGGGAAACTGCCCGGAGGAAAGCCTGAGAGAGTCTCTCGGGTGAGTACAAAGGAAGCGTCCGTTCCTTGAGAACTCAACAGCGTGCCAAAAGTCAACGCCAGATTGACAACCCCGGCCCACCTTTGGTGGGTTGGAGGTTCCTTTGAAAAAAAGTCCTCACTCCCACACCGGGGTGAGGCGCACTAGCGAGGACGCAGTGAATCGTGGGGATTATTCCTCCCGACGGTTCCGCTCTCGTGGT
>NZ_JBSGTG010000004.1:4933-407097 GCF_053607285.1 Streptomyces sp. NPDC055140 | reverse complement strand
GTTGATAGGCCAGATCTGGAAGCCCGGTAACGGGTGGAGGTGACTGGTACTAATAGGCCGAGGGCTTGTCCTCAGTTGCTCGCGTCCACTGTGTTTGTTCTCAGATAACGAACAATTGTGTCGGCTGAACGGCCGCACTACTTAATTGAAGAGTGTGCTTGTTCGCTGCCTTGTTCGGGAACCCGTTTCCTTGAAACGGGACACTGATAGGGTTTCGGTGGTCATAGCGTGAGGGAAACGCCCGGTTACATTCCGAACCCGGAAGCTAAGCCTCAAAGCGCCGATGGTACTGCAGGGGGGACCCTGTGGGAGAGTAGGACGCCGCCGAACAATTTTTAGAGGACCCTTGGTCCCAGCACACACGCTGGGGCCAAGGGTCCTTTTTTGTTTTGTCGAAGCGCCCCGGCTGCGCGAGAATGACTGCGGTACCGAAGACAGGAGTCACCCATGTCCACCAACTCTCCCGATGAGCGACCGGATCGCGAGCAGCGACGCCGGGACAGTGGTGACCGGGACCGGGGCGGATCCCGAGGCGGACCGCGACGCGACAACGACCGCGGAGGCCAGGCGCCCCGCCGGGACGACCGCGGAGGCGACCGTGACCGTGGTCCCCGTCGTGACGGCGACCGTCCCGGTGGCGACCGCCCCGCCTTCCGTCGTGACGACCGTCGCGACGATCGCGGCGCTGACAACCGTGGTGGCGGCTTCCGTCGTGATGACAGTCGCGGTGGCGACAACCGTGGTGGCGGCGGTTACCGCCCGCGTGACGACCGTGACCGTGGACCCCGTCGTGACGGCGACCGTCCTCCCTTCCGACGCGATGACCGCCGTGACGACAACCGGCGCGACGACCGTCGTGACAACGACCGTGGTGGCTACCGTCCCCGTGACGACCGTCGTGATGACCGTCGGGACGACCGCCGCGATGACAACCGTGGTGGCGGCTTCCGTCGCGACGACAGCCGCGGTGGCGACAACCGTGGCGGTGGCTTCCGGCGTGACGACCGTGGCGGCGACAGCCGCGGTGCCGGCTTCCGTCGTGACGATCGCGGTGGTGACAACCGTGGTGGCGGTTACCGTCCGCGTGACGACCGTGACCGTGCTCCCCGTCGTGACGGCGACCGCCCCGGTGGCGACCGCCCCGCCTTCCGTCGTGACGGCGACCGCCCCGGTGGCAACCGCCCCGCCTTCCGTCGTGACGACCGTGGCGGCGACAGCCGCGGTGGCGGCTTCCCTCGTGATGACCGTCGTGATGACCGCGGCGGTGACAACCGTGGTGGCGGCTTCCGTCGTGATGATCGGGGTGGTGACAGCCGTGGTGGCGGTTACCGTCCGCGCGACGACCGTGACCGTGCTCCCCGTCGTGACGGCGACCGCCCCGGTGGCGACCGCCCGACCTTCCGCCGTGACGAGCGCCGCGACAACGACCGCGGTGGCTACCGTCCCCGTGACGACCGCCGTGATGACAGCCGTGGTGGTGGCTACCGTCCCCGTGACGACCGTCGTGATGACCGGCGTGATGACCGCCGTGACGACAGCCGCGGTGGTGGCTACCGTCGCGACGACAGCCGTGGCGGCGGGTACCAGTCGCGTGACGACCGCGACCGTGGGCCGCGCCGCGACGACCGTGGTGGGCGTCCCGGCGGGTTCCGTGGGCGTGACGACCGCGGGCGCGACGACCGCCGTGGCGGTGGCCGCTTCCGCGACGAGCGTGACCGCGACCGCGAGCCCATCCGCCGGCTGCCGATCCCCGAGGACGTCACCGGCGACGAGATCGACAAGGACGTACGGCAGGAGCTTCAGAGCCTGCCGAAGGGCCTGGCCGAGGACGTCGCCAAGAACCTGGTGATGGTCGCCAAGCTGATCGACGAGGACCCCGAGCAGGCCTACGAGTACTCGAAGATCGCCCTGCGGCTCGCCTCCAGGGTCGCCGCCGTGCGCGAGGCCGCCGGCTTCGCCGCGTACGCGAACCAGAAGTTCAGCGAGGCGCTCGCCGAGTTCCGCGCCGCCCGGCGCATGACCGGCAACGTCGAGCTGTGGCCCGTCATGGCGGACTGTGAGCGCGGTCTCGGGCGCCCCGAGAAGGCCCTCGACATGGCCGGTGCGCCCGAGGTGGCCAAGCTGGACAAGGCCGGACAGGTCGAGATGCGGCTCGTGGCGGCCGGTGCCCGGCGTGACATGGACCAGCTCGACGCGGCCATCGTGACGCTGCAGAGCCCCGAGCTCGCGTCGAACTCCGTACAGCCGTGGACCGCGCGTCTGCGGTACGCGTACGCCGACGCGCTGCTCGCCGCCGGTCGTGAGGGCGAGGCGCGCGAGTGGTTCGCGAAGGCCGTCGAGTCCGACCGGGACGGCAGCACCGACGCGTCCGACCGGCTCGCCGAGATGGACGGGGTCGAGTTCGTCGACGCCTTCGAGGGCGAGTCCGACGAGGCCCCCGCCGCTGTCGCGGGGCCGAAGGCCGCCGCGGGTGACGACGACGAGCCCTGGGTCGAGGACGACGAGGACGTCGAAGAGTTCTACGACGAGGACGACGAGGAGTTCGAGCCCGAGAACGACAAGGGCTGAGCTCAGCGGCTGACTGCCGGCCGCGCTTGACGAGGCATGACGAACGGGCGGGATCCCAGCGATGGGGTCCCGCCCGTTCGTCGTATGCCTACGCGCGCGTGGAGCGCGGTCAGTCGGCGAGCGTGCGCAGCACCAGACCCGTCGCCGGTTTCGGGCCGAATGACGTCGACTTGCGGGGCATCGTCACGCCCTGCCGTGCCAGGTCGCGTACCACTTCCTCGCGGACCGGGTGCATGAGGACCGCCGTGCCGCCGTCACGTTCCGCCTTCGCGACCGTGGCGGCCGCGTCATGGATGTACGCGATGTGCTCCGGCGCGTCCTCGGGGATGCGCCAGACATGGTCCAGGAGCGTGGAGTGCAGGACCGTCGCGTCGAGGGTGCGCCAGGCCTCCGGGCGGTCGGCAGGGATCGTACGGGCCAGGAGGTCCGGGGACGGGGTGTCCGCGAGGTGGAAGGAGCCGGCGCCGGCGAGGAGGAACGCGTTGCTGTGGGCGGCCGCGTCGGCGAGGGCGTCCAGGGCGTGCGACAGCGGGCCGGGGACTTCGCGCAGTCGGAAGGAGCCCTTCAGCGCGTCCAGGGCGTCCGGGACCGGGAGGCGGTGCAGGAGGCGATGGATGGCGCGCACGCGCAGCGGGTAGCGGGCCGTGTCCACGAGGAGGACGAGGCCGAAGTCCCATGGGGTGGGGGACGGTTGTTCGGAGCGCAGGCGCAGATACGTCGCCCAGCGGTGGTGGCCGTCCGCGATCAGGGCCTGGTGGTGGGCGAGGTCCGCGCGGATCTCCGCCAGCTCGGCCGGGTCGGTGACCGACCACAGGCGGTGGGCGAAGCCGTCCTCCGTGGTCGTCGCGAGGAGCGGGGGGCGGTTGACCGTGCGTTCGATGACCGCGGCCGTGCCCGTCGCGTTGCCCTCGCTGCGGTAGGTGAGGAGCAGGGGTTCGAGGTTGGCGGCCGTGGCGCGCATCAGGCCCGCGCGGTCGGCGACCACGTGCGGCATGACGTCCTCGTGGGGCAGGACGACCCCTTCGGACGGCTCGGACAGGCGCAGGGCGCCGATGACGCCGCGCTGGAGATGGTCGCCGTCGCGCTGCTCGTAGACGTACAGCGCGGGGATCTCGTCGGGGGCCAGGATGCCCTCGGACAGCCAGCGGCGCAGGGTGTCGGCCGCGAGGGCGTTGCGGGTGTCCGGGGAGACGGCCTGCGGGAGGATCAGGCGGACGATGTTGTGCGGGTCCGCGGATTCCAGGTGGTGCAGACCGTCGGGGCGGACGACCACGTCGTACGGGGGTGACGTCACGGCGGCGAGGCTGCCCACGCGCTCGGGGACGTAACGCACACCCCTGAACGGGATCAGGTCGAGGCCGTCACTGTCCGTCGGACCTGGGGGACCTGCAGTGTTCATTGCTGCATCGTATGTGTGTCAGTGGCATGAGCGATGATCGGGGGAGTGGGATCGAACGAGGAGCGATGTGTAATGAGTCAGACCGTCAGGACGCGGCCCGAAGGCAGTCGGCGGGCACTGAACGAGGCGTACGACACGGCGCTGCTCGACCTCGACGGGGTGGTGTACGCGGGCGGTGACGCCATCGCGCACGCCCCCGAGTCGCTCGCCGTCGCGCGAGGGGCGGGCATGGGGCTCGCCTACGTCACGAACAACGCGCTGCGTACGCCGGACGCCGTGGCCGAGCATCTGACGGAGCTGGGGATTCCGACGGACGCGGCGGACGTCATCACGTCGGCGCAGGCCGTGGCGCGCCTGATCAGTGAGCAAGTGCCGGACGGGTCACGGGTGTTGGTGATCGGCGGGGAGGGGCTGCGGGTCGCGCTGAGGGAGCGCGGGCTCGAGCCGGTGGACTCCGCCGACGACGAGCCGGTGGCGGTGGTGCAGGGGTACGGCGGGCCCGACCTGGCCTGGGGGCGGTTCGCGGAGGCCTGTTACGCGATCGCGCGCGGTGTGCCGTGGTTCGCGTCCAATACGGACTTGACCATTCCGAGCGCGCGCGGCATCGCTCCGGGCAACGGCGCGGCGGTCGAGGTCGTCCGAATCGCGACGGGTGCGCAGCCGCAGGTGGCCGGCAAGCCGCTGCCTCCGATGCACCGCGAGACGATCCTGCGCACCGGCGCGGAGCGGCCGTTGGTGATCGGGGACCGCCTCGACACGGACATCGAGGGCGCGTTCAACGGGGAGGTGGACTCGCTGCTCGTCCTGACCGGCGTCACCGACGGCGCGCAGCTGCTCGCCGCGCCGCCCCAGCACCGGCCCACGTATGTCGACGTCGACCTGCGGGGGCTGCTCACCGGGCAGCCGGAGGTCGTGGCGCGGGGGGACGGGTTCGCGTGCGGGGGCTGGGTCGCGACCGCGGGCGACGAGCGCCTTGAGCTGGAGGGGGACGGCGAGGCGATCGACGGGCTGAGGGTGCTGTGTGCGGCGGCGTGGACGGCGGCCGGGGACGGGACCTGCGGGCTCGACGGTGCGAAGGCGCTGGCGCGGCTGGGGGTTTGAGGCGGCGCGGGCGGGGAGGGTGTACCGGCGGGTGGGGTTGCCTGCGCTTCCTTGAGCTTCTTCGTCGGTAGCGACCTCGAAGAGGGCGGAGAGGGTAGGCTAACCTAACCACGTGTTGGTCGACAGTCCCCCCGAACAGCGCGCGGACACCGCCGCCGCGCCCCCGAACCGCCGGGCGATACGTACGGTCGGGCTCCTCGGAGCCGTCGTCGTACTGGTCGTGCTCCTGGTCGTGAGCATCGCGATCGGGGCGAAATCCCTGTCCGTGGACCAGGTGTGGCACGGCCTGTTCGACGACACCGGGACGTTCAGCGATGTCGTGGTCGGCGAGCGGCTCGCGCGCACGCTGCTCGGGCTCCTCGCCGGTGTCGCGCTCGGGCTCTCCGGCGCGGTCCTCCAGGCCCTGACCCGCAACCCGCTGGCAGACCCCGGACTCCTCGGCATCAACATGGGCGCCTCGGCGGCCGTCGTCACCGCCGTCAGCTTCTTCGGCGTCACCTCGCTGACGGGCTATGTGTGGTTCGCCTTCCTCGGGGCCGCGGCCGTGGGCGTTCTCGTCTACGTCCTCGGCGGGACCCGCAGCGCGACGCCGGTGCGGCTCGCGCTCGCCGGCACCGCCATCAGCGCCGCGCTCTACGGCTATCTCCAGGCCGTGATGATCATGGACAATGCGGCGCTCGGCAAGATGCGCTTCTGGACGGTGGGTTCGCTCGTCTCCGCCGACATGTCGACGATCCGGCAGGTGCTGCCGTTCATCGTCGTCGGTTCGGTGCTCGCCCTCGCGCTCGCGCGGCCACTCAACGCCATGGCGATGGGCGACGACACGGCCCGCGCCCTCGGCGCGAACCTGAACAGGACGCGTGCGCTGTCCATGGCGGCTGCCACGCTGCTGTGCGGCGCAGCGACCGCCGCCTGCGGGCCCATCGTGTTCGTCGGCCTGATGGTGCCGCACGTCGTCCGCTCCTTCACCGGCCCCGACCTGCGCTGGATCCTGCCGTTCTCCGCTGTCCTGTCGCCCGTGCTGCTGCTCGGCGCGGACGTCGTCGGCCGGCTCGTGGCACGGCCCGCCGAGGTCCAGGTCGGCATCGTCACCGCGATCATCGGCGGCCCGGTCTTCATCTACCTCGTGCGCCGGCGGAAGGTCACCCAGCTGTGAAAGCGATCCGTACCCGGGGCGGGATCTCCCTGCGCCTCGACATCCGCGCGTTCGTGATCGTCCTCGTGCTGCTGTGTGTCGCGCTCGCCGCGAGCGTCGCGTTGATCGGTACCGGCGATTTCCCCATCTCCGCCACCGACGTGATCCGTACGCTGCTCGGCAACGGTGACGCGGGGCAGGAGTTCATCGTCAACCAGCTGCGGCTGCCCAGGGTCCTCGTGGGCCTCCTCGTGGGCGCGGCGCTCGCGCTCGGCGGCGCGCTCTTCCAGGCCATCTCCCGCAATCCGCTGGGCAGTCCGGACATTCTGGGCCTCGGCCAGGGCTCCACGGCCGGTGCGCTCGTCATGATCGTGCTGTTCTCGGGGGGCGCCGCCCAGGTTGCCCTCGGGGCGCTCGTCGGCGGTCTGGTGACCGGGTTCGCCATCTATCTGCTCGCCTGGAAGCGTGGCGTGCACGGATACCGGCTCGTCCTGGTCGGCATCGGAATGTCCGCCATCATGACCGCGGTCAACGGCTATCTGCTGACCAAGGCAGACATCGTCGACGCCGCCCGCGCGACGGTCTGGATGACGGGATCGCTCGACGGCCGCGACTGGAAGCAGGTCTGGCCCCTGCTCGCCCTGTGCGCCGTCCTCGTACCCGTCGTCCTCACGTACGCGCGGCCGCTGCGCATGCTGGAGATGGGCGACGACGTGGCGAACGCGCTCGGGGTGCGCGTCGAGCGGACGCGGCTCGTCCTGCTCGTGGCCGCCGTGCTGCTCACCGCCGCTGCCACCGCCGCCGCGGGACCCGTCGGATTCGTCGCGCTGACCGCCCCCCAGCTGGCCCGGCGGCTGACCCGCTCGCCCGGTCCGAACATCGCGGCGTCCATGTGCATGGGCGCGGCCCTGCTCGTCACCGCCGACTGGATCTCGCAGCGCGCCTTCGGCGCCGACCAGCTGCCCGTCGGAGTGGTCACCGGAGTCGTCGGCGGTGTCTATCTGCTGTGGCTCCTGGTCTCCGAGCGGAAGGCCGGCCGGATATGAGCGACAGGAACCCCAGCCAGAGCAACAACCGGAGGAGCACCACCGTGAACCGACTGTCCGCCGAGAACGTCACCCTGGGCTACGACCAGCGTGTGATCGCCTCGGAGCTCTCGGTCGAGATCCCCGACAACTCCTTCACCGTGATCGTCGGCCCGAACGCCTGCGGCAAGTCCACGCTGCTGCGCGCGCTGTCCCGGATGCTGAAGCCCTCGACGGGGCGGGTGCTCCTCGACGGGCAGGCCATCCAGTCGATGCCCGCGAAGAAGGTGGCGCGCACGCTCGGGCTCCTGCCCCAGTCGTCGATCGCGCCGGACGGCATCACCGTCGGCGACCTCGTCTCCCGCGGCCGCTACCCCCACCAGGGCCTGCTGCGCCAGTGGTCCGGCGACGACGAGCGGATCGTGCAGGAGTCGATGGCCTCCACCGGAGTCGCCGAACTCGCCGATCGCTTTGTCGACGAACTGTCCGGCGGTCAGCGCCAGCGTGTGTGGATCGCCATGGCGCTCGCCCAGCAGACCCCGCTGCTGCTCCTCGACGAGCCGACCACGTACCTCGACATCCAGCACCAGATCGACGTACTGGACCTCTGCGCGGAGCTGCACGAGGAGCAGGGGCGGACGCTCGTCGCGGTCCTGCACGACCTCAACCACGCGGCCCGCTACGCCACCCACCTGATCGCCCTGCGCGGCGGTGAGGTCATCGCCGAGGGAGCGCCGGGCGACATCGTCACCGCGGATCTCGTCGGTCGGCTCTTCGGGATGAAGTGCCAGGTCATCGACGATCCGGAGACCGGTACCCCGCTGGTGGTGCCGGCCGCGCGCAAGGCCAGGAAGGCCCCGGCCCGGGATGCGGAGGCGCCCGTGAAGACGGTGGCTAAAGCAGCGTCCTGAGCCGCAGCAGGTCGCGGAAGCCGGCCTCCAACCTGATCCGGCCGGAGGCCCAGGCCTTCGCGAAGTTCAGCCTGCCGTCCACCATCGCGACCAGGTCGTCGCCGGTCATCGCGAGCCGGATCTGCGCCCGGTCGGGCGGCGGCCCGTCGACCGTGTCGAGCACCTCGATCCGGCCGTTCTCGAGCCGGCCCGTGAACGTGATCCCGAGGTCCGTGACATGGCAGCTCAGCGAGCGGTCGAGCGCCGCCGCGCTGCGTACCCCGCCGTCCGCGCCCGCCAGATTGTCCGAGAGTTTGTCGAGTGCGGCACGGCACTCCTGCGTCGTCGCCATCGCGGTCGACCGTACCCCAGTGCTACGCGGTAGCGTCGTGGCATGAACGACTCTCATCCGGACCCCGACCAGGTGCCGGACCAGGTGGCCGGGGCCCCGGAGGTCCAGGACGAACCGTCGTACGAGCCCGCGGCCCCGGCCCCCCTCGGCGTCCCGCGCACCTCCACCGGCAACGCGGACGTGGACGCAGGGCTCGACCGGCTCGCCGACGTCGACCACCTCACTGCCGACGGACACATCGAGGTGTACGAGGATGTACACCGGGGCCTGCGTGACGCGCTGACCGCGCTGGACGCACGCCCCGAGCCCGCACCCTCGAACCGACACAGGAGCTGAACCGAACGTGGCAGGAGTGGCACGACGCCGCCTCGACGCCGAGCTCGTCCGCCGGAAGCTCGCCCGCTCGCGCGAGCACGCGAGCCAGCTGATCGCCGCGGGGCGCGTCACGGTCGGCAGGACCACCGCGACCAAGCCCGCCACGCAGGTGGAGACCGCCGCCGCGATCGTGGTCACGCAGGACGACAACGACCCCGACTACGTCTCGCGCGGCGGCCACAAGCTCGCGGGGGCCCTCGCGGCCTTCGTGCCGCAGGGGCTCACCGTCGAGGGACGCCGCGCGCTCGACGCGGGGGCGTCCACGGGCGGGTTCACCGACGTACTGCTGAGGGCCGGCGTCGCCCATGTCGTCGCCGTCGACGTCGGGTACGGGCAACTCGCCTGGTCACTGCAGAGCGATGAACGCGTCACCGTCAAGGACCGTACGAACGTACGCGAGTTGACGCTGGAGGCGATCGATGGAAAACCCGTGGACCTGGTCGTCGGAGACCTGTCCTTCATCCCGCTCGGCCTGGTGCTGCCCGCCCTCGCGCGGTGTGCCGCGCCCGACGCGGACCTGGTGCTCATGGTGAAGCCGCAGTTCGAGATCGGCAAGGACCGCCTCGGCAGCGGCGGAGTCGTGCGCAGCCCGGAACTGCGGGCCGAGACGGTGCGCACGGTGGCCCGGCAGGCGTGGGAACTCGGCCTCGGCGTAAGGGGCGTGACGGCGAGCCCGCTGCCCGGGCCGTCCGGAAACGTCGAGTATTTTCTGTGGCTCCGCGCCGGTGCGCCCGAACTCGACCCGGCGGACGTTGACCGTGCAGTGGCGGAGGGGCCGCGTTGACACAGACTCGAGCTCGAACTGTTTTCCTGCTCGCGCACACCGGGCGGCCCGCCGCCATCCGGAGTGCCGAACTCGTCGTCGAGGGGCTGCTGCGCTGCGGCATCGGCGTACGGGTCCTGGAGTCGGAGGCGGCGGACCTGCCGCTCCCGGCGTCGGTGGAGCTCGTGAAGGAGGCGACTCCGGAGTGCCTCGACGCCTGTGAGCTGCTGGTCGTCCTCGGCGGCGACGGGACTTTGCTGCGCGGCGCGGAGTTCGCCCGCGCCTCCGGAGTCCCGATGCTCGGGGTGAACCTCGGCCGCGTCGGCTTCCTCGCCGAGGCCGAGCGCGACGACCTGGACAAGGTGGTCGACCGCGTCGTCACCAAGGCGTACGAGGTCGAGGAGCGCATGACGATCGACGTCCTCGTGCACAGCAACGGCGATGTCGTGCACCGCGACTGGGCGCTCAACGAGGCCGCCGTGCAGAAGATGTCGGCCGAGCGGATGCTCGAGGTCGTCCTGGAGATCGACGGGCGTCCCGTCACCGGCTTCGGCTGCGACGGCATCGTGTGCGCGACGCCCACCGGCTCCACGGCCTACGCGTTCTCGGCCGGCGGGCCCGTGGTGTGGCCCGAGGTCGAGGCGCTCCTCATGGTGCCGATCAGCGCGCACGCCCTGTTCGCCAAGCCGCTGGTCACCTCGCCGGACTCGGTGCTCGCCGTCGAGGTGCAGCAGCACACCCCGCACGGCGTGCTGTGGTGCGACGGACGGCGGACCGTGGAACTGCCCGCCGGTGCGCGCGTCGAGGTGCGGCGCGGGGCGGTGCCGGTGCGGCTCGCGCGGCTGCATCACGCCTCGTTCACGGACCGTCTTGTCGCCAAGTTCGCGCTGCCCGTCTCCGGCTGGCGCGGGAAGCCCCACTAGGACCGTAGGTGCTCACGTCCGTACGACGGTGATCGCGCGGTGGCGCATCACCGACCGCACCGGGACACCGGTCGCGAGCAGCGCCAGCAGGAGCGTGCCCGCGACCGTCCCGGCGGCCAGGGTCCACGGGACGTACGGCAGCGGCGAGCCGAACGCCGCGTCGAGGATCGGCGCGAGCGTGGCGAGCGCGATCAGGGCGCCGAGCAGCAGCGCCGTACCGGCGACGACGACGGCCTCCCAGGCGGCCATGGAGCGCACCTGGCCGCGCTGGGTGCCGACGATCCGCAGCAGGGCCACGTCCCGGCGCCGCTCGAACGAGATCATGGCGAGCGTGTTGGCGGCGGCTATGGCGGCGAACCCCGCGTACAGCGCCGTACCCATGTAGTCGAGCCACACTTCGCCGGTGCTGCCCGCCGAGCCTGTGCGGTGCTGCGCCGTCGTGTGCAGGGCGACCTTGGTGAGGCCGAAGCCGACGACGAGGACGAGCGGGACGACGGCAGCCGAGAAGCGGCGGGGCTGCGAGCGGACGTTGAGCATCGCGAGCCGCGCACTCGCGCCGAGGCGGCCCACGAGCGCCGAGACCAGCCAGGCCGCGGGGCCCACGATCCGCGGGCCGAGCAGGCCCACCCCCACGCAGAAAAGGATCAGGACGAGGAACGCGCCCTGGCCCGCCCCCTCGGCGTCCTGCCGGGACAGCAGCACCGAGAGGAAGCACGCCCCGGCCACCGCGACCAGGCCGAGCGGCGCCCTGAGCAGACCGAGGCGCCGCCTGCCCGCCGCCGCCTCGGACAGGGCGCGGGCGGGCCGCAGGAGCGAGAACCGCAGCGAAGACAGCAGCGCGGCGACCGTCGACGTCACCACGGCGACCCCGAGGCAGACCGGCAGCGCGGCCCAGCTGAGACGGAACGGCACCCCTGGCGGGATCAGGCCGTGCGTGACCATGCCGGAGAACCAGGCCCTGGCGAGCAGCCCGCCCGCCGCGAAACCCGCGAGCGCCGCGGGGACGGACGCGGCGAGGGCCTGCCTCGCCACCGCGCGGCGCACCTGACGCGGTCGGGCCCCGATGGCGCGTACGAGGGCGAGCTCGCGGTGCTGCTGCGTGACGGCCGTGCCCATCGTCGAGACGACCACGAAAATCGACATGTAGATCGAACCGATGAGGAGGACGGCCGCGATGTCGCCGACGCCGTTCTCCGTGATGCGGTGACGCGCGCCGGCCGGCAGTCCGTCGGTGCCCGTGGCGAGCAGCACCGTCGTCGACGCGCTCACCACCGTCGCCGCGAACAGCGCGGCGACCGCCGTGCCGACGAACGCGGGCCGGTGTGCGCGCAGGGCCGCCCGGGCCAGTCCAGTACTCATGGGATCAAGCGTGCGGGCGCGCGGGGCGCGGGCACCATGCGGCGGGCAGGCCACTCCGGCCGGGGGCTGTCCCCACCCTCACGGGTGACAACGGGTGACAACGCGCGACGGGAGGACCGGACAGAGCCACTCACGACCTGCGATTTCGGTCCGCCGGGAGGGAAGCGGGGCAGGGCCCGTCGCACACATGGCTCCGGACCTCGTAAGGTCGTGTCCGTGTTGGAGGAGATGCGGATACGGTCGCTCGGAGTCATCGACGACGCGGTGGTCGAGCTGTCGCCGGGATTCACCGCCGTGACGGGCGAGACCGGTGCGGGCAAGACGATGGTGGTCACCAGCCTAGGCCTGCTGCTCGGCGGGCGCGCGGACCCCGCCCTCGTACGGATCGGCGCGAAGGCGGCGGTCGTCGAGGGCCGGATCACCGTGCCCGAGGGCACCGCGGCCGTCGTGCGCGCCCAGGAGGCGGGTGCCGAACTCGACGACGGGGCACTGCTCATCAGCCGGACCGTCTCGGCGGAGGGGCGCTCACGGGCGCATCTCGGCGGGCGTTCGGTGCCGGTGGGCATGCTGACCGAGCTCGCCGACGAGCTCGTCGCCGTCCACGGCCAGACCGATCAGCAGGGGCTGCTCAAGCTGTCCCGGCAACGCGGGGCCCTCGACCGGTACGCGGGTGACGCGGTCGCCGTGCCCCTCGCCAAATACCAGGCCGCGTACCGGCGGCTGCGGGCCGTCAGCGCCGAGCTCGACACCATCGTCACGCGCGCGCGTGAACGCGCTCAGGAAGCAGATCTGCTGCGCTTCGGACTCGACGAGATCGCGGCCGTCGAGCCGCGCGCCGGCGAGGACGTCGAGCTGTCGGCGGAGGCCGAGCGGCTCGGTCACGCGGAGGCGCTCGCCTCGGCCGCCTCCGCCGCGCACGCCGCGCTCGCGGGCAACCCCGAGGACCCCGAGGGCGTCGACGCCACCACACTCGTGGGCGGCGCGAACCGCGCGCTCGACGCCGTGCGTTCGCACGACCCGGCCCTGTCCGCGCTCGCCGACCGGATCGGCGAGATCGGCATCCTCCTGTCCGACGTGGCGGGGGAACTCGCCGGATACGCCGACGACCTGGACGCGGACCCGCTGCGGCTCGCGGCGGTCGAGGAGCGGCGGGCCGCGCTGACGCAGCTCACGCGCAAGTACGGGCAGTCCATCGATGAGGTGCTCGCTTGGGCCGAGCAGGGTTCGGCGCGGCTGCTCGAACTCGACGGAGACGACGACCGGGTCGGTGAGCTGACCGCCGAGCGGGACGGCCTCCGCGATGAACTGGGCGTCCTGGCACAGGCGTTGACGGACTCTCGCACGGAAGCGGCGTCACGCTTCGCGGCCGCCGTCACGCAGGAGCTGGCCTCGCTCGCCATGCCCCACGCGCGCGTGTCCTTCGACATCCGCCGCACCGACGACCCGGACGGCGTCGAGCTCGACGGGCGCACGGTCGCGTACGGCCCCTCCGGTGTGGACGAGGTCGAGCTGCTGCTCGCCCCGCACCCCGGCGCCCCGCCGCGGCCGATCGCCAAGGGGGCCTCGGGCGGTGAGCTGTCACGCGTGATGCTCGCCGTGGAGGTCGTGTTCGCCGGGACCGATCCCGTGCCCACGTATCTGTTCGACGAGGTCGACGCGGGTGTCGGCGGCAAGGCGGCCGTGGAGATCGGCAGGCGTCTCGCCAAGCTCGCCAAGTCGGCGCAGGTCGTGGTCGTCACGCACCTTCCGCAGGTGGCGGCGTTCGCCGACCGGCAGCTCCTCGTGGAGAAGACGAACGACGGGACCGTGACCCGGTCCGGCGTCACCGTCCTCGAGGGCGAGGACCGGGTCCGCGAGCTGTCCCGGATGCTGGCGGGCCAGGAGGACTCCGAGACGGCGCGGGCGCACGCGGAGGAACTGCTCGCCACCGCCCGAGCGGACGCGTAACCGCCCATGGAGAAGCGTGTGGTGGGCCGGTTCGCGGCTCTCGCGGCCGGTGCCGTCGTGGCCCGGGCCGGGTACGCGGCGCTACGGCGGGCCAGGCCGGGTGGGTCTGCCCTGTGGGAGCGGACGAACTTCGCGGGCCGGGCGGTCGACCTGTGCGCCGGGCCGGCCGTCGTGGCCGGGGCCGTCGCCGGTGCGGCCGTCGCCACCTCGGGGCCCGATCGCCGGGCCGCCGTCCTGGCCGTGCTCGCCGCGGGGGCGTGCGGCGCGTACGACGACGTGGCGGGCGCCGGTGATCCGCGCAGCGGGTTCCGGGCCCATCTGGCTGCACTGCGCGACGGCGAACTGACCAGTGGGGCCGTGAAGTTGATCGGTATCTCCGCCGCGGGCCTCGTCGCCGGTGCGCTGCTCGAGGAACGGGCCGTGGACAAGGCACTCGCCGGTGTCGTGATCGCCGGCGCGGCGCACTTCGTGAACCTGGTGGACATACGGCCCGGGCGGGCGGCCGCGGCCGTGCTCGCACTCGGGGCGCCCGGACTGCTCAAGGGGGCCGTCGCCGCGGCCCCCATGGGCGCCGTGGCAGCGGTCCTGCCGGAGGATCTCGACGGGCGCACCATGATCGGCGACACCGGGGCGCACGCCCTGGGCGCGGCGCTCGGCGTCGCCGTCGTCGCGGGGAACGGCCGCGCCGGACTCCTCGCGCACGCGGCCGGACTGGTCCTCGCCGCGGCATACGGGGACAAAGTGACCGCACTGGCCCGCGGGGCGGGGTCAGCCCGACGCGCCTGAATTCACGCGTGTGAGTGATCCCGTACGACGTGTTGCCCACTCCGACACGGTCGGGACTCCCGCCCGGTGCCGGAACGCCCGTACGGGCTGGCATCCTTGGCCCAGACCGTTACGGCGCGACATCCCCGCGCGTCCCGCACCGACCGACCCAGGAGTCCCGGCCACGTGAGTCACGTGAGCAGCCAGCCAGCGCACGGCCAGTCGCCTCTGCGCACCGTGCAAGTGCTGGGCGGCGGCAGCGCCGGAAGCAGCACGCACGTCAGGTCGCTGGCCGCCGGGCTCGTCGCCAGGGGGGTGTGCGTCACCGTCTGCGCCCCCGCCGAGGTCGCGCACGTCTACGGCTTCGCGGACGTCGGCGCCCAGCACGTCACCGTGCCCCGCAGCAGCGACCCCGGATCCGTCGCGGCGCTCCGGCTCGCCTGCGCCGACGTCGACCTCGTCCACGCGCACGGGCTGCACGCCGCGCTCCGTGCGTCCCTCGCGCTCAGCGGTCGGACCACGCCCCTCGTCGTCACCTGGCACACCCGCTCCCACGCCGAGGGCGCCCGCGCCCACCTGCTGCGGCTGCTCGAACGGCGCGTGGCGAGGGCCGCGTCCGTGGTGCTCGGCACGTCGTCGGACCTCGTCGAGCGAGCGCGTGTCCGTGGCGCCCGGGACGCCAGGCTGGCCGCGGTCGCCTTCCCGGCGCCGCGCCGGGCCGACTCGTCGGAAGCCGTGCCGGTGCCCGGACCCGAGGGGCCCGAGGACCCGGAGCGACTGCGGCACAAGGCACGGGCCGAACTCGGCTCTGTGGACCGGCCGTTGCTGATGGCCGTAGGCAGTCTCGTCAAGCACCGCGGCTACGGGACGCTGCTGGACGCCGCGCGCACCTGGAGCCACCTCGACCCCGTGCCGCTCCTCGTCATCGCGGGCGAGGGGCCGGAGCGGGGCGCGCTCCAGCGCCGGATCGAGAGCGAGCAGCTGCCCGTACGGCTCGTGGGGCGCCGTGACGACGTATCCGAACTGCTCGCGGCCGCCGATGTGGCTCTGCTGACCAGCAGTTGGGAGTCCCGCTCGATCCTCGCGCAGGAGGCGCTCCACGCGCGCGTACCGCTCGTCGCCACCGACGTCGGCGGCATCCCCGAACTCGTGGGCGACGCGGCGGAACTCGTCCCCTACGGCGACGCGCGCGCCCTCGCCGACGCCGTCACCCGCCTCCTGTCCGACCCCGCGCGCCGCGACCACCTCAAGGAGCGCGGCACGCTGCAGGCGGCATCGTGGCCGACGGAGGACGAGACGGTGGCCCAAGTGCTCAGCGTCTACGACGAGTTGACGGGAGCGCGGCCGCCGGGCTGACCTGACCAAGGGCCGGTGGCACGCTCACCCCACATGCCTGCGCGCCCGCAGCGCCAGGCTCAACGCGAGTACCGTCTGCGGGTCGTCCAGGTCCGTGCCGAGCAACTCTCCTATGCGGGCGAGGCGGTTGTAGAGCGTCTGACGGTTCAGGTGGAGTTCGCGGGCCGTCTCCGCCTTGCGGCCCGCGTGCGCCAGATACGTCTGGAGCGTGGGAAGGAGCGGGGGCTTGGCGCGGCGGTCGTGGGCCTGGAGAGGGCCGATCGCGCGCTCCACGAACGCCGCCAGGTCCGGATGGTCCCGCAGCCGCCACAGCAGCAGGTCGATGTCGAGGCGCCGCGCGTCGTACCAGGGCCGTTCCGACAGACCCTGCGCCGCCGTGGCCGTCTCGGCCGCGTGCCGCAGGCCGGCCGCGGCCGCGGCCCAGCCGCCCGCGCCGCCGACCACGACGACCGGCGGCTGCGTCCCGGCACGCTGCATGCCCGCCCGCTCGACCCCCGCCCGCAGCGCCGCCGCCACCCGGTCCGCGACCGCCGTGCGCTCCGAGTCCGACCGCAGCCCGAGCAGCAAGGGGACGCGCCCCTCGACGGGCCGAACGCCGAGCAGGACCGGAACCCCGACCGCGGCCAGCTCCTCGGCGACCGCCCGGGCGAGCACCGCCCAGCCGCCGCCGGGGGAGAGGCCCACCGAGCCCACCGACGCCTCGGGCAGCCGCATCACGACCGGCAGCAGCGGCCCCTGGCCGACCGGCTTGAACCCGAGGACGCGCGCCTGCGCCGGGGCGTCGTCGGGCGCGATCCGGCCCTCCGCGAGATCCGTGAGGAAGTCGCCGCGGCCGCGCGCCGCCAGCTCCTCCTCCTGGCGGGCCTGCATCAGGACGACGGCGAGGCTGCTCGCCGCCCGTTCCGCCGCGATCCGGTGCACGGGTGCGAGCGGGGCCGCGACCGGCAGCAGGACGAGGCGCGCCCGCACGGACCCGGTGCCCGGCCCGCCGCCCGGCACGTCGACGAGCACGGCCCCGGCCGGCGGCTCGTCCCGGTCGGCGGGCTTGCCGCGCATCCCCTCCCACACCTGGAGCGGGTCGGCGACCTCGGGCTCGCCCCCGGCCGCGTACAGGAGCTGTCCGTCGGCCGTCTCCAGGAACACCGGGTTGCTGCTGAACTCCGCGAGAATACGCAGGACTTGGGGCACTCCGCCGCCGCCGAGCAGGGCCTCCGTACAGCGCCGGTGGACCTCCTCGGCGCGCTGGAGGAGCGCGTAGTGCCCGTTGACGATCTCGGTGTGGACCTCTTCGGTGACCGTCACGAACGGCACCTCGCGGTGCAGCTGCACCAGCGGGAGGCCGGCCGCGCGCGCGGTCTCCACCAGCGCGGCGGGCAGCCGCGCGAAGCGCTGGCCCAGCTCGATGACGAGCGCGGAGATGCCGCGGTCGGCGAGCTTGCGGACGAAGGCCCGCTGCTCGGCGGGGCGCGTACCGATGCCGAACCCGGTGGTCAGGAGCAGCTCGCCGCCCTTGAGGAGCGAGGCGATGTTGGGCACCTCGCCCGCGTGCACCCAGCGCACGGTGCGCTGCAGCCGGTCCCCGCCCGCCACCACTTCCGGGAGCCCGCTGCGCAGACCTGGCAGTTCCAGGGCCCGCTGCACGGTGATGCCGCCCTGGGTGCCGGGCGCGCTGCTGTGGGGGGCCTGAGTGTCCATGGTGCGGACGCTACCTGCGCGCACGTTCCGGGAAAACCTCCGGCCATCAGGCAGGACGCGGCTGACGCCGCCGGCGGCGCGTCCCGCAGGGGAACGCGCCGCCGGAAGGGTGATCAGGAAGCCGCTCTAGCCGCCGTACGCCCCCGAGGCCGTCAGCCGCAGGGCCGTGTCGATCAGCGGAACGTGACTGAACGCCTGCGGGAAGTTGCCGACCTGGCGCTGCAGACGCGAGTCCCATTCCTCCGCGAGCAGCCCCAGGTCGTTGCGCAGCGACAGGAGCTTCTCGAAGAGCGTGCGGGCCTCGTCCACGCGGCCGATCATCGCGAGGTCGTCGGCCATCCAGAACGAGCAGGCGAGGAACGCGCCCTCGTCGCCCTCCAGGCCGTCGACCCCCGCGTCCTCGCCCGTCGTCGGGTAACGCAGGATGAACCCGTCCGGCGTCGAGAGCTCCCGCTGGATCGCCTCGATCGTGCCGATGACGCGCTTGTCGTCGGGCGGCAGGAAGCCCATCTGCGGGATCAGGAGCAGCGAGGCGTCCAGCTCCTTCGAGCCGTACGACTGCGTGAACGTGTTGCGCTCCTTGTCGTAGCCCCGCTCGCACACGTCCCGGTGGATGTCGTCGCGCAGTTCGCGCCACTTCTCCAGCGGCCCGTCGGCGTCACCGGACTCGATGAGCTTGATCGTGCGGTCCACGGCGACCCACGCCATCACCTTCGAGTGGACGAAGTGCCGGCGCGGCCCGCGCACCTCCCAGATGCCCTCGTCCGGCTCGTCCCAGTGCTTCTCCAGGTAGCGGATCAGCTTGAGCTGGAGCAGGGACGCGTAGTCGTTGCGGGTCAGGCCCGTCATGTGTGCCAGGTGCAGCGCCTCGGTGACCTCGCCGTACACGTCGAGCTGGAGCTGGTGCGCCGCGCCGTTGCCGACCCGCACCGGCGCCGAGTTCTCGTAGCCGGGCAGCCAGTCGAGCTCCGCCTCGCCCAGCTCGCGCTCGCCCGCGATCCCATACATGATCTGCAGGTTCTCGGGGTCGCCCGCGACCGCGCGAAGCAGCCAGTCCCGCCAGGCACGGGCCTCCTCGCGGTAGCCGGTGCGGAGCATGGAGGACAGGGTGATCGCCGCGTCGCGCAGCCAGGTGTAGCGGTAGTCCCAGTTGCGGACACCGCCGATCTCCTCCGGCAGCGACGTCGTCGGCGCGGCGACGATGCCGCCGGTCGGCGCGTACGTCAGGGCCTTGAGCGTGATCAGCGAACGGACCACGGCCTCGCGGTAGGGCCCGTGGTACGTACAGTGTTCGACCCACTCGCCCCAGAACTCCTCCGTCGCCTCCAGGGACCCCTCCGGGTCGGGGAGGGCCGGCGGCTTCTGGTGCGAGGGCTGCCACGACAGGGTGAACGCGATCCGGTCACCCGGCGCCACCGTGAAGTCCGAGTACGTCGTCAGGTCCTTGCCGTACGTCTCCGCGGTCGAGTCGAGCCACACGGAGTCGGGACCCGCGACCGCGACCGTACGGCCGTCGACCTTGTGCACCCACGGCACGATCCGCCCGTAGGAGAAACGCATGCGCAGCGCCGAGCGCATCGGGACGCGGCCGCTGATGCCCTCCACGATCCGGATCAGCTGCGGCGCGCCGTCACGCGGCGGCATGAAATCGGTCACGCGGACCGTGCCGCGGGGGGTGTCCCACTCGGATTCGAGGATCAGGGAATCGCCGCGGTACGTCCGGCGTGCCGCGGTCGGCGGCTCGGCCTCCGGCGCGTGCGCCGGTCCCAGCCGCCAGAAGCCGTGTTCCTCGGTGCCGAGCAGGCCGGCGAAAATGGCATGCGAGTCGAAGCGTGGGAGGCACAGCCAGTCGACTGTTCCGTCCCGGCAGACCAGGGCAGCGGTCTGCATGTCTCCGATGAGTGCGTAGTCCTCGATGCGCCCGGCCACGTGCATCTCCAGTCGAACGGCCACGTACGCCCCCGGAAGGGCGATCGCTCTGCGGTCTCTGCGGTCAAGGGTTCGTGTTGGTACGTCGTCGTGAGAAACGAACTGACGAGCTCTTGTTCCGGGAGTAACGGGCGGGGGTAGTGCCGTTTGCCGGCCTGGCTCGGCAGCGAGTGTCCGAGCAGGATACGACGCAGCACAGTGATCCGCGCGCCGGTCCCGGCAACGAAGGTGGGCCGAAAGAGTGAGCGGCGGGTGAGGTTTCGGTGATGCTGTGGTGGCACATGTGCGGAGCGTGGCCGGAAGCAGCCTCGCCCACTCGCTGATACCCTGGTAGCCCGTGGACCGGTGCGCTTCTGCAAGCAGTCGAAGCCCCCGAACCCGCAGCGACGGCACCCCCGGAAATCTCCGGACCAGGCAAGCCGGTACGCATTCCAGACCGCGACCACGGGAGCCCCCTCTTGGCCATGACGCCCAAATCCACGACGACCAAGCACATCTTCGTCACCGGGGGTGTCGCCTCCTCCCTCGGCAAGGGCCTGACGGCCTCCAGCCTGGGTGCGCTCCTCAAGGCGCGTGGTCTGCGGGTCACGATGCAGAAGCTCGACCCGTACCTGAACGTCGACCCCGGCACGATGAACCCGTTCCAGCACGGTGAGGTGTTCGTCACCAACGACGGCGCCGAGACCGACCTGGACATCGGCCACTACGAGCGCTTCCTCGACGTGGATCTGGACGGCACGGCCAACGTCACCACCGGCCAGGTCTACTCCCAGGTGATCGCCAAGGAGCGGCGCGGCGAGTACCTCGGCGACACCGTCCAGGTCATCCCGCACATCACCAACGAGATCAAGCACCGCATCCGCCGTATGGCCACGGACGACGTCGACGTCGTCATCACCGAGGTCGGCGGCACGGTCGGCGACATCGAGTCCCTGCCGTTCCTGGAGACCGTCCGCCAGGTCCGCCACGAGGTCGGCCGCGACAACGTCTTCGTCGTGCACATCTCGCTGCTGCCCTACATCGGCCCCTCCGGCGAGCTGAAGACCAAGCCGACCCAGCACTCGGTCGCCGCCCTGCGCAACATCGGTATCCAGCCGGACGCGATCGTCCTGCGCGCCGACCGCGAGGTGCCCACCGCGATCAAGCGCAAGATCTCCCTGATGTGCGACGTCGACGAGGCGGCCGTCGTCGCGGCCATCGACGCCCCGTCGATCTACGACATCCCGAAGGTCCTGCACACCGAGGGCCTGGACGCCTACGTCGTCCGCAAGCTGGACCTGCCGTTCCGCGACGTGGACTGGACGACCTGGGACGACCTGCTCGACCGCGTCCACAACCCCGACCACGAGATCGTCATGGCACTCGTCGGCAAGTACATCGACCTGCCCGACGCCTACCTGTCGGTGACCGAGGCGCTGCGCGCCGGCGGCTTCGCCAACAAGGCCCGCGTCAAGATCAAGTGGGTCCCGTCCGACGACTGCAAGACCGCGGCCGGTGCCAAGAAGCAGCTCGGCGACGTGGACGCGATCTGCATCCCCGGCGGCTTCGGCGACCGCGGCGTGTCCGGCAAGGTCGGCGCGATCCAGTTCGCCCGCGAGAACAAGATCCCGCTGCTCGGCCTCTGCCTCGGCCTGCAGTGCATCGTGATCGAAGCCGCGCGGAACCTGGCCGACATCCCCGACGCGAACTCCACCGAGTTCGACGCCGCCACCGCGCACCCGGTCATCTCCACGATGGCCGAGCAGCTCGACATCGTCGCCGGTGAGGGCGACATGGGCGGCACCATGCGTCTGGGCATGTACCCGGCGAAGCTCGCCGAGGGCTCCATCGCGCGCGAGGTGTACGACGGCAAGGAGTACGTCGAGGAGCGCCACCGTCACCGCTACGAGGTGAACAACTCCTACCGCGCCGAGCTGGAGAAGAAGGCCGGTCTGCAGTTCTCCGGCACGTCGCCGGACGGCAAGCTCGTGGAGTACGTGGAGTACCCGCGCGAGGTGCACCCTTACCTGGTCGCGACCCAGGCGCACCCCGAGCTCCGCTCCCGCCCGACCCGCCCGCACCCGCTCTTCGCGGGCCTGGTGAAGGCGGCCGTCGAGCGCAAGACCGGCGCCGCGGCGAACGGCAAGAAGGCCAAGTAAACCGTGTAGGACATGGGTTGTACGGTTGCCGGGGTACGCGCCTTTTGGGGTGCGTGCCCCGGTTTCTGTTGCCCCGGTTTCTTTTTATGCGCGTAGGAGGACCTGTCGACATGACGACGATCAAGGACACCGCCGAGGAGTGGGAGGTCCGGGCGACCGAGACCCCCTTCGTCGGGAACAAGACCTCTGTGCGCACCGACGACGTGGTCATGCCCGACGGCTCGGTCGTTCGCCGCGACTACCAGGTCCACCCCGGCTCCGTCGCCGTCCTCGCCCTCGACGACCAGGGCCGCGTCCTGATCCTCAAGCAGTACCGCCACCCCGTGCGGCACAAGCTCTGGGAGATCCCGGCCGGACTCCTCGACATCCCCGGCGAGAACCCGCTGCACGCGGCCCAGCGCGAGCTCTACGAGGAGGCGCACGTCAAGGCGGAGGACTGGCGCGTCCTCACCGACGTCTACACGACCCCTGGCGGCTGCTCCGAGGCCGTCCGCATCTTCCTGGCCCGCGACCTGTCCGAGGCGGAGGGTGAGCGCTTCGAGGTGGAGGACGAGGAGGCCGACATGGAGCTGGCCCGCGTCCCCCTGGAGGAGCTCGTACGCGGTGTGCTGGCCGGCGAGCTGCACAACAACTGCCTGGTGGTGGGAGCGCTCGCGCTGACCGCCGTGCGGGCCGGTGGCGGCGTGGAGTCGCTGCGGCCGGCCGAGGCGCCCTGGCCCGCCCGGCCGTTCGAGGCGTAGGTACGGGCTGTGCACCGGAGGGGCTGATTCCCATCGGCCCCTCCGGTCACACCATCCGCTGATCCGATTGAGGGACATCCCCGCGCCGCCCGTCAGGGAACGCCGTTCCGCCTGAACTAGGCTCTGAAAGCGTCCCGCCCGAACCCCGGCGGGTTCGGCGCAGGTGGACGGAGCGTGGCCCGTGACGGATCAGGCGGTCGAACCGAAGGACGGACTGAAGGACAGTCAGTTCCTGGGCCGCAGCCGTGAGTTGAAGGAACTGCGCGCCGATATCGAGCGCGCGGGACTCGACACGATCGCCGGGCGCAAAGCGCCACGCGCGCGCGTCCTGCTCATCGCGGGCCGCCCGGGATCCGGTCGCACCGCGCTCGCCGAGGAACTCCTGGGCCAGGTCGCCGCCGACTACCCGGACGGCATCCTGCGGACCCGCCTCACCGCCCCGGACGGCACCCGCGTCCCCACCGAACGCACCGCCCGCGAACTCCTCGACACTCTCGATCTGCCGGCGCCCCCCGGCGAGGACGAGGACGACCTCGCCGAACGGCTGCGCGAAGGGCTCTCCGTCCGCAGGTACGTGCTGTTCCTCGACGACGCGGCGGACGCCGAACAGGTCGACCCGCTGCTCCCCGAAACCCCCGACTGCCTGGTCGTCGCCGTGTCCGAGGGGCCACTGACCGGAATCTCCGACGTGCGGCCCTGCACACTCGGCGGCCTCGACACGAAATCCGCCCTGGAGTTGCTCGGCCGGCACACCGGATCGGTCCGCATCACCGTCGACCCGCGCTCCGCGGAGTCCCTCGTCGAGGAGTGCGGGGCGCAGCCCGCGGCGCTGATGCTGGCAGGCGGCTGGCTCGCCGTCCGCCCCAAGGAGGCCGTGGCGGACCTGGCCAAGCAGCTGCACGCCCAGGCCGACGACGGGCCCGCGCTCGCCCGCGTCTTCCAGCACGCCTACGCGTCTCTGCCGGTGCCCGCCGCCCGGATACTGCGCTACCTGTCCCTCGCCCCCGAGGGTCACGTCGACCCGCACACCGCGTCCGCGCTGGCCGGCTGCTCCGTCTCCGCCGCGCAGACCACCCTCGACGACTTCACCGTGCTCGGCCTGGTCGGGCGGATCGACTCGGAGTTGCCGCAGTACGAGGTGCCCGGCTGCCTGATGCCGCTTCTGCGCGGCCTGACCGAGACCCACGACCGGCCCGGCGAGGTGCAGCTCGCCCGCGCCCGGATGCTGGAGCGCACGGTGCGGCTGCTCCAGTCCTGCCGTGCGATCACCGAACCGGACGGCTCGCCCGCCCGCAAGAAGCTCGCGGGGCTGCCCCGCGCCCTGCGTTTCCCGAGCCCCGCGGCGGGCGCCGAGTGGCTGCGGGTCCGGCGGCCCGCGCTTCTGGCCGCCGCCCGCCTCGCCGTCGCCGACGGGGAGCTCGACACCCTGGCCAGGCGCCTGATGGCGGCCCTGACGCGGGCCCTGGCCGCGTACGTCGGCACCGAGGCCGCCGCCTCCGACCTCTACGGCATCCACCGCCTCGTCCTCGACGTCGCCGAGCGCAGGAACCTGCCCCGCGAGAAGGCCGCGGCCCTTCTGAACCTCGCCGACCTCGACGCGCGGACCGGCCGCACCCGGGAGGCACTCACCCGCTACCGGGCCGCTCTGGACGCCGGACGCGAAGCCAGGGACCCGTACGCGACCGGCCGCGCGATGGAATCCGTAGGCGGCACGTACCAGGAGCTGGGGGACTGGCACCGGGCCGCCGACTGGTACGGACGCGCCCTCGCCCAGCGGCTCACCCGCGGCGAGCGCGCCGACGCCGCGCGGCTGCACGGCCGCATCGGCACGGTGAACACCTACGCGGGCCGCTACGGCGACGCGCTGCGCAGCTGGCGCTCGGCCGCCGCCGGCTACCGCAAGGAGGGCGATGTCGCAGCTCAGGCGCGGGCGTTGAGCGAGATGGCGCGTGTCCAGGAGTACTCGGGCCGGCCCGCGGAGTCGCTGCGCACCTGCCATGAAGCGGTCGAGTGGGCGCGCCAGGCCAAGGACGTGCGGCTGCAGGCCGCGTTGCAGCTCCGCCTGGCCGACACGCTCGACCGGCTCGGCGACCCCGCGGCCGCGAAGCTGCACCGTGGTGCGGCCGAGCGCATGCTGGGAGAGGAGCTACCGATCGAAGGAATGTCTCCAGAACAGGGTGCTGATGCCTACGAAATCCGTAGTGCATCCAAAGAAGATTGATGCTTTGAAAGGCTAGACAGCTAGAAATCCTTCATTAGACTGGCTCCGCCGCGTACTTCCGTGGCGTTTCCCGGTGCGCCCCCAAGCGCACGGGTATGTAGTGCATTGCCCGAGAAATCCCTGAGCCAAGGACCGTGATCGACGATGAAGGTCGGCATCCCCCGCGAGGTCAAGAACAACGAGTTCCGGGTGGCCATCACCCCCGCCGGTGTGCACGAGCTCGTGCGCAACGGCCACCAGGTCTTCGTCGAGCAGAACGCCGGTGTCGGCTCCTCGATCACGGACGACGAGTACGTCTCGGCCGGTGCGCAGATCCTCGGCACCGCCGACGAGGTCTGGGCCACCGCTGACCTGCTCCTGAAGGTCAAGGAGCCGATCGCGGAGGAGTACCACCGCCTCCGCAAGGACCAGACGCTCTTCACCTACCTGCACCTCGCCGCCTCCAAGGAGTGCACGGACGCGCTCCTGGAGTCCGGCACCACCGCCATCGCCTACGAGACGGTCGAGACCGCGAACCGCGCGCTCCCGCTGCTCGCCCCGATGTCCGAGGTCGCGGGCCGTCTGGCCCCGCAGGTCGGCGCGTACCACCTGATGGCCGCCAACGGCGGCCGCGGTGTCCTGCCGGGCGGTGTCCCGGGCGTGCTCGCCGCCAGGGCCGTCGTCATCGGCGGCGGCGTCTCCGGCTGGAACGCCGCGCAGATCGCCATCGGCATGGGCTTCCACGTGACCCTGCTCGACCGCGACATCAACAAGCTCAAGGAAGCCGACAAGATCTTCGGTACGAAGATCCAGACCGTCGTCTCCAACGCCTTCGAGCTCGAGAAGGCGTGCCTCGAGGCCGACCTCGTCATCGGTGCCGTCCTCATCCCGGGCGCCAAGGCCCCGAAGCTGGTCACCAACGAGCTCGTCTCCCGGATGAAGCCGGGAAGTGTCCTTGTCGACATCGCGATCGACCAGGGCGGCTGCTTCGAGGACTCGCACCCGACGACGCACGCCGAGCCGACCTTCCCGGTCCACAACTCGGTCTTCTACTGCGTCGCCAACATGCCCGGCGCCGTGCCCAACACGTCGACGTACGCGCTGACGAACGCCACGCTGCCGTACATCGTCGAGCTCGCGAACCGCGGCTGGGTCGAGGCGCTGCGCCGCGACCCGGCGCTCGCTCTGGGCCTCAACACCCATGACGGCAAGGTCGTTTACCGTGAGGTCGCCGAGTCCCACGGCCTCGAGTACACCGAGCTGGAGTCCCTGCTCGGCTGACGTCGACGACTCTTCGACCACTTTCGTCAACGGAAGTCGTCAATCTCACGCCAGCGGCCGGACCTTGTGAGGGGTCCGGCCGTATGCGTATCACTTGGGCATCAATACGGACTTGGTCAACTCGCCTCGAACGTAACCCTTTAACCGATTCGCGCACCCGCGAAACGCTTCGAACCGACGCCGTGCACCCTTGACACAAGGGTGTTCCGTTGCCGACACATCGGGCCGGGTCCGGCGGATTGTGTTGCTGCGGAGCGGTGACACGCCATAGAGTCGCCAACCGTCGGCATGGTGCCACGCTGACCTATCTAGAAGTTTCCTGGTCACCAAGGAGGTAAGACGACTTGTGAATGAGTCGACATTTACTCCCGGGGGTGGTCAACCAGGAACGGTTGCGAGGGAGCAAGGTCCCGCGGGGCTCGAGGCTGTCGGCTCCGTCGCGGTCCGTACCTTTGCCGCCCGTCAGAGCAGCCCCCTGCAGACGCAGACAGCACCCCAGAGCATGGATGGCCATCACGTGAACGCCATGGCCGGCGACCGAAGTGGCGAACGCTCCCACTTCGCCGACTACGACGAACTGCCCGAGGGGCACTTCTACGACCCCGACGCCGAGTACGAGCCGGACCCCGAGTACGCGGCCACGCTCGCGCCCGACGCTGCCCGTCAGCGCCGCGAGCGCGTCGGCCCGACCGGGCGCCCGCTCCCGTACTTCCCGATCCCAGGCCCGCTGACCGACCACGGCCCCGCGAAGATCATCGCGATGTGCAACCAGAAGGGCGGCGTCGGCAAGACCACGTCGACCATCAACCTGGGTGCCGCGCTCGCGGAGTACGGACGCCGGGTCCTGCTCGTCGACTTCGACCCGCAGGGCGCGCTCTCGGTCGGTCTCGGCGTGAACCCGATGGAACTCGACCTGACGGTCTACAACCTGCTCATGGAGCGGGGCATGGCCGCGGACGAGGTCCTCCTGAAGACCGCGGTTCCGAACATGGACCTGCTGCCGAGCAACATCGACCTGTCCGCCGCCGAGGTGCAGTTGGTGAGCGAGGTCGCGCGCGAGTCAACGCTCCAGCGGGCGTTGAAGCCGCTGATGGCCGACTACGACTACATCGTGATCGACTGTCAGCCCTCGCTCGGCCTGCTCACCGTGAACGCCCTGACGGCGGCTCACAAGGTGATCGTGCCCCTCGAGTGCGAGTTCTTCGCGCTGCGCGGCGTCGCGCTCCTCACGGAGACGATCGAGAAGGTCCAGGAGCGGCTCAACCCCGACCTGGAGCTCGACGGCATCCTCGCCACGATGTACGACTCCCGCACGGTGCACAGCCGTGAGGTGCTCGCGCGCGTGGTCGAGGCGTTCGACGATCACGTCTACCACACCGTGATCGGCCGGACCGTGCGCTTCCCGGAGACCACAGTCGCCGGTGAGCCGATCACGACGTACGCCTCCAACTCGGTCGGCGCGGCCGCCTATCGCCAGCTCGCCAGGGAGGTGCTCGCCCGGTGTCACGCCGAGTGAGTCTGCCGGGGGCCGACGAACTGTTCCGTACGACCGGGGGAATGGGGCTCCAGGCCTCCTCCCCGAGGCGCCCGGCCAACGGCGAGGCGCGGGTGCCCGCACCGGCGGGTGAGAGCGACGCCGTCGCCGCCGAGGAGAAGCAGCGCGGCGCGGGCGGCGAGAGCGCCGAACACGCGGCGGCGGACGACGAGTCGGGCGAGTCCCGCAGCCGCGCCACCGAGGGCGACAAGCCCGCGGGGCGCCGCCCGCCGCAGGGGCAGGAAGGCTCTGCCCCCGCGGGGTCGTCGCGCAAGCGTTCCCGGGCGGCCGCCAACCGGCGGCCCAGCGGGCGTGAGCGCCACGACGAGAAGATCACGGTGTACGTCTCCGCCGAGGAGCTGATGGACCTCGAGCACGCGCGCCTCGTGCTCCGCGGGGAGCACGGGCTCGCCGTGGACCGCGGCCGCATCGTCCGCGAAGCGGTCGCCGTGGTGCTCGCCGACCTGGAATCGCGCGGAGACGCGAGCATTCTCGTACGCCGACTGCGCGGGCGGTAGCGGTAACGTCCGCCTGATGCCCGCGAACGACGACGACTCCTCCACGCCCGGCCGGGGCGCGCGGCGACGCGCGCTGGGCCGGGGCCCGGGGGCGACGCGCCTACCGGGGCCGGGGGTAGTTCCTGAGCCGGAGCTCGTCCCTGAGCCGGAGCTCGTTCCCGAGGCGGAGGCCGTTCCTGAGCCAGAGCTCGTTCCTGAGCCAGAACTTGGAGCGCCGGCAGAGCTCGTGGCTGTGCCGGATCCGGGGCCTCAGGAGCCGCCGGACTCCGACCCGGGACCCGAACTTGAGCAGCCTGTGCCCGATGACGGGCGGTTCAAGGTGCGGCTGGCCAACTTCGAGGGGCCCTTCGATCTGCTCCTCCAACTGATCTCCAGGCACAAGCTGGACGTCACCGAGGTCGCGCTCTCCAAAGTGACCGACGAGTTCATGGTGCACATCCGCGCCATGGGGCCCGAGTGGGATCTCGACCAGACCACCGAGTTCCTCGTCGTCGCCGCCACGCTGCTCGATCTCAAGGCCGCCCGGCTGCTGCCGACCGCCGAGGTCGAGGACGAGGCCGACCTCGCGCTCCTCGAGGCGCGTGACCTCCTGTTCGCCCGGCTGCTCCAGTACCGCGCGTACAAGAAGATCGCCGACATCTTCAGCGAGCGGCTCGACGAGGAGGCGCGGCGTTACCCGCGGACCGTCGGTCTGGAGCCGCACCACGCCGAGCTGCTGCCGGAAGTCGTCATCAGCATCGGGGCGGAAGGATTCGCCCGGCTCGCCGTGAAGGCGATGCAGCCCAGGCCGAAGCCCCAGGTGTACGTCGACCACATTCACGCCCCGCTGGTCAGCGTGCGCGAGCAGGCCGGGCTCGTAGTGGCGCGGCTGCGGGAACTGGGCGAGGCGAGTTTCCGGGTGCTGGTGGAGGACACCGACGACACCCTGACGGTCGTGGCCCGCTTCCTGGCGCTCCTCGAGCTGTACCGGGAGAAGGTCGTCAGCCTGGAGCAGGAGGAGGCCCTCGGGGAGCTTCTCGTGCGCTGGACCGGTGGGGAGAGCGACGGGGAGCCGACCGTCACGGACGAGTTCGACAGGCCTCCCGAGCCGGCCGACAAAGACGGTGAAGAGACAAAGGCCGAGCGGGGCGGGGTGGAGGAGAAGCAGTCATGACGGGCACGAGTGGGCAGGAAGCCGTCGCCGGGGCCGACCGGGTCGTCGAGCTGGATCTCGGGCCGGCCCTGGAGGCCGTACTGATGGTCGTCGACGAGCCCGCGACCGAGGAGCACCTCGCGAAGGTCCTGGACCGGCCGCGCAGGGCCGTGGCGGACGCCTTGCGGGCCCTGGCGGACGAGTACACGGTCCAGGGCCGCGGATTCGAGCTGAGGCTCGTGGCGGGCGGCTGGCGGTTCTACACCCGGCCGCAGTACGCGGCGGCGGTCGAACGCTTCGTGCTCGACGGGCAGCAGGCCCGGCTCACGCAGGCGGCTCTGGAGACCCTCGCGGTCGTCGCGTACCGCCAGCCGGTGAGCCGATCGCGGGTCTCCGCCGTGCGCGGAGTGAACTGTGACGGCGTGATGCGGACCCTCCTCCAGAGGGGCCTCGTCGAGGAGGCGGGCGCGGAACCCGAAACAAGTGCGATCCTGTACAGGACGACGAACTACTTTCTGGAGCGGATGGGCCTGCGCGGCCTGGACGAGCTCCCGGAACTCGCGCCCTTCCTTCCGGAGGCGGACGCGATCGAGGCCGAGACGCAGGAAGGGGTCCCGTCGTTCGACCCGGACGCACCCGATGCGCCGGGTTACGAGGACGCAGACGACTAGACGGAACTTTTGATGCGAAGCAGCAGCAGCGGCAGGAACAGCAGCGGAAACAACGGCGGGAGCCGTGGTGGCAACAGCGGCGGCCGCGGCAGCAGCGGTGGCGGTCGCGGCGGCAGCGGTGGTGGCCGCGGCGGCAGCGGCGGCAGCAGCGGTGGCGGTCGCGGCGGCAGCGGTGGTGGCCGCGGCGGCAGCGGCGGCAGCAGCGGTGGCGGTCGCGGGAACTACCGCGGTGCCGGCAACGACCGGGACGACAAGCAGGGCCGGCCGAGCAAGCCGCGTCCCGAGGAGCGGCGCTACGACGTGAGCCCCGCCGACGGCGGCGGCGCGCCGAAGAGGGGCCGGGGCGCGGCAGCGCGCGGCGGCGCCAAGGGCGGCCCCCGCGCCTCCCAGGGCACCGGCGCCCGCGGCAGCGGTCGCAGCGGCGCCCCGGGGACCTCGCGGGAGTACGACGCCCGGCAGGAGGAGCGCAACCGCGACCGTTACGCGGGCAGGCCGGACATCAAGACCCCCAAGACCTTCCCGGGCGCCGAGCAGGAGGGTGAGCGGCTCCAGAAGGTGCTCGCGCGGGCCGGTTACGGCTCCCGGCGCGCCTGCGAGGAGCTCGTCGAGCAGGCTCGGGTCGAGGTCAACGGCCAGATCGTGCTCGAGCAGGGGCTGCGCGTCGACACCGAGAACGACGAGATCAAGGTCGACGGTCTGACCGTGGCGACCCAGTCGTACCAGTTCTTCGCGCTGAACAAGCCGGCCGGTGTCGTCTCCACCATGGAGGACCCCGACGGCCGCCAGTGCCTGGGTGACTACACGAACAACCGCGAGACGCGGCTGTTCCACGTCGGGCGGCTCGACACCGAGACCGAGGGCATCATCCTGCTCACCAACCACGGAGAGCTGGCCCACCGCCTCACCCATCCCAAGTACGGCGTGAAGAAGACCTACCTCGCGCACATCGTGGGCCCGATCCCGCGCGACCTGGGCAAGCAGCTCAAGGACGGCATCCAGCTGGAGGACGGGTACGCGAAGGCGGACCACTTCCGCGTCGTCGAGCAGACCGGCAAGAACTACCTGGTCGAGGTCACCCTGCACGAGGGCCGCAAGCACATCGTGCGCCGCATGCTCGCGGAGGCCGGGTTCCCGGTCGACAAGCTGGTGCGGGTGTCCTTCGGGCCGATCGCGCTGGGCGACCAGAAGTCGGGCTGGCTGCGGCGCCTGTCCAACACCGAGGTCGGCATGCTGATGCAGGACGTCGACCTCTAGAAGCACCTGGGCACCCGGCCCCGGCAGGGGCCTGGCTCTTGTGTGTGCCACCCCCCTCTCTTTATAGTCGGTGAGACCATAAAGAGAGGGGGGTGGTGTGCGTGCAGGGCTATGACAAGTACGCCTTCGAGCCCTTCGCCGTCGCCGTCGATCTGGCCGTCTTCACGATCCGGGACGGCGCGCTGAGGGTGCTGCTCGTCGAGCGGGGGCAGGACCCGTACGCGGGACGTCTGGCGCTGCCCGGCGGTTTCGTCCTGCCCGACGAGTCCGCGGAGACGGCGGCGGCGCGCGAACTGGCCGAGGAGACCGGCCTGTCCGACGTCACCGGACTGCACCTGGAACAGCTGCGCACCTACAGCGACCCGGACCGCGACCCCCGGATGCGGGTCGTCTCCGTCGCGTTCGCGGCCCTCGTGCCCGACCCGCCCGAGGTGCGCGGGGGCGGTGACGCCGCCCGCGCGGACTGGCTGCCGTACCGCACGGGCGCGTACGGCCCGCTCGCCTTCGACCACGACCGGATCCTCACCGACGCGCACGATCGCGTCGGCGCCGGCATCGAGAACACCTGCCTGGCCACGGCCTTCTGCCCGCCCGAGTTCACCCTCGGCGAGCTGCGGAGGGTCTACGAAGCGGTGTGGGGCGCCGGGCTCGACCCCGCGAACTTCCGGCGCAAGGTCCTCGCCACCCCCGGCTTCGTCGAACCGGTGCACGGTGCCGCCCGGCTCACCGGCGGCCGCGGCAAGCCCGCCGCGCTCTACAAGGCAGGGCCCGCCACCGCCCTGCACCCGCCCCTGCTCAGGCCCCCCGCGGAAGGACGACCCTCATGAAGAAGCGTGCGGCGACCGGCTCCCTCGTCGGGCTCGCCCTGGGGGACGCGCTCGGCTTCCCGACCGAGTTCAACGACGTGCCGTCGATCCTCGCCAAGTGCGGGCCCTGGCGGCAGATGGCCCTGCCCGAGCCCGCGATCGTCACCGACGACACCCAGATGACGCTCGCCCTGGGGCGCGGCCTGCGCACCGCGATGGACCGCGGCGTGCTCGCGCCGATGGGCATGACGCGGCCCGTGCGTGAGGAGTTCATCGACTGGTACCAGTCGCCGGAGAACAACCGCGCCCCCGGCAACACCTGCCTCCAGGCCTGCTACCTCCTCAAGACCGGCAAGCCCTGGCAGGAGGCCAGCCGCATCGGGTCCAAGGGCTGCGGCGCCAACATGCGCGTCGCGCCGGTCGGCCTGGTCCCCGGCCTCAGTGACGAACAGCGCGCGGGCGCCGCCCAGTTGCAGTCCGGACTCACCCACGGACACCCCACGGCCCTCGCCGCGTCCGACCTCACCGCGCATGCCGTCCACCTCCTCGCCCAGGGCGCCGAGCCGGCCGGACTCGTCGGGATGCTGCGCTCGTACGCGTACGAGAACCGGCAGAAGTACCACGCGCCGTGGCTCGGCGACCTGTGGGCGCACGCCGCCGACCCGAGCCCGGAGCACTTCATCGCGCGCGGCTGGGACGACTGCCTGGCCGTGCTCGAACGGCTTCAGGAGGCGCTGCGCTCGCCGTCGCCGGAGACCGACCCGTGCCTGGCCACCGGGGCGGGCTGGATCGCCGAGGAGGCGCTCGCCACGGGCCTGCTCTGCTTCCTGCTCTTCGTCGAAGAACCCGTCACCGCCCTGCGCCGCGCCGCCTGTACCTCGGGCGACTCGGACTCGATCGCCTGCCTCACGGGGGCGTTCGCCGGGGCGTACCTGGGCGACGAGGTGTGGCCTGCAGACTGGTCGGAACGGATCGAGTACCGCAGCGACCTGCTGTCGCTCGGGGCGCTCTGGGACGTGTGATCGACGACGATGTGCCGGACGGGGGCCTGGTCCGTGCGTCGTCTTCGGCGAACCTCAGGAGGGGGCTCAGTGCGCGTAGGGCTGCGGCTCCGACTCAAGGGCTGAAGCCCGGCGCACCCCGAACAGGAAGTCCGCCACCCGCGCCCGGTCCGGCTCGGCCGGTAGCGGGGTGCGGGCGGCGGCTTCCTCCGCCTCGCCGCCCAGACGCTGCATCCGGGCCACCACGTCGTCCCAGGAAACCTCGCCCCGCTTCACCGAGAGGAGCGCCTCGCGGTCCTCGCCGACGTCGAGGGTCAGCCGGCCGGTGCGGAGCAGGTCGCGGCAGGAGGTGAGGAGGCGCAGCAGATGCATCGCGTGCTTCCAGCGCGGGGCGCCGTACTGGCGGACATCGGCGTCGAGCTTCTTGCGCTGGGCCAACGCGTATCCGGTGAACGTGGCGTGGACCTGTCGGGACAGGAAGGCCTCGCGCAGGGCGAGCAGTTCGCGGCCCGTGTCGGTGACGTGCTCGACGAGCGGCGAGTGCAGGCACTCCAGGATGTTCGGATTGGCCCGCAGGGCGAGCTCGCAGAAGCGCTCCAGTTCCCAGGAGAACTGCTCGTCCGCCGGACCGTCGGCGTGCGTCGGCGGCTTCTCGAACCGCCAGAACAGCGCCGTGGGCGCCACGAACACGCCCCGGCGGTCGGTGTCGCTGCCGTCCGTGGCGAGGCCGAACGCCCGCGACCCCATCACGCAGGTGTAGATCGTGTGGTCGCGCACCAGGTCCAGGGCCTCTGTCATGGACGGAGCGTACGGTCCGCGCCCGGCCGGAGCGGAGCGAATTTCAGGCGTCCGTGATCTTCCGGAGGGCGGGCCGGCCCGGGCCGCCCGAGTGGCGACAGGGTGTGGTTCGGGTCACATTGGCAGGGGTCTGCGGACTCCAGAAGTGAGTCCCCGAAGGACTCCGAGAACGTCCTGAAAGGCGTGACCATGGCAGGTAACAACGATCTGGGAAGCCTGCTCAGCGGCCTCCTCGGTGACAAGGCGGGCGGCTCGGCCGGCGGGGTCCTCACCTCGCTCCTGGCGGCCTTCACCCAGGGCCAGGGCGGCTCCGCGGGCGGCAACCCGCTGGGCGGCCTCCTGGAGACGCTCGCCAAGTCGGGCCTCGGCGGGCAGGCGCAGTCCTGGGTCGGCACCGGCTCGAACGAGCAGCTGACCCCGGACCAGGTCAAGGAGGCCCTGCCGGACGCCACGCTGCAGAAGGTCGCGGCGGAGTCGGGCGTCAGCCCCGACCAGGCGGCGAACGACATCGCGAGCGCCCTGCCCACGGCCGTCGACAAACTGACCCCGGAGGGCGAGGTGCCGGGCCTCTCGCTGGACGAGCTGGTCAAGGAGCAGAAGTTCTGACCGGCTGGTCGGAGACCGGAAGCTCTGATGTACCGCACCGTGCGCGGCGTCCGTCTCGGCAGGCGGGCGCCGCGCGCCGGTGTCTGCGGGGCTGACTAGGCTTGGCACCTCATCAGCTGTACGTACGCAAGCAAGGAGCGACACCGTGGCGGTACGAGCGGTCCGGGGCGCCGTCCAACTGGAACGGGACGAAGCCGGACACATGGACGAGCAGGTCAGCGAGCTGCTCACCGCCATCCTCGAGCGGAACGGGCTGACCTCCGACGACCTGATCTCGATCTGGTTCACGGCCACCCCCGATCTGCACTCCGACTTCCCGGCCGCCGCCGCCCGCAAGCTGGGCATCGTCGACGTGCCGCTGATCTGCGCGCAGGAACTCGACATCGAGGGAGCGCTGCCGCGCGTCGTCCGCGTCCTCGCCCATATCGAGTCCGAGCTGCCGAAGTCCGGGGTCGCGCACGTGTACCTCGGCGCCGCCGCCGCCCTGCGCAAGGACATCGCCCAGTGAGAACCGCCCTCGTCATCGGCACCGGCCTCATCGGCACCTCCGCGGCCCAGGCGCTCGCCTCGCGCGGTGTGCACGTGCACCTCGCCGACCACGACCCGGCGCAGGCCCGCACCGCCGCCGCGCTCGGCGCGGGCACCGACGAGGCGCCCGAGGGACCCGTAGACCTCTGTGTGGTGGCCGTGCCGCCCGCGCACGTCGCGACGACCCTGGCCGACGCGATGCGGCGCGGGGTGGCCCGCGGATACCTCGACGTCGCCAGCGTCAAGGGCGGCCCGCGCCGCGAGCTGGAGGCGCTCGGCCTCGACCTCAGCCCCTACATCGGTACGCACCCCATGTCGGGCCGCGAGCGCAGCGGGCCCCTGGCGGCCACCGCGGATCTCTTCGAGGGCCGCCCCTGGGTGCTGACGCCCACCCGCGACACCGACACCGAGGTCCTGAACCTCGCGCTGGAGCTGGTCGCGCTGTGCCGGGCCGTCCCCGTCGTCATGGACGCGGACGCCCACGACCGCGCCGTCGCCCTCGTCTCCCACATGCCGCACCTGGTGTCCAGCATGGTCGCGGCCCGCCTGGAGCACGCCGAGGAGTCGGCCGTACGCCTGTGCGGTCAGGGCATCCGGGACGTGACGCGCATCGCGGGCTCCGACCCCCGCATGTGGATCGACATCCTCTCCGCGAACCCCGGCCCGGTCGCCGACCTGCTCTCCGCGGTCTCCGCCGACCTCGACGAGACGGTGAGCGCCCTGCGCTCCCTCCAGTCCTCGGACGAGGCGAAGCGCGGCGAGGGCGCCACCGGCATCGAGGAAGTCCTGCGCCGCGGGAACGCGGGCCAGGTCCGCGTCCCCGGAAAGCACGGTGCGGCCCCGGCGGCGTACGACACCGTGGCGGTCCTCATCTCCGACCAGCCCGGCGAGCTGGCCCGGATCTTCGCCGACGCGGGCGCCGCGGGCGTCAACGTGGAGGACGTCCGCATCGAGCACGCGACCGGCCAGCAGGCGGGCTTCGTCCAGCTCCTGGTCCAGCCGGCCGCGGCCCCGAAGCTGACGGCGGCACTGCGCGACCGGGGCTGGGCGATGCGCCAGTAGGTCCTGTCTTCAGGGGCTGTAAGGGCAGGGTGCTTGAGCCAGTAACCTTGTGCGGGGCGCCTTTGCGCCCCGCCTCCCTGTCCCCTGCACTGAGAAAGGTGTCCGCAGCCCCGTGGAAACCGTCGCAACCGCCGCAAGCGCCGCCCCGGCAGCAGTGATCGTCGCCATCGACGGCCCCTCCGGCACGGGCAAGTCGAGCACCTCCAAGGCCGTCGCCGCCCAGCTCGGGCTCAGCTACCTGGACACCGGCGCCCAGTACCGGGCGATCACCTGGTGGATGGTGAACAACGGCATAGACCTGACCGACCCGACGGCCGTCGCCGCCGTGGTCGGCAAGGCCGAGATCGTCTCCGGCACCGACCCGTCCGACCCGACGATCACGGTCGACGGCGTCGACGTCGCCGCTCCCATCCGCACCACCGAGGTCACCTCGAAGGTCAGCGCCGTCAGCGCCGTCCCCGAGGTGCGTGCCCGCATCACCGAGCTGCAGCGTTCCATCGCCGCCTCGGCCGAGCTGGGCATCGTCGTCGAGGGCCGTGACATCGGTACGACCGTCCTGCCCGACGCCGACCTGAAGATCTTCCTCACCGCGTCGCCGGAGGCCCGTGCGGCCCGCCGCAGCGGTGAGCTCAAGGGCGCCGACGTCAAGGCGACCCAGGAGGCCCTGATCAAGCGGGACGCCGCCGACTCGAGCCGTAAGACGTCCCCGCTGGCCAAGGCCGACGACGCCGTCGAGGTGGACACGTCCGAGCTCACGCTCCAGCAGGTCATCGAGTGCGTGGTCACCCTCATCGGGGAGAAGCGGGCGGCGAAGTGACCGCGGCTTCCCCCTCGGAAAGAGGCGCGGAGGTCGGCCGCCGTATCGGGGTCGGCCTCATGTACGGGCTGTGGAAGCCCCGCGTCCTCGGCGCCTGGAAGGTCCCCGCGACCGGTCCGGTGATCCTGGCCGTCAATCACGCGCACAACGTCGACGGTCCGATGGTCATGGGCGTCGCGCCCAGGCCGACGCACTTCCTGATCAAGAAGGAAGCGTTCATCGGCCCGCTCGGCACGTTCCTGGGCGCCATCGGCCAGGTCGAGGTGGACCGCGCGACGGCGGACCGTACGGCGATCACGCGTGCGCTGAGCGTGCTCGACGAGGGCGGAGTCCTCGGGATCTTCCCGGAGGGCACCCGAGGGGGCGGCGACTTCGCCTCCCTGCGGGCGGGCCTCGCCTACTTCGCGGTGCGCAGCGGGGCGCCGATCGTGCCGGTGGCGGTCCTGGGAAGCACGAACAAGCGCGGCCGGCTGATAAAGGCGCTGCCGCCGCTGCGCAGCCGCGTCGACGTCGTCTTCGGGGACCCGTTCCCGGCGGGCGACGGCAGCGGGCGGCGTACGCGCAAGGCGCTGGACGAGGCGACCGTGCGCATCCAGGAGCGGCTCACCGCCCACCTGGAAAACGCCAGGCGCCTCACCGGGCACTGAGCGAGACTTTCAGTAGTGGACCGCCGTAAGTGATCAGACGGTCCACCGATCACCACGATGAACGACGAGGTACGGACTTCATGAACGACCAGATCCAGCCGGAGGGCTCGGCCGAGCACGAGCACGGGGCCCTTGGCGACGCGGAGTACGCGGAGTTCATGGAGCTCGCCGCGGTAGAGGGCTTCGACATCGAGGACGTCGAGGGCGCGATCGAGGAGGCGGGCCACGGCCCGCTGCCCGCACTCGCCGTCGTCGGCCGCCCCAATGTCGGCAAGTCGACCCTGGTGAACCGCATCATCGGCCGCCGCGAGGCCGTCGTCGAGGACAAGCCGGGCGTCACCCGCGACCGCGTCTCGTACGAGGCCGAGTGGGCGGGCCGCCGTTTCCGGCTCGTCGACACGGGCGGCTGGGAGCAGGACGTCCTCGGCATCGACGCGTCCGTGGCCGCGCAGGCCGAGTACGCGATCGAGACCGCCGACGCCGTCGTCTTCGTCGTCGACGCAACGGTCGGTCCCACCGACACCGACCTGGCGGTCGTACGGCTGCTGCGCAAGGCCGGCAAGCCGGTCGTGCTGTGCGCCAACAAGGTGGACGGGCCGAGCGGCGAGGCGGACGCCACCGCCCTGTGGTCCCTCGGTCTCGGCGAGCCGTACCCGGTGTCGGCCCTGCACGGCCGCGGCACCGGCGACATGCTGGACGCCGTCATCGAGGCGCTGCCCGATGCTCCGGCGCAGACCTTCGGCACCGCGATCGGCGGCCCCCGCCGCATCGCCCTCATCGGCCGCCCGAACGTCGGCAAGTCCTCCCTCCTGAACAAGGTTGCGAACGAGGACCGCGTCGTCGTGAACGAGCTGGCGGGCACCACCCGCGACCCGGTCGACGAGCTCATCGAGCTCGGCGGCAAGACCTGGAAGTTCGTCGACACGGCGGGCATCCGCAAGCGGGTCCACCTCCAGCAGGGCGCCGACTACTACGCGTCCCTGCGCACCGCCGCCGCCGTCGAGAAGGCGGAGGTCGCGGTCATCCTGATCGACGCGTCCGAGTCGATCTCGATCCAGGACCAGCGCATCGTGACGATGGCCGTCGAGGCGGGCCGCGCGATCGTCGTCGCGTACAACAAGTGGGACACGCTCGACGAGGAGCGGCGCTACTACCTCGAGCGCGAGATCGAGACGGAGCTCGCGCAGGTCGCGTGGGCGCCCCGGGTGAACGTGTCGGCGACGACCGGCCGCCACATGGAGAAGCTCGTCCCCGCGATCGAGACGGCCCTCGACGGCTGGGAGACGCGCGTTCCGACGGGCCGGCTCAACGCGTTCCTGGGTGAGCTGGTGGCCTCGCACCCGCACCCGGTCCGAGGCGGCAAGCAGCCCCGCATCCTCTTCGGTACGCAGGCCGGCACGAAGCCGCCGCGGTTCGTGCTCTTCGCCTCCGGCTTCATCGAGGCCGGCTACCGCCGGTTCGTGGAGCGGCGCCTCCGCGAGGAGTTCGATTTCGAGGGGACGCCGATCCACATTTCGGTCCGGGTGCGCGAGAAGCGCGGCCGCAAGAAGTGAACTAGCGCCAGGCGCCCAGGACTTGGTGCCTAGCGCTCGCGTCGTGGAGCGGGCGGCAGTGCGGCAGGGAGGTTGCTCCCGGTGCTGTGCTGCCGCCCGTTCGTGTGCCAGGAGCCGGCCGGCGGCGTGCTGTGGACCTGCGGCGGTTCGTGGTACGACGCGCTGTGCCGACCGCTGCCGCTGTGGTGCACGGCGTAGGGGCCCGAGCCGAACGCGGAGAACGAGAGGTTCTCTTCGCCGCTGCGGTCGCCCGGCAGAGCCCGGAAGGATCTGCGGTACTCCGAGTACAGGGCGTCGTAGATCGGTGTGGCCGAGCGGCCACCCGCCGATTCATGCGTCCCGCGCATGGCGGGGATCGGGGTCGGATAGTGCGGGCGGCGAGGGGGGTCGTATGCGTGCACGTAGGTGCCAACGACCCGCACACCCTCGCGGATGCGGTCCGGTTCGCGCTTTCGCAGGCCGACGTGGGTGCGGGCGGCGCACGCGGAGGTGCAGGGGCCGGCGTCCGGGGCCGGGTACGACCGTGGGCCGGGCGCGCGCCCGGCCCACGGTCACCTCGGTTCATGGCCGAGGGTCACGTACCTGCCAGGGGCATCGTCGCGCCGACGAGCAGTCCGTTCGCCGCGGCCTTGTCGAGGGCGCCGCGGAGCAGGTCCTCGCGGGGCTGGCGGCCGATCGTGCCGGCCGGGGCGGCGAAGACGAGGACGGAGTTCGTCTTGTTCGCCGCCGCGCGCCAGCTGTCGGTGACGTGCAGCGGCTGGTGCGCCTGCCACCACGCGACCTGACCCGCACCGATGGAGCCGGGCTGCAGGACGGCGTGCAGCTGGCCCATGGCAAGCAGCACGGACCAGCCGTACAGCACCCGCGGCACCTCGCTGACCTGGGCGGTCGGCGTGAAGCCCTGCTCCACGAGGAGGGTCAGGAACTCGTCGATGCCGCCCGCCGCGCCGGGGCGGGCGATCGGTCCGGTCGGCTCGACGACGAGCGCGGGGTGCAGCTCACCGGAGATCAGGACGAGCCCGCTGGTCATGCCGAGCACGGCCTGCTCCGGAACGGCCTGTGCGGGGACGGACTGCGCCGCGGCGGGGGCGCCGCCGTCACCGGCGATGGAACGTACGGCTCCCTGCAGCTGCTCCTCGGACACCTGGACGACCTGTGAGGGCAGGCAGGTGGAGTGGGCGAAGGCCAGGACGGCGGTCTCGTCGCCGATGAACAGGACGGTGCTGGTGCGCTCCTGTTCCGAATCGCCCGGAGTACGGCAGGACGTGCAGTCGTACGTGCCCGGGGCGTTCTCTCCGGCGAGCAGCCGGTCGGCTTCTGCGTCGCCGATCTCGGCGCGTACGTCGTCGCTGACGTCGAGCATGCGCGGCACGGGTGGCTCCTCGGATTCGGTGTGTTGCTGCGTCGAATGTGGCCGGGCGGCCCCCGGCTCATAAAGAAGACAACGGATGATCTGTGCCGGGGGTCACGCCCGGAAGGGGACGGAATCGACCCATCCGACGCACGGCGTGAACCGGCGGCCGGAATCAATCTCTCCACCTCAACTCCCGTTGCACGTAAGGAAATTGATCCGGAGAGGCGGGCGGCGGATCGCCATCCCTGCAGGTCGACAAATCCTGAAATCGTGCAATGAAGCAGGTGGCCGAAAACAGTCGCTGGCGAAAGTGTGCCTACGGCGGGCCGGGAGGCGGCCGACCGGGTGGGGCCGACCGGGTGGGGCCGACCGGGTGGGGCCGGGTCCGCGCATGGCGCGGCTCGCCGCGGGCGCGGGCTCGCGTGCCTAGCGTGACGCGATGCGCCCCATGCCCGTGAACCGCACGCGCCCCGCACGCCGCTTCCGTCTCGCGGCCCTGCCGGCCGCCCTGTTCGCCGTCCTGCTCGCCCCCGCGGCCGCGGCCGCCGTCCCGCCCCCGCCGGCTCCCGGCCCCGGGCGCCTGATCCTCGAGCTGGACGACTGCGTCAAGGACCAGTGGCCGTGGGGCTGCCTCGCCGAGTGCGAGAGCAGCGGGCGCTGGCACATCAACAGCGGCAACGCCTACTACGGAGGGCTGCAGTTCCGGCAGTCCACCTGGAAGGCGAACGGCGGCCTCGGGTACGCCCCGCGCGCGGACCTCGCGACGCGCGCCGAACAGATCGCTGTCGCCGAGAAGGTGCTGCGCACCCAGGGCTGGCGTGCCTGGCCGGTCTGCTCCAAGGTCCTCGAGCTCGACGGCCGCGTCCATGTGGTCAAGCCGGGCGAGACCCTCAGCTCGATCGCCACGCGGTACCGCGTCGAGGGCGGCTGGCACGCGCTCTACAAGGCCAACAAGCAGATGGTCGGGGCCCACTCCGACCGCCTCAACGCCGGCACCATGTTGCTCATCCCGAAGGCGTCGGCCAAGAGCCTCGACTGAGCTCGGCTGCCTCGCCGGCGAACGCGACGGCACCCCGCCGCAGTTCGTACACCACCACGCCCGCGCGCGTGCGCAGGCCGGGCGGCAGCTGCCGCCCGGCGACGACCACGCACGCGTCGAGCTCGCCGCGCGCGGACTGCTGCTGCCCGTCACTTATGAGCGGCTGCCCGAGCCCCCGAAGGCGCGTCGCGCCTGCCTGTCGGTGGCGCACTGGAAGGACGGATCGGGGTGGGTCACTCAAGCGGGTGACATGACCACGAACTGCTTCGAGGTGCCTCAGCTCTCCTACCTGCCTTGATGTCGGAAAACGTCAAAAGGTTCCACGAATCGTCTCTCAATCACGCATCTGTTCTGGAACAAGATGGTGATGACGCCCAACCTCTGCCTCCGCATCTCTGTCTAACCCTGCGGTAGGCGGACGAGACGGACTGTCCGCGAGGAACAGTGGAATACGGGGACGCATGCAGATTTCTTTCCTGATTCACAACGCCTACGGAATCGGGGGGACTATTCGGACGACGTACAACCTCGCGAACACGCTTGCCGAACAGCACGACGTCGAGGTGGTCTCCGTCCTGCGCCACCGTGACGAGCCGGTTTTCAGGGCCGACCCGAGGATCCGGGTCCGGCACCTCATCGACATCCGCAAGGGCACACCGGGCTACGAGGGCGACAGCCCCGAATACCGCACCCCCGCCGCGACGTTCCCGCGCGCCGAGGGGCGTTACGACCAGTACAACGCGCTCACCGACCGGCGGATCGCCGAGCACCTGCGCGCGATCGACGCCGACGTCGTCGTCGGCACCCGCCCGGGACTCAACGTGCACCTGGCCCGCCAGACCCGGCGCGGCCCCCGGCGCGTCGGCCAGGAACACCTCACGTTCGACAGTCACCCCACCGCGCTGCGCCGGCAGTTGCGCGCGGTCTACCCGCGGCTCGATGCGCTCACCACGACCACGGAGGCCGACGCCCGGGCGTACCGCGCGAAGATGCGGCTGCCCGGCGTGCGGATCGAGGCCGTGCCGAACCCCGTGCCCGCGCCCGGCGTCGAGCCGGCGGACGGCTCGGGCAAGTGGGTCGTCGCGGCCGGCCGGCTCGCGCCCGTGAAGCGGTACGACCTGCTGGTCAGGGCCTTCGACCGGGTCCGCGCCGAGCGGCCCGACTGGCGCCTGCGGATCTACGGCAGCGGCAAGCAGAAGGACAAGCTCCGCGCCCTGATCGACGACCTCGGTCTCTACAACCACGTGTTCCTCATGGGCCCCGCCCACCCCATCGAACCGGAGTGGGCGAAAGGTTCCATCGCCGCCGTCACCTCCAGCCTGGAGTCGTTCGGCATGACGATCGTCGAGGCGATGCGCTGCGGCCTCCCGGTGGTCTCCACCGACTGTCCGCACGGCCCCGGCGAAATCATCGACAACGGTGTCGACGGGCGTCTGGTCGAGGTGGGCAACGTCGAGGCGATCTCCGGCGGCCTCCTCGAACTGATCAACAACGACGCGCTGCGCGCCCGGATGGCGAGCGCCGCGCTCAAGGACTCCGAGCGGTTCGACCCGGCGCACATCGCCGAGCGCTACGAATCGCTCTTCGGCTCGCTGACGGCCCGCCGCGGAGGCCTTCTGCACCGCACCCGCGGCGCGCTGCTCGGGGGCGCGTACGCGGCGCGGGACGCGGGACGCTCCGCGTTCACGGCCCAGGGAACGTCACAGAGAAAGGGGCGCACGGCATGACGCCGCCGACCGCTTCGGCCGATTTCTCGGCCTCGTCCGAGCCGTCCGTGGGGGACGGGACCACGGCGCCCCACGCCGACTGCATCGCCGACTCGGCGGGCGGTCTCACCTTCGACGTCACCGACCACGGCGGGCCCGACCCGGCCCATCTGGTCCTCACCGACCGCGACAGTGGCGAGGACGTGCGCCTGCCGCTGACCCCGGCGGGCGACGGCAGCCTCCGGGCGGCGCTGCCCAGCAGCGTCCGGCTCCCCGAGGGACGCTGGGACGTCTTCGCGCAGGTGGCCGGCGAGGAGCCGCGGCGCCTGGCCCCTGGCCTCAACGACCTGCGGTCCCTCGTCGACCGGGTACCGAGCGGCTCCCGCGGCTTCGTCGCCGTCCGCATCCCCTACGCGACCAAGCACGGCAACCTCACCGTGCGCAGCTGGCTGCGCGCGCCGCACGCCGAGGCGGGCGAACTGCTCGTCGCGGACGGCGAGATGACGGTCAGCGGCCGGGTCTACGGCACCGCGATCACCCCCAAGGCGTACGCGGAGATACGTTCACGCACGGACGGCGGGCCGGCGCTCCGCAGCGAACTGGCCCCGCGTGGCGACGAGTTCACCTTCCGCGTCGGGTACGAGGAGCTGGAAGCGGGACGCTGGGACCTGTGGGTGCGTCCGGAGGGCGAGGACGGACTCGCGGTACGCGTCGCCCGGCTCCTGGACGACGTCGCCGACAAGAAGCCGATCTTCACCTATCCGACCGCACGCCTGAACACCGTGCACGGCCGGATCGCGGTCGAGCCGTACTACACGAGCGACAACGACCTGGCGGTCCTCGTGACCGCAGCGGCCGCCGAGTAGCGCGCGCGGCGCCCTTGCGGACTCCGCCTGTCCGCGAGGTCCGGCAGACTCGGGCCCATGCTGGAGACCTCGGCCCGACTCCTGCGGCTGCTCTCGCTGTTGCAGGCCCGCCGCGAGTGGTCGGGCGCCGACCTCGCGGACCGGCTCGGCGTCACGCCGCGCACCGTCCGCCGCGACGTCGACCGGCTGCGCGGGCTCGGTTACCCCGTCGACGCGAGCCCCGGCACCGGCGGCGGCTACCGGATGGGCGCCGGCGCCGAGCTGCCGCCGCTGCTCCTCGACGACGACGAGGCCGTCGCCGTCGCCGTGGGTCTGCGGACCTCGGCCGGCCAGGGCATCGAGGGCATCGGCGAGACGTCCGTACGGGCCCTGTCCAAGCTCGAACAGGTCCTCCCCGGCCGGCTCCGCCGCCGCGTGTCCGCCCTCAACGCGTTCACCGTGCCGATGCTCCGCGGCCCGGGCCCCTCCGACGTCGACCCGTCCGTCCTCACCGAACTCGCCGCCGCCTGCCGTGACTCGGAGCGGCTGCGCTTCGCCTACGAGGACCACCAGGGCGCCGCCACGCGCCGCACTGTCGAGCCGCACCGCCTGGTGTGCAGCGAGCGCCGCTGGTACCTGGTCGCCTGGGACGTCGACCGCGAGGCCTGGCGCACGTTCCGCGTCGACCGCATCACGCCGAAGCCGCCGCACGGGCCGCGCTTCACCCCGCGCACGCCACCCGCCGACGACCTCGCCGCGTATGTCTCGCAGGGCGTCTCGCAGGGCCCGTACGCCACCGGGGCGACGATCCGGCTCCTGGTGCCCGTCGAGGAGGCGGCGCAGCGGATCAGCCCGTCGGCGGGCACGCTCGAGGCCGACGGCGACGACAGCTGTGTGCTGCGTACCGGGGCGGCGAGCCTCGACGTGATGGTGATCCACGTGATCCTGATGGGCTTCGAGTTCGAGGTGCTCGAACCCGAAGGGCTCACGGACGTGATCAGGACCGCTCGGGACCGTCTGTCCCGTGCGCTGGAACGGGCCGGCTCAGCGGACGGGACGACGCGAACGCCGGATGGTGCAGATCGAACGCCGGGGACTCGGAGCGGATCCGGGGCAGCGTGAGGAAGTTGTGCCGCGGCGCCGGGCACGGTGTCGCCCACTCCAGCGAACGCCCGTAGCCCCACGGGTCGTCCACGTCGACCTTCTCGCCGTACCTCGCCGTCTTCCAGACGTTGTAGAGGAACGGCAGCGTGGAGAGGCCGAGCAGGAACGAGCCGATGGTCGACAGCGTGTTGAGCGCAGTGAACCCGTCGGCCGCCAGATAGTCGGCGTACCGCCGCGGCATGCCCTCGGCGCCGAGCCAGTGCTGCACCAGGAACGTGGTGTGGAAGCCGACGAACAGAGTCCAGAAGTGGATCTTCCCGAGCCGCTCGTCGAGCATCTTCCCGGTGAATTTGGGCCACCAGAAGTAGAAGCCGCCGAACGTCGCGAAGGCGACCGTGCCGAACACGACGTAGTGGAAGTGCGCGACCACGAAGTACGAGTCCGTCACGTGGAAGTCCAGCGGCGGCGCGGCGAGGATGACGCCGGTCAGGCCGCCGAACAGGAACGTCACCAGGAAGCCGACGGACCACAGCATCGGGGTCTCGAAGGACAGGGACCCGTTGATCATCGTCCCGATCCAGTTGAAGAACTTCACGCCCGTGGGCACCGCGATCAGGAACGTCATGAACGAGAAGAACGGCAGCAGCACCCCGCCCGTCACGAACATGTGGTGCGCCCACACGACGATCGAGAGCCCGGTGATGGCCATCGTGGCGCCGACCAGCATCGTGTAGCCCCAGATCGGCTTGCGGCTGAAGACCGGGAGGATCTCGGAGATGATGCCGAAGAACGGCAGCGCGATGATGTAGACCTCGGGATGGCCGAAGAACCAGAAGAGGTGCTGCCACAGCAGCGCACCCCCGAACTGGGCCTCGAAGACCACGGCCCCGAAGCGCCGGTCCGCCTCCAGGACGAGCAGCGCCGCGGCGAGCACGGGGAAGGCCATCAGCACGAGGATCGACGTGAACAGCGTGTTCCACGTGAAGATCGGCATCCGGAACATCGTCATGCCGGGCGCCCGCATCCCGATGATGGTCGTCAGGAAGTTCACCGCGCCGAGGATCGTGCCGAAGCCCGCGAGCGCCAGACCCATGATCCACATGTCGGCGCCGACGCCCGGCGAGCGCGTCAGGCTGTTGAGCGGGGCGTACGCGAACCAGCCGAAGTCCGCGGCCCCGCCGGGCACCATCAGAGAGCTGATCACGATCAGCCCGCCGAACAGGAACAGCCAGTACGAGAACATGTTGAGCCGGGGGAACGCCACGTCGGGGGCGCCGATCTGCAGAGGCATGATCTCGTTGGCGAAGCCCGCGAAGGTCGGGGTCGCGAAGAGCAGCAGCATGATCGTGCCGTGCATCGTGAAGAGCTGGTTGTACTCCTCGTTGGACAGCATCTGAAGGCCGGGCCGTGCCAGCTCCGCCCGCATCAGGAGCGCCATGATCCCGCCGGCGAGGAAGAACGCGAACGACGTGATCAGGTAGAGGTGGCCGATCTTCTTGTGGTCCGTGGTGGTCAGCCACTCCACGACGATCCGGCCCGGCGTCCTCGTCCGCACCGCTCCTGCCGCCGGCTGCACGGGCTGCACGTCCGTCGTACCCATCGCTTGCCCCCTCGCTTCGCGCGCCCCGGGCCTGCCTCGAGCACACGCCATGATGCTCGCCTCCCCACCGACTCCGACAGGGGGCGTACGGGAGCTCTGTGTCGCGTTCATGCAATTCCGATGGGGCGTCAACTGATGAAGAGCGCCCGGGAATCCGAATTGGGCGGGTCCCGGGCGCGGTCGTGACGCTATTTCCGGGCACGTTATCCGGATGCTTTCGGAGAAGTCGCGGAATTATGTCGTGGCGCGCGCAGAACATGCGCAGAAGGAGCATTAAATCGCTCGTACGTGTGACGGAGTTCGGGTGAAACGCGTGTCGTGGACCTGTGACAGAAGCGTGACCGGAGGGGGACCGGTGACGGGGGGTGGTCCGCCCTGGTGCCAGGCAGTCCGGCCGCCTAACGTGGCGGTCATGGCACCCATTCCGACCCCTCCCGCAGAACCCCAGGACACCCTCGACACGTACGTCGGCCTCGATGCGCCGGGCGCCGAGCGGCGGGCCCGTGAGCGCGGCTGGTCCACGGTCAGGTCGCTGCCCCCGGGCGCGATCATCACCATGGAGTACCGCGTGGGACGCCTGAACTTCGAGGTGTCCGACGGCACCGTGACCCGCTGCTGGAAGGGCTGACGGGACAACGCGAAGGCCCCCGGTTCCGTGACGGAACCGGGGGCCTTCGGCGTGCGGGGGCAGGCGGTGCGTACCGGCCCCGCGGCCTTCGACGCTTTCGCGCTGGGGCGGTCAGCCGCCGGCGACCGGGCGGGCGGACGTGGTGCCGCGCGGCACCCGGTCCGCGTGCGGCGGCCTGCGGCTGCCGGCCGGGGTGACCGGGGTGCGCTCGGAGCGTGCGGTGTGCGGACCCGGGGCGAGCATCCCGGGAGGCCGCACGGCCCGCGCGGCGCCGACCGGTTCGCGTACCGGCGGCTCCTCCGAGGCGGGCGGGGAGACGCGCTGCGAAACCATGGCGGGCGTGGCGGCGGCCGGGGCGGGCGCCGGGAGCGCACCGGAACGACGATTGCGCCACAGCTCGCGCAGCGAGAAGATCCAGGCCTCGACCTGCGTGATCAGCGGTTCGACCCAGGGCAGCGCGAGCAGGATGAGCAGTCCGGCGGCCCAGCCGAGGAAGACATCGCTGAGCCAGTGCGTACCGAGGTAGACGGTGGTCAGGCCGACGCTCAGCGAGATCACGGCGGAGGCGGCCGACAGCCAGCGCCTGGCGCGCGGCGTCGAGGCCAGATAGGCGAGGATTCCCCAGGTCACCACGGCGTTGGCGGTGTGGCCGGAAGGAAATATATCGCCGCCCTGCCACATCTCGTTCGAGCCGATGGTGGTCGCGTAGTGCGGGCCGAGGCGGCCCATGCCGAGCTTGGCGGCGCCCACGGTGATGTTCAGGAGCAGCAGCGCGGCCCCGAACGTGAGCAGCGGACGCAGCGTGTGCTGGCGCCAGGAGCGCCAGCCGAGCCAGGCCATGACCATGACCGCGGTCGGACCGCGCTGGCCGAGCACCACCCAGTAGTCCAGGAACGCGTGGATCTCGGGCCACTGCTGGTACGGCCGGAAGAACATGACCTGCCAGTCGAACGTGACCAGCCAGGACGTGATCAGCACGGACACCACGATGGCGAGGTAGAAGGACAGGGTGGCCCCGAAGAGCACGACCCTGTGCCGGCTCATCCTGGGCACATCCAGGTTGACCGGTCGTTCCGGCTCACGGTCGAGGCGGGCGAAGAGCCGCTCCAGACGGGTGAGGTTTCGTTCGGTACGCACCCAATCGACGCTACAGCGAGTGAGTGCCGTTCCCGGCCGAATCACTCGGTTTGTGATGACGATGTGATGTGGGATTGCTCTCAGCGGGGCGTTTATTCCTGCGGATATCACTATCCGACCGGGGTGCCGCCTTCAATTTCATTGATCATTTCGCGCATTCGTTTTTCGCCGCGCCCGAATTCGTTCACCGACGGCTTCCTCGGAATTTCCCGTCCGATCACCCGGGGCGATCGGACGGCCTCCCGGGCCCGCCGAGTCGATCAAGGAGGACCCGACCCGTTCAGCCAGAAGGCCCCGTACACCGCCGACGCCACGGCCACGCCGCCGAGCACCGCCGCCGATCTGCTCGTACGCAGCCGGGCGAGCGCCACCGCGACCGGCAGCAGGAGCGGGAAGGCGGGCAGGAGCAGTCGCGGCTTCGAGCCGAAGTACCCCGACGCGCACAGGGCGAGCGCGACGACGATCCCGCAGTAGACGAGCAGCGCGAGCGGCTGACCTCGCCGTACACACAGCACGTAGAGCCAGATCACGAGCGCGACCCCGACGATCAGGCCGAGCCCCGCGAGCGCCGAGGGGAATGACGTGAACTTGTCGCCGACGAAGCGCGCGAAGGCGAGACCGCCGTCGAAGCCGTTGCCCCACTGGCCCTGCACATCGAGATATCCGAAGAGGCCGCCCCCCGTGCGGTGCCCCACCCACAGGACGTACGCGGCGGCGCCCAGCGGGGCGAGCAGCACGCCGACGGCCATGCGCCAGGAGACCTTCCTGTCGCGCACGACGTGGACCGCGGCCGTCGCCCAGAGCGCGGCGACCACCGCCGCCCCCACCGGCCGGGTCAGCCCCGCGAGCGAGGCGAGCAGCCCCGCACTCACCCACCGTCCGGTCAGGACCGCGTACAGCGACCAGGCCGCGAGCGCCGTGAACAGTGACTCGCTGTACGCCATCGACTGCACGATCCCGACCGGGAGCACCGCCCACAGCACGACCGCGCAGACCCCGGCCCGCCGCCCGTACAGCAGCTCGGCCACCAGGAAGATCCCCCAGGCCGCGCAGAGCGACGCGAGCCAGCTCACCAGCAGGCCCGCGTCCGCGTACGACAGTGGGCTCACCGCCGAAACCAGCCGCTCCAGCCACGGCAGCAGCGGGAAGAACGCGAGGTTCGAGTGCACGGTGCCGTCCGGCAGCCGCACCTCCCAGCCGTAGCCGAAATCCGCGACGCGGGTGTACCAGAGCGAGTCCCAGCGGGCGGTCAGCAGCGTGTGCGGGCTCTTCCCCTTCGCCGCGCTCCACGCGGCGAGCATGAGCAGGCCCAGGGCGCGCACCCCGGCATAGGCAAGGAGCGCGGGCGCCGCGCGGCGCAGCGCACCGGCCGCCCGGGCCGGCGCGCGGCGCAGTTCTTGCGGGTCGACTTCGGTCACGGCGTCGATTATCGGCGCCGGGCGCAACCGGACCGCACGCGCGGTGCGTGGTCGGAGGGTGGAGCGTGGCGTACACCACACTCCACGGTCAGGCACATGAGAGGTCCGCCACGTGTCACCGCAAGGGACTCGCGTACTCTGGCGGCTCACTCGCCAATCGTTGCGTGGGCACGGGAGTCCGCTCCTTCCGGCCGCAACCGCGGGGAAGTCCCCACCCCGCGGATCCGCCGAGCGCGAGGGACCACTGGGAGGTACGCATATGTCCGGGACGACCACGGCCGCCGTTCCCTCTCGCCTGCGGACCGCCGGGCCAGGCGCCAATCGCTGGGTCGTCCTCGTCGTCCTGTGCACCAGCCTGCTGCTCGTCGCCCTCGACGCGACCGTGCTGCACGTCGCAGTCCCCGCCGTCACCCAGGACCTGCGCCCTTCGGCGGTCCAGCTGCTGTGGATCGTCGACGCCTATCCGCTGATCTGCGCGGCGCTCCTGATCCTCTTCGGCACACTCGGCGACCGCGTCGGACGCAGACGCGTCCTGCTCCTCGGATACGGCCTCTTCGGCGTGGCCTCCGCACTCGCCGTGTTCGCCTCGACACCGCACGTCCTGATCCTGGCCCGCGCGCTGCTCGGCGTCGGCGGCGCGATGATCATGCCCGCGACCCTGTCGATCCTGCGGGCGGTCTTCCCCGACCGGCGCGAGCGGGCCGTGGCCATCGGCGTCTGGTCCGCGGTCGCCGCGATAGGCGCCGCCACCGGACCGGTACTCGGCGGCTTCATGGTGGAGCACTTCTGGTGGGGCTCGGTCTTCCTGATCAACATCCCGCTGATGGCCGTCATGCTGCCGCTGGGCCGTTTCATACTTCCCGAGTCCAGGGGCCGTTCCGGCGGGCCCTGGGACGTGGTCGGCGCACTCATGGCGGCCGTCGGAATGCTCGGTGTCGTCTACGGCGTGAAGCGGCTCGGCGTCGACCGTGACCTGCTCGACCCGTCCGCCGTCGGCCCCCTCCTCGTCGGCGCGGCCGTGCTGATCGTGTTCGTGCGGCGGCAGAAGCGCCGCGAGCATCCGCTCATCGACATGAAGATGTTCGCCAGGCCCGCCTTCTCCACCGCGGTCGGCTGCATCGTCCTCGCCATGCTCGCCCTGGTCGGCCTGGAGCTGATCGCCGTCCAGTACCTCCAGCTGGTACTCGGCCTGAGCCCTCTGGAGACGGGGGTGCGGCTGCTGCCCCTCACCTTCGCGGCGATGGCCGCGGGTGTCCTCGGCTCGTCGCAGCTGCGCCGCTTCGGACCGCGCCGCATGGTCTCGGCCGGCTTCGTCCTCACCGCGGCCGCGGTACTCATGCTCACGCTGATGGGACAGCACGACCGGCCGTCGCTGCTCACCTTCGCCTTCGTTCTTCTCGGCTTCGGCCTGCAGACCACCCTCTTCGGGGCGTACGAGTCGATGCTCAGCGAGGCCTCGGCGCAGGACGCGGGCGGCGCCGCGGCGATAGGGGAGACCTCCTACCAGCTGGGCGCGGGCATGGGCATCGCCCTGCTCGGCTCGGTGATGAATGCCGCGTACGCACCTGGGATCGCCCGGGTCACCGGGGTGCCCGGATCCGCGAGTGCCCACGCGGGGAACTCGCTCGGCGAGGCCTACCAGGTCGCGACGCGGCTCGGCGGCACCGCCGGTGCGGCGCTGCGCAGCGCCGCCCGGGTCGCCTTCGTCCACGGGCTGCACGTGACGCTGTTCGTCAGCGCCGGGCTCCTGCTGCTCGGCGCGCTGGCCGCGCTGCGGCTGCCCCGGCGGATGGAGTGCGAAGCCGCTGCCCCGCAGGACGCGGAGGGCACGGCGAAGATCGGGCCCCAGCGCGGTCCCGAGCGGGTCGGCGTGGAGTCCACCGTCGCGTGACGGCTGCCGCGGGCGGTGACCCGGCCGAGGGGCCGGGCCCTACCCACCCGTGACGCTCAGCTCTGGTTGAAGAAACCGTCCGTCGGACGGCTCTCCGCCTCACCGTTGACCACCTGCGTGTCGGCAGGGCTCAGCAGGAACACCCGGTTCGCCACCCGCTCGATGGAACCCCGCAGCCCGAACGTGAGCCCGGCCGCGAAGTCGACGACGCGCTTGGCGTCCCCGGGCTCCATGGCCGTGAGGTTGATGATGACCGGGACACCTTCCCGGAACATCTCGCCGATGCCACGGGCGTCCCGGAATCCGTCCGGGGTGACCGTGCCGATCCGGCGGCCCTGCTCCTCGGCGGCGTCGGCCGCCACCTTCACGCGCGGGTCCGTGACCCAGGCGGCGCCGGTGTGGGGCTCGGACCCCTCGGCGTAGTCGTCGTCGTAGTAACGCTCGTCATCGTTGTCGTCGACGAGGCCAAGCCAGGCACTCGCCTTGCGCACCGATCCCATGGACGCCTCCTCTCACAGCGGTTCCTCTGCGTTCCGCATCCCTATGGTCGTCCATGATGCGGATGGTGCGCCAAGTGGATAGTCGCCGCGCGGGGTTTTCGTGACGCTACTGGTGCAGAGTCAACACGGCGCTGTCCCGTGAATCCCAAGGGTCGTACCCCGTACGGCTGCTGACAGTGAGTGAAATATGATTCTTCGCGGCGTATGGGTGACGGCCGGGGTGTATGGGTGAACGGCACCCTCGATACGATGCCGCAGCTTACGTCTTCGAGACCCTCGGGGGAGTCGTCTTGTTCGGAATAGTCCGGCCTTGCAGTCATCGTCTCGGCGAGGGGCTCAAGGCGCAATGGATGGCTCATCTGTGCGGACTCTGCCTGGCACTTCGCGGTGACCACGGGCAGTTCGCCCGGGTTGTCACGAACTACGACGGTTTGCTGATCTCGGTTCTGACGGAGGCTCAGACCGAACACGCCGCCGGGGGACGGCGCACGGCGGGGCCCTGTCCACTGCGCGGGATGCGTACCGCGTCCGTCGCGCAGGGCGAGGGCGCCCGGCTCGCCGCGGCCGTCTCACTGGTCCTCGCCTCGGCGAAGGTCCGCGACCACGTCGCCGACGGCGACGGCCTTCTGGCCCGCCGGCCGGTGGCCGCGGCGGCCCGCCGGGTCGCCACCAAGTGGGGAAAGGCCGGTTCCCGTACGGGTTCCGACGTGGGGTTCGATACGGCGGTCCTGGTCGACGCCGTGGAGCGCCAGATCGGGATCGAGGCGCTCGCCGGCCTCGGCACCCCGGTACTCACGGTCACCGAACCGACCGAGACGGCGACCGCCGCCGCCTTCGCGCACACCGCGGTCCTCGCCGGACGCCCCGGAAACGCGGTGCCGCTCGCCGAGGCCGGCCGGCTCTTCGGGCGGCTCGCGCACCTCCTGGATGCCGTGGAGGACAAGGAAGCTGACGCCGCGTCGGGTGCCTGGAACCCGCTCACGGCGACCGGCACGGACCTCGCCGAGGCGCGCCGCCTCGCCGACGACGCGCTGCGCGGCATCCGCCTCGCCCTGCGCGAGGCCGAATTTGTCGACGGCACGCTCGCGCACCTGCTGCTCGTCCACGAACTGCGCCGCTCGGTCGACCGCGCCTTCGGTACGTCGGGCTGCGCGCACGGCACCGACGCGTCCCACGGCGTCGGCCCCGCGCACGGCGCGCACGCACCGGCCGCGTCCACGCCGCAACAGGGCCCCGGCACGCCCGGCCCCTGGGTGTCCACCGGATCGGGCCCGTATGTGCCGCCCGGGTCCTCGGGCCCGTACGGCTCGCAGAATCCGTACGGTGGCGGGCAGGGCGGTCCCGGTGGTCCGGGCGGGCCCGGTGGCTACGGCGGCGGGCCGTCCTTTCAGCCGCCGAAGCCCGGCAAGCGCGGGTTCTTCGCCGGGTGCGCCGCGGCCATCGGGCTCTGCTGCACCTGCAAGGTGTGCTGTGCCGACGAGTTCGAGGGGCCCTGGTCCCGGAAGAAGCGCGACGGCTGGTGCGGCGAATGCTGCTCCACCGACTGCAGCTGCTGCGAGGCGTGCTCCATCTGCGAATGCTGTGAGTGCTGCTCCTGCTGCGACTGTTGAGCCCCCGGGGCGCGGGGCGCGGGTCGCGGGTCCGGGGTCGGGGTCAGTCCTTGATCTCGGGTGGTGAGATCTGCGACTTCTCGATCGCGGACTCGCTCGTGCCCCACTTCTTCAGGATCTTGTCGTACGTCCCGTCGGCTATCAGCTTGTTCACCGCCGCCCGGAACGCCGGCGCCAGCTTCGTGCCCTTCTTGAAGGCGAAGCCGACGTCGAGGCGGTGGTACTCGTTGAGGAACTTCAGCCCCTCCTGGTGGGCGACGGCGTAGCGCAGCCCGTTGATGGTGCTCATCACGACGTCGGACCTGCCCTGCTGGAGGGACGACCAGATCGCGCTCTGGTCGGCGTACGTCTTCACGCTGTACGCCTTCTTCCCGGCGTCCGTGCAGAGGTGCTTGTTCTCCTCCAGGGTCGCCTCGAAGGTGGTGCCCGCGCCGGTCGCCACGTTCAGGCCGCACAGCTGCCTGAGGTCGGTGACCTTCTTCAGGTCGCTGTCCTTGCGCACGGCGAAGCCCTGGCCGTCATTGATGTACGTGACGAAGTCGATCGTCTTGCGCCGCTCGTCCGTGACGCCGAAGTTCCCTGTGCCCAGGTCGTACTTGCCGCTGCCGAGCGCGGGCAGGATCGCCTCGAAACCGGCCGCCTCCCGCTTCAGCTTCAGCCCGAGGACCTTGGCGACGGCGTCGGCGAAGTCGATGTCCTGGCCGGCGGCGGTCCTGCCGTCCTCCAGGTAGAAGGCGCCGGGCGGGGTGCCGCCGATGGAGGCGCCGACGGTCAGCCTGCCGTTCGACCGGACGTCGGCGGGCAGCAGCTTCGCTGCCGCCTCGTCCTTCCTGACGGCCTTCACCACGTCGGTCGTAGGGATCTTGTCGCTCTTGCCCGCGGGGGCGGCGCCGCCGGCTGAGGCTCCGGGGTCGCCGGAGCCGCAGCCGGTCAGTGCCAGGGTGGTCGCGGTGATCAGCGCGAACGCGGCGGCAAATCGCTGATGGGTCGTCAAGGTCGTACGCATGGCGTGGAGTTCTGCCCTTCGAAGACAACAGGCACGCAGGGATGAGGAGACAGCCGAGGGGAGGGGTACGCGAGGACGCGTGGGTGTGTGAAGGCGCGGACGAGTGCGCGCACTTGGGCGCACCGGGAAACGCGGAAGACGCAGATGACGCAGAAACACTCAGAACGCAGCAAGCGTCAGAAAGCGTCAGAAAGCGTCGAGAGGAGAGAGAAGCAGACGCGCAGCGGGCGTCAGAAGGGCATCAACAGGACGCCGACCACACTCGACCGAAGTCGATGTGGGAGCGCGTGACCAGCCACTGCTGCGGATGCATGGGGCAAGTGGAACAGGCATCCGTTTCCGCGTCAACTCACATGAGACGTACGGCTCACACTGTGGACAGCCTTGACAGCGAGCGCAGCGAGCCCCGTACTCTCGGTGAGGGACCGCTGCTGAGGGGCTCGGCCCGCAAGTTCCGTGTGAAGGCAAGACCGTGCTGGATTCCAGTGCCCACGGAGCCTTCGCATGTCCTCGAACACACTCGCAAAGACCGCGCCTGCCGCGGCCGGACCGCCCGCCGAGACCGGTGAGGCACAGCCTCGCATCGTCCGCCGGCCCCGCACCGGCCAGTGGCTCGCCGCCGTCGTCGTCCTCGTACTCCTCGCGCTCGCCGCCAACTCGGTGATCCGCAACGACGCCTTCCAATGGGACGTCGTCGCCGACTACTTCACTTCGGCGTCCGTCCTGCGCGGACTCGGTCTCACCCTCTGGCTGACCGCCCTCGTCATGGCGCTCGGCTTCGCCCTCGGCACCCTGCTGGCCGTCATGCGTCTGTCCGCCAACCCCGTGCTGCGCACGGTGAGTTGGGGCTACGTCTGGCTGTTCAGGTCGATGCCCATCCTCGTGCAGCTGCTGTTCTGGTTCAACATCGGGGCGTTGTACCCGCACATCCTCGGCATCAGGACCGTCGACCTGTTCGGGCCGATCACCGTCGCCATCATCGGCCTCACCCTGCACGAGGCCGCGTACGCCGCCGAGGTGGTGCGCGGCGGCATCCTCTCCGTCGACCGCGGGCAGATCGAGGCCGCGCAGTCGCTCGGGCTGAGCCGGCTGCGGCGCTGGCGGCGGATCATCCTGCCGCAGGCCATGCGCTCGATCGTGCCGCCGGCCGGGAACATGCTGATCGGCACCCTCAAGGGCACCTCCATCGTCAGCGTCATCGCCGTCCAGGACCTGCTCTACTCGGTGCAGCTCGTCTACCACCGCACCTACCAGGTCATCCCGATGCTCCTGGTCGCCACCATCTGGTACGTCGTGGTCACCTCGCTCCTGAGCGCCGGCCAGTTCTACGTCGAGCGGCACTACGCGCGCGGTTCGGAGCGCACCCGATGAGGCCCTCACTGGTGATCGTGGGAGCCGGTCCGCGGGGGACCGGCATCCTGGAGCGCATCGCCGCCAACGCACCCGAGTACGCCGGGCTCGAACTCGACATCCATCTCGTCGACCCCTTCCCGCCGGGCGGCGGACGGGTCTGGCGGCAGGCGCAGTCCCCGCTGCTCTGGATGAACTCGCAGTCCCAGGACGTCACGATGTTCACCGACGACACGGTCGAACTCGACGGTCCGGTACTCCCCGGGCCCGCCCTGCACGAGTGGGCGGACCTCGACGGCCGCGCGTTCGCCGACCGGCAGCTCCAGGGCGCCTATCTGCGCTGGGTGTACGAGCGGTCCGTGGCCGCGCTCACGCCGGGCGTCACCGTCCGCCACCACCCGCGCCGCGCCCTGCGCGTCAGCGGCCCCCGCGAGGGCCGCCAGCAGGTGTGGCTCGACGGGCGCGCCCGCCCCCTCCTCGCCGACACCGTCATCCTCGCCCAGGGCCACTTGGACGCCGAACTAGACGAAGAGCAGCTGGAGTTGAGCGCGTACGCACGCGAGCATGGACTCGTCCACCTGCCGCCCGACTTCACCGCGGACAGCGACCTGTCCGCGCTCGCGCCCGGCGACGACGTCCTCGTCCGCGGCTTCGGCCTGGCCTTCGTCGACCTGATGGTGCTCCTGACGGAGGGCCGCGGCGGACGGTACGAGGGAGACACGTACCTCCCCTCGGGGCGCGAGCCGGTCCTGCACGTCGGTTCGCGGCGCGGCATCCCCTACCACTCCAAGATCGGCTACGACTGGACCGGCGAGCGCCCGCCGCTGCCCCGCTTCCTCGGCCCCGCCGAGATCGACGAACTCCTCGCCCGCCCCGACGGCTACGACTTCCGCCGCGACGTATGGCCCCTCATCGACAAGGAACTCGGCTTCGCCCACTATCACCGCCTGTTCACCGTCCACCCCGAGCGCACCACAGTCGCCTGGGCCGACTTCGAGGAGAAGTACGCCGCCGCCGAACCGCTGAGCGCCGAACTCCAGGCCCTCGTGGCCTCCGCCGTGCCCGACCTGGCGGACCGCCTCGACCTCACGGCCCTCGACCACCCGCTGGACGGCGTACGCCACAGCTCGTACGAGGAACTCCAGGACGGGCTGCGCGGCTACATCGCCGCGGACCTCGAACGCCGCCACGACCCCGCGCACAGCCCCGACCTCGCCGTGTTCCTCGGTCTGCTCTCCGTGTACGGGCAGGTCGTGCGGCTCGGCGACATCGGGTCCTGGTGGCACGGCTTCTTCAGCTACCTCGCCTCCGGGCCGCCCGGACCGCGCCTGCGGCAACTGCTCGCGCTCTCCCGGGCCGGCGTCGTGAAGTTCGCCGGCGCGGACCTGCGGGTCACCGCCGAGGACGGCGTCTTCCGCGCCACGAGCGCCACCGTGCCCGGCTCCGTCATCGAGGCTCGCGCCCTCATCGAGGCCCGCCTGCCGCACCCCACGCTCGCCCGCACCCGCGACCAGCTCCTGCGCGAGCTGTACGAGGACGGGGCACGGGCGACCCCGGCCGGGCTCCTGGCGGTCGACCCCGAGGACGGGCGCGTCCTGCACCGCGACGGCACGGCACACCCGCGCCGCTTCGCGCTCGGCCCGCACACGAACGCGCGCGGCGCCGGGGCGTTCACGCGGCCGCGCACGAACAGCCCCTCGTTCCGGCAGAACGACGCCACCGCCCGCGCGGTCCTGGCGTTCCTGCGTGACCTCTCCTGTCGCGCCGCAGCCTGAGCCTGCTCGCCCTCTTCTCTCCCCTGCCCAGAGGAACCGCTATGTCCCTGACCAGTGATCCACCCATCGACAGAACGACATCGGCCACGACCGCCGGCGACGCCGACTACGCCGCACTGAAAGTGGTGCCCGTCCGCCACCCCTGGCGCTGGGTCGCCATCGTCGCGACCGCCGTGGTGCTCGCCCAGTTCACGCACGGATTCATCACCAACACCGGCTGGGAATGGGGGGTGTTCGCCGACTACTTCACCGCCGATGTGATCCTCAAGGCGGTGTGGGTCACCCTTCAGCTGACGTTCTACGGAACGGCGCTCGGGTTCGCGCTCGGCATCGTCCTGGCCTTCATGCGCCTGTCGGCCAGCCGGTTCCTCCAGGTCGTCGCCTTCGGCTACATCTGGGCGTTCCGCTCGATCCCGCTGATCGTGCAGCTGCTCTTCTGGTTCAACCTGGCTTATCTGTACAAGGAGTTGCAGTTCGGCATCCCCTTCGGGCCCGGCTTCTTCTCCTTCGACACGATGGGCCTGGTCGGCGCGATGAGCGCGGCCGTCCTCGGGCTCGCGCTGCACCAGGCCGCCTACGCCGCCGAGATCGTGCGCGGCGGCGTACTGGCCGTCGACAGCGGCCAGTTGGAGGCCGCGGCCGCGCTCGGCATCCCCCGGCTGCGGCAGATCCGCCGCATCGTCCTGCCGCAGGCCATGCGCTCGATCCTGCCCAACGCGGCCAACGAGGTGATCTCCCTCTTCAAGGGCACCTCGATCGTCTCCGTCATGGCGATCGGCGAGCTCTTCTACCAGGTCCAGGTCGTCTACGGCCGCAACGGGCGCGTGGTCCCGCTCCTGATGGTCGCCACCGTCTGGTACGTGCTCCTGACCAGCGCGCTCTCCGTCCTCCAGCACTACGTAGAACGACACTTCTCGAAGGGAACCACGCGATGAGCGACGCGGGCGCCGACCGGACCATGGTCGACATCAAGGCCGTCCACAAGAGCTTCGGCACGCTGGAAGTGCTGCGCGGCATCGATCTGGAGGTGCGCACCGGCGAGGTCACCGTCGTCCTGGGCCCGTCGGGCTCCGGCAAGTCCACGCTCCTGCGCACCATCAACCACCTGGAGAAGGTCGACAGCGGCTGGATCAGCGTCGACGGCTCCCTCGTCGGCTACCGGCGATCCGGCAACAAGCTGTACGAGCTGCGCGAGCGCGAGGTGCTCAAGCAGCGCACCCAGATCGGCTTCGTCTTCCAGAACTTCAATCTGTTCCCGCACCTCACCGTCCTGGAGAACATCGCCGAGGCCCCGGTCTCCGCCCTCAAGCGCCCGCGTAAGGACGCCCTCGACAGCGCACGCAGGCTGCTCGACCGCGTCGGGCTCGCCGACAAGGCGGACGCCTACCCGAAGCAGCTCTCCGGCGGGCAGCAGCAGCGCGTCGCCATCGCCCGCGCGCTGGCCCTCGAACCGAAGCTGCTGCTCTTCGACGAGCCGACGTCGGCGCTCGACCCCGAGCTCGTCGGCGAGGTCCTCGACGTCATCAAGGACCTGGCGCTCCAGGGCACCACGATGATCGTCGTCACCCACGAGATCGGCTTCGCCCGCGAGGTCGCCGACACCGTCGTCTTCATGGACGACGGCCGCATCGTCGAACAGGGCGCCCCCGGCGACGTACTGGACGCGCCGCGCCACGACCGCACGAAGGCGTTCCTCTCCAAGGTCCTCTGACCCTCGCGCCCCTTTTGATCCTCTCTTTCAACTCGCCTTTCTCACACAGGAGTTCGCACATGCTGTCCCGCCGCACCCTCGCCCTGTCCGTCGCCGCGCTCGTGGCCGCGCCCCTGCTCACCGCCTGCGGGGGTGACAGCGATGCCGCGACCGGCACCGGCAAGGGTGGTTCCGAGAAGGTGGGCGGCATCAACATCGGGCCCGACCAGCACCGCATCCGCGCCAAGAAGGTCGACGCGATCGCGGCCGAGCTGCCGGCCGCGGTGCGTAAGCGCGGCACGCTCAGGCTCGGCGGCAGCGCCGACGCCTCGCCGCCACTCGGCTTCTACGCCACCGACGACAAGACCCGTATCGGCTCCGAGCTCGACCTCGCGACCCTCGTCGCCGACACACTCGGCCTGAAGATCGAGTTCTCCCCGGTGTCCTGGGAGAACCTCTTCGTCGGCCTCGACAGCGGCAAGTTCGACGCCGTCTTCTCGAACGTCACCGTCACGGAGGAGCGCAAGGAGAAGTACGACTTCGCGACCTACCGGCTCGACAACATCGCGTTCGAGGCGAAGAAGGGCACGAGCTGGCGGGTCAAGGAGCCCAAGGACGTGGCCGGGAAGACCATCGCCGTCTCCTCCGGCACCAACCAGGAGAAGATCCTCGTCGACTGGAGCAAGCAGGACGAGAAGGCGGGCCTGAAGCCGGTCACCATCAAGTACTTCCAGAAGGACACCGACTACTACCTCGCTCTCCAGTCGGGCCGCATCGACGCCTACCTCGGCCCGAGTCCCAGCGCCGCCTACCACGTGGAGTCCGCGGGCCAGTCGCAGATCATCGGCACGCTCTCCGGGGCCGGGGACAAGATCCAGGGCAAGATCGCCGCCACGACGAAGAAGGACAGCGGACTCGTCGACGCGTACGCCGCCGCCCTCGACCACGTGATCAAGGACGGGTCGTACGGGCGCGTCCTGAAGCGCTGGGGTCTGTCGACCGAGGCGGTCGAGAAGTCGGAGATCAACCCGCCCGGCCTGCCCAAGCCGTAGCCCGCCCGCTGCCCCCGTTCTTCCGTTCCTCGTCCAAGGACCTGCTCATGACTACGTCAACCGGGCGCGGCCTGCTGCATCTCGCGGCGGCCGTCGACCAGCCCGACACCTACGACGCCGATCCGTATCTCACGCTCACGCGCCTCGCGGAACGCGGCGCCCTGGACTTCGTCACCCTCGGGGACTCCTTCGGCCGGCCCGGGCCCGACGCGCTCGCCGTGCTGTCCCGGGTCGCCCCGGCGACCGCCCGCATCGGCCTCGTCCCCACCGTCACCACCACACACACCGAGCCCTTCCATGTGCAGGCCGCCGTCGCCACCCTCGACTGGGTGAGCCGGGGCCGCGCCGGCTGGCGGCCCGAGGTGTCCGTCACCGAGGAGGAGGCCCGCCTCTTCGGCCGCAGGGCCGCCGCGCCCACCGCGGAGCTGTGGGGCGAGGCCGGTGAAGTCACCGACGTGGCAACCCGGTTGTGGGACAGCTGGGAGGACGACGCGGAGATCCGCGACGTGGCGACCGGACGTTTCATCGACCGGGAGAAGCTGCACTACGTCGACTTCCAGGGCGCCACGTTCTCCGTACGCGGCCCCTCCATCGTGCCGCGCCCGCCGCAGGGCCACCCCGTCACGGTCGTCGACGCCACGCAGCAGCACGCGTACGACGTCGCCGCCCGCCACGCCGACGTCGCCCTGGTGAACGCGGCGGGCCCGGCGCAGGCCGCCGCCGTTCGCGCCGGACTGCGCCGCCGCGCCGCCGAGTACGGCCGCGATCCCGACGCCCTGCGCGTCCTGGCCGCGCTGCGCATCGACCTCGGCGGCGGGGAGCACGCGGCCGTGCCCGGTCACGGCGGGGGAGGGCCGCTGCCGAGCGACCTCGGTCCGCTCTACCGGGGCGGCCCGGTCGACCTCGCCGACCTCGTCACCGCCTGGCACCGCGCCGGCGCCGTGGACGGCTTCCACCTCACGCCGGTCGAGCCGCGCCGTGACATGGAGCGGCTCGTCAACGGCACGGTGCCACTGCTCCAGCACCGCGGCCTGTTCCGCACGTTCTATCCGGGCAGCACCTTCAGGGAGCACCTGGGGCTCGCCCGGCCCGCCAACCAGTACGCCGTGCTCGCGGGGGGCCCGTCATGACCTCAACTGCCAAGCAGCACAAGCCCCGCGGCCGGAGGCCGCACAACAAGCACATCCACCTGGCCGCCCACTTCCCGGGGGTCAACAACACCACCGTCTGGACCGATCCGCGCTCCCGCTCCCAGATCGACTTCGCGTCGTTCGAGCACCTCGCCCGCACCGCCGAGCGCGGCCTGTTCGACTTCTTCTTCCTCGCGGAGGGGCTGCGGCTGCGCGAGCACAAGGGACGCGTCCACGACCTCGACGTCGTCGGGCGGCCGGAGTCCCTCACCGTCCTGAACGCCCTCGCGGCCGTCACCGAGCGCCTCGGCCTCGCCGCGACCGTCAACGCGACGTTCAACGAGCCCTACGAGACCGCCCGCAGGTTCGCCACGCTCGACCACCTCAGCGGGGGCCGCGCTGCCTGGAACGTCGTCACCTCCTCCGACGCCTTCACCGGCGAGAACTTCCGCCGCGGCGGCTACCTCGACCGGGCGGACCGCTACACCCGCGCCGCCGAGTTCGTCGCCACGGCCCGCGAACTGTGGGACTCCTGGACGCCCGAGGGGCAGCCGCGCCCTTTCGCGCACACCGGTCGACACTTCGACATCGAGGGCGAGTTCACCCTGCCGCGCTCCCCGCAGGGGCAACCGGTCGTCATCCAGGCCGGGGACTCACCCGAGGGGCGCGAGTTCGCGGCGTCGGCGGCCGACGTGATCTTCACGCGGCACGGCACGCTGGAGGCGGGCCGTGCGTTCTACGCCGATGTGAAGGGCCGGCTCGAGAAATACGGGCGCACCGCCGAGGACCTGAAGATCATGCCGGGTGTCACCGTCGTCCTCGGCGACACCGCGGCCGAGGCCCAGGAGCGGGCCGCCGGGATCCGGCGCCAGCAGGTGTCCCCGCAGAACGCGCTCCTCACCCTGGAGCAGATCTGGGGCGTCGACCTCTCCTCGTACGACCCCGACGGGCCGCTGCCGGACATCGATCCGGTCGTCGACTCCGGGCTCTCCCAGGGCCGCACCAAGCGTGGCGATCCCCGTGCCGTCGCCGAGCAGTGGCGCGCCCTCTCCCGTGCCAAGGGCCTGTCCATCCGGCAGACCGTCATCGAGACCACCACGCGCCAGTCGTTCATCGGAACCCCGCAGGCCGTCGCCGCCGAGCTCGACGAGTTCGTGCAGAGCGACGCGGCCGACGGCTTCATCCTCGTACCGCACCTCACCCCGGGCGGCCTGGACGAATTCGTGGACCAGGTGGTGCCCCTGCTCCAGGAACGCGGGGCGTACCGCACGGAATACACCGGTACGACGCTGCGCTCCCATCTGGGGCTGAAAGAACCCGTAGGCCCCGCACGCGAGGAAGGCCTGACCGCATGACCGACGACGCGACCGGCGCTGCCGGCGCCTGGCAGCAGTGGCACGAGCAGCGGACCGTATCCGTCTCCGAGCCCTACGGACCGCTCGCCCTCACCGGCACCCACTGGCTCGACGACTATCCGGAACGCAAACTTCCGGCCATTCCCGGGCGGTGGCGGGCCGACGGCGACCAGGTCGTCCTGACCGCCGCACCCGAGGACGGACTCACCCGCGACGGACAGCCGCTCACCGGTGAGGTGCGCCTCGCGGCCGACGCGCAGGTCGGCCTCGGCGAGCGCCGCCTCGTCGCGATCGTGCGCGAAGGCTTGTGGGCCGTACGCGACTTCGACCCGCAGTCGGGGCCGCGGCGCGCCTTCCGCGGCATCGAGGCCACCGCCCACGACCCCCGCTGGACGGTCGAGGGCCGCTTCACGCCGTACGAGACCAGCCGCACGGTCCGCGTCGAGAACGCCGACGGCAAGGAGCGCGGCCTCGGCCTCGGCGGTGAACTGGCCTTCACGCTCGAAGGACAGGACCTCACGCTCCAGGTCGCCGTGCAGGCGGACGGCTCGCTCTGGGCCGTGTTCGCCGACGCCACCAGCGGCGACGGGACCTTCCGATTCCGCTTCCTGCAGCCCGCCGCGCCCGACGCCGGAGGCCGTACGGGCGTGGACTTCAACCGCGCGGTGCTGCCGCCCTGCGCCTTCGCGGACCACTTCGTCTGCCCCTTCCCGCCGCCCGGCAACACCCTGCCGGTCAAGATCGAGGCCGGTCAACGGAACCTCGTCGCCCGTACCTCCGTCTGACAGGGGAGCCGAGCCCCGGCGGCCTGCGAACCACCGCAGCAGCCGTCGGGGCATGTGGACGTGTACCGGTCGGACGGCCGAAAGGCGCCCTTGTGCCGGTCAGTTGAAACGCCGAATACTCCCGAGCAGCGCTTGTCAGGGGCACCGCATCTTCGGAACATTCCGGAATCCGGAATCCGAACGAGGGGCCGCTGGCTGCGCCTCACGGGCCCCGACCCCACGCGGGCCCCCGACTTCCCTCGGGAGGAACGAACCAGTGAGGATCAAGCGCACCACCCCCCGCAGTGGCATAGCGAGACGCGCCCGGATGATCTCCGTGGCCTCCGGACTCGTCGCCATCGGCGCACTCGCCGTCCCCACGGCCAGCGCGTCGGACGCGCCCGTCGCGCACACCTTCAGCGCGACCCAGCTCACCCAGGCCGGCACGTCCGTCCTGAAGTCCGATGTACCCGGCACCGCCTGGGCGGTCGACCAGAAGACCAAGCAGGTCGTCGTCACCGCCGACAGCACGGTCTCCCAGGCTGAGATCGCCAGGATCCAGAAGGCGGCCGGCAGCAACGCGGGCGCCCTGAAGATCGAGCGCACCCCCGGCACGTTCAAGAAGCTGGTCTCCGGCGGCGACGCCATCTATGCGAGTAGCTGGCGCTGCTCGCTCGGCTTCAACGTCCGCTCGGGCAGCACCTACTACTTCCTGACCGCGGGCCACTGCACCGACGGCGCCGGCACCTGGTGGTCGAACTCGTCCCACTCGACGACGATCGGGTCGACCGCGGGATCCAGCTTCCCGGGCAACGACTACGGCATCGTCAAGTACAGCACCACGGGGACCCCGCCCGGAACGGTCGGCAGCCAGGACATCACCGGTGCGGCCACGCCGTCCGTGGGGACCACGGTCACCCGGCGCGGCTCGACCACCGGTATCCACAGCGGCCGCGTCACCGCGCTCAACGCCACCGTGAACTACGGCGGCGGCGACATCGTCTCCGGTCTCATCCAGACCACGGTCTGCGCCGAGCCCGGCGACTCCGGCGGCCCGCTCTACGGCGGCTCCACCGCGTACGGCCTGACCTCCGGCGGCAGCGGCAACTGCACCTCCGGCGGTACGACCTTCTTCCAGCCGGTCACCGAGGCGCTGAGTGCGTACGGAGTGAGCGTCTACTGATCCGTATCCGTCGTCTGACGGATACAGCCTGACCTGCAGCCAGCAGCAGGGAGCCCCCGCACGGCAACTGCCGTGCGGGGGCTCGCTCTTGTGCGCGTTCTGGAGTTACCTTCGAAGGAGAAGCCTTCGAAAGCGTCACCTTCGAAAAGGCTGCCTGAGTGCCTGGGTCAGAACCCTGGAGGCCTTCATGGTCGAGGAGCTGCTGGCGGGAGCCGCCGCCGCGTCCGCCCTAGTGATCTACGCGACGGCGGCGGCGCGCGTCGTCAAACAGTACGAGCGGGGAGTGGTCTTCCGGCTGGGGCGGCTGCGACCGGATGTGCGCGGTCCGGGATTCACGATGATCGTGCCGTTCGTGGACCGGCTCCGTAAGGTCAACATGCAGATCGTCACGATGCCGGTGCCCGCGCAGGACGGCATCACCCGGGACAACGTCACGGTGCGGGTCGATGCCGTCATCTACTTCAAGGTGATCGACGCGTCCGAGGCCGTCGTACAGGTGGAGGACTACCGGTTCGCCGTCTCCCAGATGGCTCAGACGTCACTGCGGTCCATCATCGGCAAGAGCGACCTCGACGACCTCCTCTCGAACCGCGAACAGCTCAACCAGGGCCTCGAGTTGATGATCGACAGTCCGGCCGTCGGCTGGGGCGTGCAGATCGACCGCGTCGAGATCAAGGACGTGTCGCTGCCCGAGACCATGAAGCGCTCGATGTCGCGGCAGGCCGAGGCGGAGCGCGAGAGGCGCGCCCGGATCATCAACGCCGACGCCGAACTCCAGGCCTCCAGGAAGCTCGCCGAGGCCGCCGCGGAGATGTCCGAACAGCCTGCGGCGCTCCAACTCCGGCTCCTGCAGACCGTGGTGGCCGTCGCCGCCGAGAAGAACTCGACCCTCGTACTGCCCTTCCCGGTGGAGCTCCTGCGCTTCCTGGAACGGGCGACCCCGGGGGACGGGGTGCGGCAGTCGGGCGCCGAACAACCGCCGATTCCCGGCCCGGTGGCATCGGAATCAGGACAGGACTAGACCTCACCCTTTGCGGACCGCCCCTCTGCGCGGAGTGTTTGCAGTGGGAACCGACGTGGTGCGACAGGCGTGTGACGGGGGTGCACGCGGCCGGGGGAGCGCATAGCGTCAGTCGCACGCGCGTCCTGAAGTCGACCTTGTGTGTCCCCTGTGGCCGTCGGGATAGTGGGCGCGTCAACCTACGGGACCGGCTCACCCCACAGTGGTCGGTTCCGACCCCCCACAGGAGGACGAGAGTTGAAGCACCGACGCATACCCAAGCGGCGTGCCGCCGCGGTAGGAGCGGGCATCGCCGCCCTGGTCGCCGCGGGAGTCACCTTCCAGACTGCGAACGCGAGCACGGACACCCCTGATGTGGCCCCGCAGACCCTGTCGATCGCGAAGGCCGGAAATCTCGCCTCGTCCCTGACCAAGGACCTCGGCGCGGACTCGGCGGGCACGTACTACGACGCGAAGGCCAAGCACCTCGTCGTGAACGTCCTGAACAAGGATGCGGCGGACATCGCGCGGGCGGCCGGAGCCAAGGCCAGAGTCGTCGAGAACTCCCTGGCCGAACTCAAGAGCGCCCGTACCACCCTGAAGCAGGACGCCACGATCCCCGGCACCTCGTGGGCGGTCGACCCGGCCACCAACAAGGTCGTCGTCACCGCCGACCGCACGGTCGACACCGCCGCGTGGAACAAGCTCGGCAAGGTCGTCGACGGTCTCGGCTCCAAGGCCGAACTCCAGCGCACCAAGGGGGAGTTCAAGCCCCTCATCGCGGGCGGTGACGCCATCACCGGCAGCGGCGGCCGGTGCTCCCTCGGCTTCAACGTGGTCAAGGGCGGCCAGCCGTACTTCATCACGGCCGGCCACTGCACCGAGGCGATCTCGACCTGGTCGGACTCCAGCGGCCAGGAGATCGGCACGAACGAGCAGTCCAGCTTCCCGGACAACGACTTCGGCCTGGTCAAGTACACCGCCGACGTCGCGCACCCGAGCCAGGTCGACCTCTACAACGGCTCCACGCAGCCGATCACCAAGGCGGGCGACGCGACCGTCGGCATGAAGGTGACCCGCAGCGGCTCCACGACCCAGGTCCACGACGGCAGCGTCACCGGCCTGGACGCCACCGTGAACTACGGCAACGGCGACATCGTCAACGGACTCATCCAGACCGACGTCTGCGCCGAGCCCGGCGACAGCGGCGGCTCGCTCTTCTCGGGCGACACCGCGATCGGCCTGACCTCGGGCGGCAGCGGCGACTGCACCTCCGGCGGGGAGACCTTCTTCCAGCCGGTGACGGAGGCACTGTCCACGTTCGGCGCCGAGATCGGCTGACGTAACGACAGCGAGTCAGCGAGACAGCGCGACACAGGGGGCCGGCCCGTCATCGACGGGCCGGTCCCTCACGTTCTGAGTGTCCGGGGCGCCCCGGGGCCCGGCTTCCGCCTGCCGCGGAACACGGAGGCGGCCATCGTGATCACGATGCCGGCCACCGACCCGTCCCTGAAGGGCGAGCGTCGCGGCGCCGACCGCGAAGATGATCAGTGCACCCAGCCCCCACGGCGCCATGATGCTGCCGGGCAGCGCGCCGAGGATCGGTCCGACGATCACGGCGCCGCCGAGCCCGCCGATTATCGACACGAGCGCCATGCTGACCAGCCGGATGACCGCGCGCCGCGGGTCGGCGGGCCCGGCGCCCGTGCTGATCGCCAGGACCGAGGCGCACAGGTGGCCGCCGACGCACCAGCCGACGACCGGATAGAGGGCGGAGGAGCGGACGGTGCCGCCGCCGGAGGCGACCAGGAGGGTGTCGGTGGTGCTCCGGGGGTCGATGATCAGGGCCCCTGCACAGGAAGTGATGAAGAGCAGCTGGAGGGCGGTCGCGCCGATGACGAGCAGCGCGGCCCGCGGTGTGACGGCGCTCTTCACCTCGTCGAGGAAGGACCCGCGCGGGGGCCCGGGCAGGGTGTCGGCTGTCTGGGTCATGCCCTCACGGTCCGGGGAGCCCGGTCCGTACGCAGGCGGGGTGGGGCTGAACGGGTGCCTGGGGCAGAGACCTCGCTCAGATGTCGTACACACGTTCGATACTTGGTCTATGGTGGTGGTGGGGAGGCGAGAGCAGGTCGGTTCGAGGTGTGCAGGAGGTGCGTGTGCCAGGGTTCACGCATTTGCACACCGTTTCCGGGTTCTCCCTCAGGTACGGGGCCTCGCACCCGGAGCGGCTGGCCGGGCGTGCCTCCGAGCGGGGCATGGACGCGCTCGCCCTCACCGACCGGGACACCCTCGCGGGCTCGGTCAGGTTCGCCAAGGCCTGCGTCAAGGCAGGGGTGCGGCCGCTGTTCGGGACGGACCTCGCGGTGAGCGGCTCCCCGCCGGCCGGATCCGCCGCGCCGGGCCACGCCCCGGCCGAGCGGCGCAGGCAGCCCGTGCGCGGTGGTGCCTTCATCGACGAGTCGACTCCGCGCGTGACCTTCCTCGCCCGCGACGGAGCGAGGGGCTGGGCCTCCCTGTGCCGTCTGGTCACCGCCGCCCACGCCACCGGCGAGACCCGGCTGACCTGGGAGGACAACCACGGCGACGGCCTGACCGTGCTGCTCGGACCCGCGTCCGACGTCGGCCGCGCGCTCGTCGCGGGCCGCCCCGACCGGGCCGCGCGCCTCCTCGCCCCCTGGCGCGAGATCTACGGCGACGCCCTGCGCCTCGAAGTCGTCCACCACGGCCGCGAGGGCACGGGTCCCGGATCCCTGCGCCTGGCCGCCCGCACCGTCGGCTTCGCCGCCGAACAGGGCATCCGCCCCGTCCTCACCAACGACGTCCGGTACGCCGACCCGGGCCTCGGTCCGGTCGCCGACGTCCTCGACGCCGCGCGCCGCCTCGTCCCGGTCGACCCCCGCAAGGAACTCGACAGCGGAGAGCGCTGGCTGAAGGACGCCGACGCCATGCTGATGACGGCCGAACGGGTGGTGGAGGCGGCGGGCTTCCGCCGTGACGCCGCGTACCGCCTGCTCGAACAGACCAATGCCGCGGCGGCGGAATGCCGCGTCGATCCCGAGGACGACCTCGGCATCGGCTCCGTGCACTTCCCCGAACCGCGGCTCGTCGGCGCCGGTCGCCGCACCGCGCAGCGGGTTCTCGCGTCGCGGGCGACGGCGGGGATGCTGCGCCTCGGGTACGACCGGAAACGGGAGTACTGGGAGCGGATGCACCGCGAGTTGGACATCATCGCCTACCACGACTTCGCCACGTACTTCCTGACGGTGTCCCAAGTCGTCGACGACGTACGGGACATGGGCATCCGGGTCGCCGCGCGCGGCTCCGGCGCCGGGTCCCTGGTCAACCATCTGCTCGGCATCGCGCACGCGGACCCGGTCGAACACGGCCTCCTCATGGAGCGGTTCCTGTCCAAGCGCCGCTCCGTCCTGCCCGACATCGACATCGATGTGGAGTCGGCCCGGCGCCTGGAGGTCTACCGGGCGATCATCGGCCGGTTCGGCGCCGAGCGCGTCGCGACCGTCTCGATGCCGGAGACGTACCGCGTCCGCCATGCCGTACGCGATGTGGGCGCGGCCCTGTCCATGGACCCGGCCGACATCGACCGGATCGCCAAGTCCTTCCCGCACATCAGGGCCCGCGACGCGCGGGCCGCGCTGGAGGAACTGCCCGAACTGCGGGAACTGGCAGGGGAGTCCAGGCAGGGCGGGGACAGGTACGGACGCATGTGGGAGCTGGTCGAGGCGCTCGACGCGCTGCCGCGCGGTATCGCCATGCATCCGTGCGGGGTACTGCTCTCGGACGCCTCGCTGCTCGCCCGTACGCCCGTCATGCCGACCAGCGGCGAGGGCTTCCCCATGTCGCAGTTCGACAAGGAGGACGTCGAGGACCTCGGCCTGCTCAAGCTCGACGTCCTCGGGGTGCGGATGCAGTCGGCGATGGCGCACGCGGTCGCGGAGACCGAGCGGGCGACCGGTTCCACGGTGGACCTGGACGCGGTGCCGCCCGGTGACCCGGAGACGTACCGGCTCATCAAGTCCACCGAGACGCTGGGCTGTTTCCAGATCGAGTCGCCGGGCCAGCGGGACCTGGTGGGACGGCTCCAGCCGGCCACCTTCCACGACCTCGTGGTGGACATCTCGCTGTTCCGCCCGGGTCCCGTCGCCGCCGACATGGTGCGGCCGTTCATCGAGGCGCGGCACGGGCGCGCGCCGGTCCGCTATCCGCACCGCGACCTGGAGGGACCCCTGAAGGAGACGTACGGGGTCGTCGTCTTCCACGAGCAGATCATCGAGATCGTGAACATCATGACGGGATGCGGCCGCGACGAGGCGGACCGGGTCAGGCGGGGGCTGTCCGACCCCGATTCGCAGGGGCGCATCCGGTTCTGGTTCGCACAGCAGGCGGCGGCGCACGGATACGACGCCGAGACCATCGCCCGCACCTGGGAGATCGTCGAGGCCTTCGGGGCGTACGGGTTCTGCAAGGCGCACGCCGTCGCCTTCGCGGTGCCGACCTATCAGTCGGCGTGGCTGAAGGCCCATCACCCGGCCGCGTTCTACGCGGGGTTGCTCACGCACGACCCCGGGATGTACCCGAAGCGGCTGATCCTCGCGGACGCGCGGCGCCGCGGGGTGCCGGTCCTTCCGCTGGACGTGAACAAGTCCGCGGTCGCCCACCGTATCGAACTGGTGTCTGATAAAGGGGGTGGCGACCACAAGAGTGGCGGTCACAAAGGGGAGAAGTGGGGCGTGCGGCTCGCGCTCTCCGACGTGCACGGCATCAGCGAGGCCGAGGCGGCCCGCATCGAGGAGGGGCAGCCGTACTCCTCGCTGCTCGACTTCTGGGAGCGGGCGAGGCCCAGCCGGCCGCTCGCGCAGCGCCTCGCCCAGGTCGGCGGGCTCGACGCGTTCGGTGCCAACCGGCGTGACCTGCAACTGCACCTGACGGAACTGCACCGGGGAACGCGCGGGCCCCGGGGTGCCCGTGGCGCCCAACTGCCCTTGTCCGGCGGCCACGGGACCGCGCCGGCCGGCCTGCCCGACCTCGGCGACGCCGAGCGGCTCAGCGCCGAACTCGGGGTACTGGGGATGGATGCCTCCCGCCATCTCATGGGCGACCACGAGAAGTTCCTCGAGGAGCTGGGGGTGCTGACGGCGCGACGCCTGCGCGAGGCCGAGCACGGCAGGGTCGTACTGGTCGCGGGCGCCAAGGTCGCCACACAGACCCCGCCGATCCGCTCCGGCAAGCGCGTCATCTTCACGACCCTGGACGACGGCACGGGCCTGGTCGACCTGGCCTTCTTCGACGACGCGCACGCCGCGTGCGCGCACACCGTCTTCCACTCGTGGCTGCTCCTCGTCCGCGGCACGGTCCAGCGTCGCGGACCGCGCAGCCTCAGCGTGGTGGGCGCGGCCGCGTGGAACCTCGCGGACCTGGTGGAGGTGCGCCGGCAAGGCGGCCTCGACGCGGTGGCGCTGCGTCTGGCGGAGCCGCCCGAACAGCCGCCGTCCGACGGGGACGACCCGGTCGACGGCCGCCGCATCCGCATGGCCACCGGATACGAGATGCACCCCTGGGCGGACCTGCGCCCGGCGGGCGACGGCCAGTCGGGGCCACCGCGCAAACTGTGGCACCAGAGCCCCGGGAGCGCGGGATGACGACTCTGTACGTACGGTTCCTGCTGCCGCCCGTGTACGAGGCGGCACTGCCCCAACTGATCGCCCTGCTGGGTGAGTTCAGCCCGACGGTCGAGGCGCTGCCGCCCGACGCCGCCCTCGTGGACCTGGGCGGGGCGGTGCGCTACTTCGGGCGGGACGCCGTCGAACTCGCCGCGGTGATCAGGGTGCGGGCGCTCGCCCTGTACGGGGTGGAGTGCGTGATCGGCGCGGGCCCCGGCCCGATGCTGGCGCGGATGGCGGCGCGGACGGCCTCGCCCGGGGTGACCAGGGTGGTGCCGGGGGACCCCGGCGCCGTGGCCGAGTTCCTCGCCGGGCAGCCGGTCGCCGCGCTGCCCGGCGTCGGCGCCGCCACCGCCCGCACCCTGTGCGAGTACGGGCTCGACACCCTCGACCGGGTGGCCGCCGCCCCGCAGGGCACCCTGCAACGGCTCACCACCGCCCGCATCGGCCGTGAACTGCACGAGAAGGCGCGCGGCGTCGACCGCACCCGGGTCACCCCCAACGCCGCCACGCGGTCCACCGCCGCCGAGCGCCCCTTCCCGCGCGACGAACTCGACCCGTACCGGCACCGCCGCGCCCTGCTCTCCCTCGCCGACGAACTGGGCGCCAGGCTCCGCGACGGGAAGCAGGTGTGCCGCTCGCTGACCCTCACCGTGCGCTACGCCGACCGGTCCACGACGACCCGCAGCCGTACGCTCCCCGAGCCCACCGCGCACACGACCGCGCTGTCCACGGCCGCGTACCGGATGTACGAGGCGCTCGGCCTGCAGCGGGCCAGGGTGCGGGCGCTCGGTCTGCGGGCGGAGGGGCTCCGCCCGGTGGAGGGTTCCGCCCGCCAGTTGACCTTCGACCCCGCGGACGAGAAGGCACGGGCGCTGGAGGCCGTGGCCGACCGGGCCCGGGCGCGGTTCGGACCCGGGGCGATCGTGCCCGGTCGGCTCGCGGCGTGAGCCCCTTACTGAGCCCAGGGTGGCGTGACGCGCGTGCCGTCCGCCAGCACGGCCTCCAGGCCCACGGACGTCGTGACCCACATGGTGGCGGGCAGGTCGCCAGGGTTCTCGACCGTGAGGGTCGCGCCCGGATCGGCGATCGCGGTGTCGCCCGCGGTGAGCGTGTCCGTGCGTCCGTCGATCGTGAAGCGCAGGCTGCCGCTGAGCACGTGCAGGATCTCCTCGCGGGACACCGTGTGGGCGACGCCCGGGGTGCCCGCCGGGATCTCGGCCCGCCAGGCGCACAGCTCCTTGCTGCCGGTGGCGGGCTTGGCGTACGAGACGAAACGGACGCCGTGCAACTCGTGGACGGCGGCCTCGGATGCGCGGATGACTGGCATGTCGGCTCCCTCTGGCGGAATGGTCGAACGGGTCATCTGGTCAAGCAACTTGACTACATAGTCAGGCAGCTTGACCAAATCGTCAAGGGTGTTTGAATGGCTCCGTGCAGAACTCCGAGGCCATGGCCCTCTCCGCCGCCCTGCTCTCCGCCGCCGGCGAGCTGACGCAACGCATCCATGAAGGGGTCGTCACCCGCGGCTTCGAGGGGCTGCGGCCCGCGCACGGATTCGCCTTCGCGCGGCTCTCCCGGGGCGGCGCGACCGCCACCGACCTCGCCGCTCACCTGGGGGTCACCAAGCAGGCCGCGAGCCAGCTCGTCGACGAGTTGGTGCGCAAGGGGTACGCGGAGCGGCAGCCGCACCCGGACGACGCCCGCGCCCGCCTCGTCGTCATGACCGAACGCGGCTGGGCGTGCGCGCGGGCCGCGGAGGAGTCTGCCGCCGACGCGGTGCGACCGTGGGTCGAGCGGCTTGGTGAGCGCAAGGCCCGTGCGTTGCTCGACCAGCTGACCGCCGTCGCGCCCGACGGGCCCATCAGGCCCACCTGGTGACGATGTGTCAGCCCCGTACGCGTCCAGCCGTCACCGGAAGTTTTTACTGACGCGTAACTTCACTCTTTTACTACTGGCGCGTAATTTAACTGGCAGTACAGCATCCTCGTGATCCGGATCACAGGGCACGCACCCCACATCGCAACTCCCTTGAGCCGCAAGGAGATCACACGATGCTGCCCCGGAACTGGAAACGTGCGGTCAGATCCCTGACCGCGGCCCTGTTGCTCACGGCCGCGGCCACCGCGGTCCCCGCCGCCGCCCACGCCGGCACCGCCACCAGCAGCGGCTGGAACAACTACAACTGCAAGCCCTCCGCCGCCCACCCGCGCCCCGTCGTCCTCGTCCACGGCACCTTCGGGAACTCCGTCGACAACTGGCTTGTCCTCGCCCCCTACCTGGTGAACCGCGGCTACTGCGTCTTCTCGCTCGACTACGGACAGCTGCCCGGCGTCCCGCTGTTCAACGGCCTCGGCCCGATCGACAAGTCGGCGGGCCAGCTCGACACGTTCGTCGACAAGGTGCTCGCCGCCACCGGCGCCCCCAAGGCCGACCTCGTCGGCCACTCGCAGGGCGGCATGATGCCCCGCTACTACCTCAAGTTCCTCGGCGGCGCCGCGAAGGTGAACTCTCTCGTCGGCATCGCACCCGACAACCACGGCACCACCCTGAACGGCCTGACCAATCTCCTGCCGTACTTCCCCGGAGCCGGTGACCTGCTGACCCTCGCCACCCCCGGGCTCGCCGACCAGATGGCGGGTTCCCCGTTCATCACCAAGCTCAACCAGGGCGGGGACACCGTCCCCGGCGTCCACTACACCGTCATCGCGACCAAGTACGACGAGGTCGTCACCCCGTACGGCACCCAGTTCCTGAGCGGCCCCGACGTCCACAACGTCAAGCTCCAGGACCTGTGCGCCGTCGACCTGTCCGAGCACGTAGCCATCGGCACCATCGACCGCATCGCCTTCCACGAGGTCGCGAACGCCCTCGACCCGGCCCACGCCACCCCCACCACCTGTGCCTCGGCGGTGAGTTGAGCCCGGAGCGGTGAGAAAGGCAAAAGGGCCGCCGTCTCCAGGAGTGGGCAGGGAGGCGGCGGCCCGGCTGTGGGCGTCAGCCGCTGTGGCGCCCGCCCGCCACGGAGCGGCGCCGCACCGACGCGAACAGCGTCGCGGCACCGACGGCCAGGACCGCGGCGCCGCCCATCGCGATGTACGGGGTGGTGCTGTCGCCGCCGGTCTCGGCAAGGTTCTCGTCGGCGAGAGGCTTCGTGGCACCGCCCTTCGCCTCGGGTCCGTTGCCGCCCGTCGAGGCATCGGCGGCCGGCGCCGCGGACTCCTCGGCCTGCGGCTCGGCGCTGCCCCCGGCGTCACCGTGGTGGTGCTCCACGGACGACTTGCCGGCGCCGTCCGCGATCTCCTGGTCGGAGGGCGCGGAGGCGGTGGGAGCGGCCGCACCGGCCCCGCTGTCCTTGCCGAACACCACGTCGGAGCAGGTGTAGAAGGCCTCGGGGGAGTCGGAGCGCTGCCAGATCGAGTAGATGAGGTGGCGGCCCGACCGCGCCGGGACGTCACCGTCGAAGACGTAGTCGCCGTTCTCCATCTTCGGGTCGGTGACCTTGACGAAGGGCTGCGCCTCCAGGTCCGACCACTTCAGCGGCTTCGTCGGGTCGTACGAGTCCTTGGTGATGTACAGCTCGAACGAGCCCTTGTGCGGGGCCGTTCCCTTGTAGTGGAACGTGTGGCTGCCCGCCGACATCGGGCTCGACGGCCAGTCGGCGCGCGGAAGATCGAGCCCCTTGTACTTGTCGTTGCCCGCGCTGCACAGCTTGCCGTCGGGGATGATCTCCTTCGACTTGCCCGCGGCGTTCGCGATGTTGACCGCGTTCCAGTCGTAGAAGGCCTGCGTGCCACTGGCCGCGACGGCGGCCTTGCACGCCGCGGACCGCGGGCTCTCCGGGCCCTCCGCGTAGCAGGCGGAGACGCGGCTGACCGGGTCCGTCATCGAGCCGTGCGCCGACGCGGGCGCGGCGGCCAGCGCGGTCAGGGCGAACGGGACGGCACCTGCGACGGCGAACGCGGCGGCCTTGCGGCGAACTGTCATGAGTGGGAACTCCTCAACGGCGGTTCAGGGGTGGGGGGACGGGCCGCGACGACGGCCCCGGCGGTGAGAAAGCTAGCCCCTGAAAACCGCGGAATCGCCTGCTGAGGGCAGGCGATGGCGATCTTTATGGTGCGGTTAAGGGAGGGCTAATTGAGGGCTCAGGCTGGGCGTTTGCACAGAGCCCGATGACCTGCGTGCTGTGGGTGAGCCAGTCCGTCACAGTCCACTGGAATCCAGCAGGTGTCGCGGTGTTTGGCTCCCTGTTTGGCTCCCCGGCAGTGCCCGTCATGCCTGCGGGACCTCGGGTGCTGACCTGTGACTGCGAATGTCCGTTACAACCGGCCAATTAGGGCCCGCGCTCACGCCGCCTCGTAGTGGTGCGCTCGGCCGCCCCGCCACATCATCCACGCCGGCTCGTCGAGGGGGTCATCCGCCTCCGGGATACCCGCCCGCCGCAAGAACTCGACCACGTCACGATCAGTATGCGCGAGGCCGAGGATCTGCCCGCGCACTGTCACCCGTCGGCCGCCCGTCCCAAGCGGCGGGTGCACGAGGTCGATCCTTCTGGCGCCTTCTGCGCAAAGCCATCCGGGTCGACGGTGCGGCGGACAGAGATTAGAGACGGGCACGGCCTCCAATCATGGCCGCGCCCGTTTTCTGTTTGTGCTGCTCAGGAAGGGAGGAATCCCGGCTTCTCCCTTCCTAGGTCTTGCAGGTGGTTCAGGTAGTCCTGTGCAGCCGGTTCGGTGCTGTAGCGCTGCCTCATGACGGCTGCGAGTTCTCGACTGGTCATGATGAGGGAGGGGACGGACTGTCGGTCACCCTGTAGTGCCCGCTCGCCATGGATGAGGGCCTGTTCGAGGGAGCCGTCTCGCGCTGCGGCGACCCCCAGGGTCACCCGTGCTTCGGCGTTCCGCTTGGGGGAGCGCTCCCTACCGTCGAAGTCCGTTCCGGCACGCAGAACCTCCTCCGCGAGCGTCCGCGCGAGCTGGTCCTCTCCGACCGGTCGGTAGCAGTCCATCGAGTAGAAGTCGAACTTGGCGGGGTCCACCACAGAGTGGTTGTCCAGGTTCTCGGATACGGCATTCCCTCAAGGAGACGCCGTCCCTTGTCAAGGATCGCTACCCGTTCCGATCCCTCGGCCGAATACCTCACCTGTACGGAGAGAGTGCCGTGCGACGGGGCACTCACGTTGATGCACGTCCCGGTGACCCTCACTCCGCGCACCCGCAGCGCCCGCCCACGTTAAAGATGCGTGCTGCGATGCCAAGCACAAGCAGAGACAGCACGGTGCCTAGAACTGCCATCCCGTTCACGCGGTGCTCTCCTTACGCTTCCTCAGGTCATCTATCGTCCTCGATGACGTGCGCACGGCGGATTCTGGCACTGCTGCTCGCGGATATCCGGCGCTTGCACCTCAACCCACCGTGGAGCGGGCGTGGTCCATGGCGTCCAGGTGGAGTGCGGCACTGCCAGAGAGCGCGTGCGTAGGAGGTCATGGCCGCGGGCCTGCGCCGAACTTCTGGAGTTCCTCAACTCATCGTCACGGATGAGCACCTGCGCCGGTATCCGAAGCGACGTCTCTGAGCAGGTGCGGGGCTGCTCGCGGTTGCATTCGGTCGCGATGGTTGCGGTACCTCGCTGCGGTACCGCGGGAAGGCGTGAGGTACAACTACGCCATGGCGATTCGACCGACGCAGGCAATGTGGTGGGCTGAAATGGCGATCTGCCTTGCCGTAGCCGCCGGGACTTTCGCTGGGATCAGCGCTTTTCTGGGGGCATCGGCGACCCAAGGCCGTCACGTCACAGTGGAGGGCGGGGCCTCCATCGTGTTGATTGCGCTGTCCGCCGGCGTCGGCATCTTCGTGAGCGGCCGGTTCAGGGCGTGGGGGCTGCGTCGGCAAGCCGTGTCCTGTACACGGTCTTGAAAACCGTCGTGGCAGCGATGCCACAGGGGGTTCGAATCCCACACCCACCGCAGATGAACGGCCCCTGACCAGGTAAATCGGTCGGGGGCCGTCGGCATGTCCGCCACCGTGATCGCCCGGTGTCCCCGTGATTTCCCGCTCGTTCGGGCACGGAAGGGGCACGCTTCACATCACCTCGGTCCGTCAGTCTCCTGGGCTGCGAAACTCTCTGAGTGAGCTATCCCGCGACAGACGAGCTGTCCTCCGCCGAGCGCGCCTTCATGATCAATGCAACGGAGATCGACATCCTTCCCGGCGTATGGGGCGACATGGATGAGCCGCTAGTGTCCGGTCCTGCCTCGGATCTTGTCCCGATCCTCCTGTCACTTGTCGACAGGGGATGGATCGAGGTGTCCCGGGTCATCCCCTGGACTGCACCCGATGGGGCTGCGGGTTTTCAGTCCGGCCCTCCCATCCCGAAGCGGGCCCTTCCTGCTCTTCTGTCGGATGCCGAGAACTGGGAGTACCCGCAATCTGCTGAGTGGTTGGGGTGCCTGACAGTGACCCTTACCGAGGCAGGACAACAGATCTCCTGTTGACTCGCGGTCGGCGACATGATCGGTGGAGTTCATCCGGCCGCGGGACTTGAACCTGTGGCCTCATCCCTATCAGGTCGATCATGGCGGCTCTTTGGCGTGGACCAACCGGACCTGTGCTTGGACTGTTCGTCCGCTGAGGTACAGCGCTGACCGCGGCTGTTCGAGTTCGTTGGTGTCAGACGCTGATGTCAGCTTCGGCACGCGTTCTTGACAAGCGCCACTAACTCGACCTGGAGGACCAGTGGCGGGATGGGCAGTTCAACCAGCGTCCCGATTATCCAGTGCCCGGTGCCGCTTCGGTCGCGTTGGCCTGCCGAGGATCTGAAGCACCCCGCCGAGCACGCAAAGAATCATGGCTACGCCAGCGAGGTCCGCGCCCACTTCATAGGACCACCCGACCAGCCTCGGTACTCCGTCCAAGGCAAAGCCGGCACCAATCAAGATGAAGCCCCAACCAGCCTTCCGCGGATGCCTGTACTGCGCTCCATGCCGGCCGTTCAAGGTCAACATTCCCAGGGATGCCAACAAGCATCCGCAGGCCGACATGATCCACGAAGTCATGGCACCCCTCCGCCGGGAGATTACCCCGCGGGCGTTGGAGTCTCTATGGGGGCCCAGGTCGTGAGCAATCTTGAAAACCGTCGTGGCGCGAGTCGCCGTGGGTTCAATTCCCACACCCACCGCGCAGGTTGAAGGCCCCTGACCAGCGTCATCGGTCGGGGCCTTCGTCGTGCTCGTCCCCTGCCGCTGATCGGGATTCCCCGTGAGTTCCCGGTCTATCGGGCACGGATGGGGCACGGCTACCTTCTGATCCGTAGCTCTAGCCGGATCGGTCAGCGACGGCCATGCCGGTCGCTACGAGGCCCCGTCGGGACGGTAGCGGACGAGGGCGGTTGCTGGGGTTGCCGTACTGGCCTGATGTACAACGAGCAGAGGTCGACCAGCCCACGGCACCCCGCCGTGTCCCGCTCAGCCCCCGTCAGGCCATCCGCCGGGGCTGTCTGTGCGGATGAGAATCCCGGGGTCGTCCGGATCAACCTCACCCGTGTAATGGCTCGGCCAGAATGCCCGGCGGGTGCGCGACAGAGGTACCTCCACGAGTCGGCCGTCGTGGATCATCCACAGGCCAAAGCACTCGTCCTCCTCGTCGTGAACCAGCACTTGCACCGAGCGTGGTGATTTCCAGGGCAACGACTCAAGGTGCTCCAGCAATCCGATCCATCGGGACCGCCGCACGAACTCAATGGCCCAGCCGTCGAACATGTTATGTCCGATATCAGTGAAACATCCTGACCACTCTCGGCTGTCGTCTGGCCGGGTCAGCGGCTCCATCGTCTCTTCTTCGTTGCTTGCCGGCACGATGACTTCGGCAAATCTGCTCATGAGGGAGTATTGCCAGCCGTTGGGACGCAATGGCAACCAAGTTCTTGTCGTCCCTGTGGGGACCACTGTGAACACCGCGCTCCCGCAGATGCCTACCTCCTCAACCCGCCACTCGCCCCAGCTCCCATCCCGTCCGCCGTCTGCTCGGCTCTGCCTGGGTCGATGGTGGACGGTGCGGTTAAGGAGGTGCTCAGGCTGCGATCAGGTCCGTACTGTGCGGCCATGACCCACACAGTTCGCCGCGCAGTGGCAGCCGACGTACCCGACGTGAAAACGGTGACCGACGCCGCGTACCACCACTACATCGACCGCATCGGAGTGGTGCCCGCGCCCATGGAGGCCGACCACAGCGCCGAGGTGGCCGAGGGCAGGGCGTACGTCGTGGACGGGGAGCGGGGCGGAGCGCCCGCCGTCGTCGGGCTCGTGGTCGTCGAGCCCCGCGAGGACCATCTCTTCCTCGACAGCATCGCCGTTCACCCCGACGCCCATGGAAAGGGCGTGGGGCGACGGCTGCTGGCATTCGTCGACGAGCACACGCGCACGCTCGGCCTTCCCGAGGTGCGGCTCTACACGAACGCGATGATGTGGGAGAACCAGGAGATCTATCCGCGGTACGGATACGAGGTGGTGGAGCGCCGCGTCGACGGCCCCTACGATCGCGTCCACTACCGCAAGAGGCTCTCCGCCGACCGCCCCGCGTGACGCGGGCGTCCCGGCCCGCTCACTCGTCGGGCCACCACGTGCGCCGGATGTCCTTGCGCACTTCCGGACGGTCGTGGCGGCGCTCGGCGGCGTCTTCCTGCTGCTGCCGACGGGTGGTGCTGGTCTTCGCCACGGGCTTGTTGATGGTCACACGGCGCATGACTGCCTCCTGTGCCTACCCCGGTTCCACTGCGGTACCGCTGTAGACGTGTTCCCCGGAGGGTGACGCATCGAAGCGTGATTGTCAGTGGCAGGTGTCACGATCTGGGTATGAGGATGAGCGAGGACACCACGAACCGGGACATGGCGCCCCTCGAACGGGTCGACTGGGACGCCGAGGCCGCGGCCTTCGACGACGAACCCGACCACGGTCTGCGTGATCCCGCCGTGCGCGGGGCCTGGGCCGCGCGCCTGCGGGACTGGCTGCCGGACCACCCCTGCGAACTGCTCGATCTGGGCTGCGGCACGGGCAGCATGTCGCTGCTCGCCACCGACCAGGGACACAGCGTGACCGCGGTCGACCTGTCGCCCGCCATGGTCGACCTCGCGCGCGCCAAGCTCGCGGGCCGCGCCGCCCGGGTGCTCGTCGGGGACGCCGCGGCGCCGCCCGTCGCGGGTGAGACCTTCGACGCCGTCCTTGTGCGGCACGTCGCGTGGACACTGCCCGACCTCGACGGCGCCCTCGCGCACTGGCTCTCGCTGCTGCGGCCCGGCGGGCGGCTGATCCTGGTGGAGGGCGTGTGGGGAACACTCAGTCCCGTCGGCATCCCGGCGGCCCGGCTCACCGGCGCCCTCGCCCCGCTCGCCGCCCACATCCGGCACGAACCGCTCTCCGGCGACGCGCTGCTGTGGGGGAGACAGGTCGAGGACGACCGGTACGCGGTGGTCGCGACCGTTCGGTCCTAGGCGAGCAGCCGGCCGAACCCCTCGGCGCGCGCGAGGAGTTCGAGGTCGTCGAGGGCGCGGAGCGCGGCCGCCGCCGCGTGCGGATCGCGCTCCGCGATCCCGCTCGCCGCGAACTCGTCCTCGTCGAGCCGCAGTACGTCGCTGCCGTCCGCCGAGACCCACAGGTCGAGGTCGAGATCCTCCACGACGAGTTCGCCGCCCTCGCGGACCGCCGGCCGGGTCACGTCGCAGTACCAGCCCTTGAGCGTGCCGCCGCCGGTGCGCACCTCCTTGACCGCGTACCACCGGTCCCGCCAGTAGTGCTCGGTGAAGACGTCGCCCGGCCCGAAGCGCACGAACCCGAAGTCCCTGACCCCGGGGGAGGCCCAGGCGGCGGTGACGGTCACGCGCGTGCCGTCGTCGCGGACGATGTCCGCGGGGTAACGGATCTTGAGCCGGCCCGCCTTGAGGAGGACCACGTCGAGGGACCCGGTCGGTTCAGGTGAGGGTGCGGACATGGCGTACCTCCGTGGCACAGATCTCGTAGCCGAACCATTTGTTGATCGCGAGCATCGGGCCGTTCCCCGCGTCGTTGCCCGTGAACGCCTCCGTGACGCCGGCCTCTCGGGCGCGGTGCAGGGAGTTGTTCTTGGCGAGCTTGGCCAGGCCGCGGCCGCGGAACTCCCGTGCGGTGCCGGTCATGCCCGACGTGTAGCGGGTCTCGTCGTCGGTGCGGGCCAGGCTGAACGCCACGGGCCGGCCGTCGGACACGGCCACCGAGGTCAGTTCGTGGTCGGTCAGCGGATGGTGCCAGGTCTCGTCGAGCCAGTGCTCGTAGTCCGTGAACTCCGTGGCCACGTCGCTCGGTTCGTCGCTCACCGTCTCCGCGTCCAGTTCGAACAGCGGACGCGGGTCGTCCGCGAAGTCCGCGCCGGTCCGCAGCGTCACTCCGGCCGGCGGCGCGGCGAGCGGCGGCAGCGTGCCGTGCGCCAGATCGAGGCGGAGGAAGTGGGCCGGCCGGCTCGCCCGGTAGCCGCGGCGCGCGGCGAACGCCCGGTCCCGCGGGGTGTCGAGCACCCACGAGTAGACGGCGACGGCGCCCTCACCGGCGAGATACTCCTCCGCCGCCCGCACGATCAGGGACCCGGCCCCGCGTCCCGTGCGCCCGGGGTCCACATAGACGTTCACATAGCCCTGCCCCGGGTCCGGACTGTCGTACGCGATCCCGACCTGCGCGGTGCCGACGACCTCGCCGTCGGCCTCGGCGACCAGCGGCCGGTACCGGGCGTCCGGATGGGCGTGCGCCAGATCGAAGGCGACCGACTTGGCGGTGGCGAGCATGGCGGGCAGTGCGGCGCGGCGAACCCGGGCGAACGCAGCCGCGTCCTCGGACCGCAGGGCCCGGACGATCACAGTCATACGGCCGCACGCTACGCGTGGGGCGCGCCGGGGTGCCTCCCATTTTTTCCGCGGTGCGGGACAATCGGCCCGTGACCTTGAAGATCGACATCGATGCGGGCGCGGCGACGGCGCCCTACGAACAAGTACGGGCCCAGATCGCCGGACAGGCCCTCTCCGGGACCCTGCCCGTCGGCTACAAACTGCCGACGGTACGCGGGCTCGCCGAGACGCTCGGCCTGGCCGCGAACACGGTGGCCAAGGCGTATCGGGCGCTCGAGTCGGACGGCGTGATCGAGACGCGCGGCCGCAACGGCACGTTTGTCGCCGCCGCGGGTGATGCCTCGGCCCGGGAGGCCTCGGCGGCGGCCGCCGTGTTCGCGGAACGGGCCCACCGCCTCGGCCTCTCCGAGTCGCAGGCGCTCGCCGCCGTACGGGACGCGCTGCGGGCGTCGTACGGCGACAAGGGGTGACCGGGCGGCAGCCCCGGGCATCCAGGTCCTGAGCGCTACAGGTACAGCCCCGCGTCCGCCGAATCGCGCTGGTCCGGGACCGACGCCGGGCTGGTGCCGCGGCGCAGCGCGTACAGCTCGGCCAGTGTCGCGCCCTCGCGGCCCACGCCCTCCTCGCCGCCGAGCCAGTCCACCGACTCGCGGTGGGTGAGGGGGCCCACCTCGATACGGGCCAGGCAGCGGCCGGGGCGCACGACCGCCGGGTGGAGGCGCTCCAGGTCCTCGTTCGTCGTGACGCCGACCAGCACGTTCCGCCCCTGCCCGAGCAGGCCGTCCGTCAGGTTGAGCAGGCGTGAGAGCGCCTGCCCCGCCGTGTGCTTGGCCTCGCCGCGGATGAGCTCGTCGCAGTCCTCCAGGAGGAGGAGGCGCCAGCGACCCTTCGCCGTGCCGTCGTCCTCGCCGATCGCGATGTCCATGAGGTAGCCGACGTCGGAGAACAGTCGCTCCGGGTCCAGTACGCAGTCCACCTGGCACCAGTCACGCCACGACCGGGCCAGCGTGCGCAGCGCGGACGTCTTGCCCGTGCCGGGCGGTCCGTGCAGCAGGAGCAGCCGGCCCGCGATGTCCTCCGGGGTCGTCTTCATCAGCTGGTCCATGGCCCCGGCCACCGGCGCCGTGTAGTTCTCCCGCACCTCGTCCCACGTACCGGCCGAGATCTGCCGCGTGGTGCGGTGCGGTCCGCGCCGGGGCGAGACGTACCAGAACCCCATCGTCACGTTCTCCGGCTGGGGTTCGGGCTCGTCGGCGGCGCCGTCCGTGGCCTGCCCGAGCACCTTCTCGGCGAGCTCCGCGGTGGTCGCCGTCACCGTGACGTCGGCGCCCCTGTTCCAGCGGGAGACGAGGACGGTCCAGCCGTCGCCCTCGGCGAGCGTCGCGCTGCGGTCGTCGTCGCATGCGGAGCGCAGGACCACCGCGTCGGGCGGCAGGAGGGTGGCCCCCGACCGCACCCGGTCGATGTTCGCCGCGTGCGAGTGCGGCTGCTCGCCCGTCGCGAAACGGCCGAGGAACAGCGCGTCGACGACGTCGGCCGGAGAGTCGCTGTCGTCGACGTTGAGCCGGATCGGCAGCGCGTCGTGTGGGTTCGCAGACATGCCGCCATGATCCGCCACGCACGGCGCTCCCGCACGGGATTTCCGCAGCGCGTCACACGCTTGCCCGCCCGGCGGCCGACGCCCGTGCGCCGTTACAACCCTGTCGCAGCGGAGTCTGTCCCTCCGCGAACGACCGTAGTTACTCTTGCCCTTGATGGGACGTCATGGGTGGGTTTCGGGGGCGGGGCGGTGGCGGCTCACCGCTCTGCTCGGCGTGGGGATGGCCGTTCTGGCCCTGGTGCTGACGGTGATCAGCACACTGCCGGACGACCGTGCCGACGACAGCGGCACCACGAGTGCGGGTGACAAGGTGCACGGCTCCCCGTCCGACCCGCCCGCGCAGCTGGGGCCCGCGGTCGGGTGGGGCTTCACGCACACCCAGTACAGCGCGGACGAGGGAGACGACGGCGCGACGCGGCGGGTCGAGGACACGCTCTCCGGCCAGGGGGTTCCGCAGATCCAGCACATCATGGGCTGGGGCGCCGGGAACCCCGAGCCGGTCAAGGGCCGTTACGACTTCGACGAGATGGACCGCCGGATCGACTTCATCAGGAAGTCGGGCGGCACCCCCGTCGTCACCCTGTGCTGTTCCCCGGACTGGATGAAGGGCGGGAAGGCGGGGGTCGACAACACGGACTGGAGCCGGCAGTCCCTGGAGACCGCGCCCGACCGGGCGCACTTCAAGGACTTCGCCGCGCTCGCCGCGACGGTCGCCAAGCGTTACCCGGACGTGCGCCACTTCATCGTGTGGAACGAGTTCAAGGGCTTCTGGAACAACGGGAAGCAGCGCTGGGACTACGAGGGCTACACGGAGCTGTACAACCTCGTCTACAAGGCCCTCAAGAAGGTCGACAAGGACATCATGGTCGGCGGGCCCTACCTGGTGATGGACAGCGTCGACCCGCGCCAGACCGAGAACGCGTCGGCGGACGTGAAGGGGCCCTGGGGCAGCATGGACCGACGTGTCCTCGACGCCTTCGACTACTGGAACAAGAACAAGGCGGGCGCCGACTTCGTCGTCGTCGACGGCTCCAGCTACACCGTCGACGACGAGCTGCTGCCCGACGAGTTCAAAGCCACGGACAAGCTCACCGCCGTCGGCAAGTGGGTGGAGCAGCAGACCCGTGACCTGCCCCTGTGGTGGGCCGAGTACTACGTGGAGCCCGGTGACCGGAACGACGACCGCAAGGGCTGGAGCGAGCCGCACCGCGTCGCCGTCCAGGCGTCCGGCCTCGTCGCGATGGCCAAGGGCGGCGCGTCCTCCGGCTTCTACTGGAACCCGGAGGAGAAGACAGGCACGACGTGCGCCGGCTGCCTGTGGACGCCCACGCAGTCGGGCGACGGCGGCGCGAAACTACCCATGTACGACCTGATCTCCCGCTTCCACAAGGCGTTCCCGCCCGGCACCGAGTACGAGACGGTGCCGGTGGCCGCGGACGACGTCCCGAACGTGCGGGTGCTCGCCGACGACAGGACGGTCGTCGTGGTGAACACCCTGAACCGGAAGATCAGCGCGAAGGTCGACGGGAAGCGGTTCGAGATGGGTGCCTACGAAGTGAAGTGGCTCGAGCGGAAGTAGTCCGCCCGAGCCACCGACTGTTCTTGAGCGCCACAGGGCCTACTTGAGACCCGCAGGGCCTACGCCATCGTCAGGAACCTCTGGACGATGGACGCGAGCAGCACCGCGAGCAGCGGCAGCGAGAACCAGAAGCTGCTCTGCAGCCAGCGCAGCTGCCGCACACTCGGCCGCACCGCCACCCGCACGATCTCGCGCGCCCCGAGCAGCAGCACCAGGGCGACGGCCGCGAGCCCGCCCACCACGGACCACGGGGTCCAGGTGATCTGCGGGCCGATCGGCCCTGGCTCGGCCTTCGGGACCTCACCGCTCGGCTGCTTGCGCAGCGTGTACATCGTGACGTCGCCGTTGACGAGGACCTTCGTCAGCTCCTGGCGGTCGTCGAGGTTGCGGATGAGCCGCGTCTCCCAGGTCTTCGAGTAGCCGACGTCCATCTGCAGATAGACGACCTGACTCTTGTTGATCATGAGGTACGAGTTCGGGCCCGCGTCCTTGAGCGCCTTCACCAGGCTGGAGACGAGGACGGGGTCGACGGGCGCGAGCGTGGGAACGTACTGCACCTTCTCCATGTCACGCGTGCCCCACGGCATCGCGGGCGTGACGTTGTCGACGGTGTCGTTGCTCATCCACAGGAGGCGGACCGTCGGGTCGTCGTGCGCGTAGACGTAGTCCATCGCCGCGACCTCGCCCGGCCTGATCCGTTCGAACGGCTCGTTGCCCCAGCGCGCCACGAGGAAGCCGCCCATCAGGATCAGGCCGGCCAGCAGCGCGGCGAGCGGCGCGAGGCTCACCCGGTCGCGGTCGCGCTCCTTCGCGGTGATCCCGGTGCGTGGGAACAGCGCGAGCCCGGCGAGCAGCGCGGCGCCCGGCAGCGCGAACATGAAGACGCGCAGCGCCATCTCGCCGCCGTACGACTGCATGCCGAAGCCCAGGAACGGGACGAACGTGAGGACGAGGAGGGAGCGCTCCCGGTACTTGGCGTCGCGCCGCCGCCACCAGCCCCAGCACGCGAACGCCATCACACCGCCGGCGAGCAGCACGCGTGCGTAGAGGACGAGTTTGTGGGCCGAACTGCCGCCCTGGATACGCCCGGAGACCGACGACGACACATTGCCGCCGACGCCGCCGAGCCCGCCGAACAGCTCGTCGAAGTGGCCTGACCAGTACGGTTCCGCGAGGAACGAGACCCAGACGGCGACCAGGACCGCGAACAGGATCGGCAGGCCGCGCAGCTCGGAGCGGCCCACGAGCACCAGGACCGCGAGGACCCCGAGCATCACGAACGGGGTGAGCTGGTGGGCCGGGACCGTCGCCGCGAACAGGCCGATCAGGACGAGCAGCAGCACCGCTCGCTGGCGTCGGTCGGTGGGCTCGACCTCCAGCTCGCCGGGCCGCCGCTTGGTCCACAGCACCCGCGGCGCCCGGAACCACACCAGCAGGATGGCGACGAAGGCCAGGTAGAGGAGGTACGTGAAGCCCTGCGGGGAGAAGTAGTCCTGGCCGACCCAGCCGCTGAGCACGAAGATCCACAGCCCGGTCCAGCGGGCGCGCCAGCTCGCCCGCATCGAGCGCGTCAGCAGGAACATCGGTGCCAGGTAGAGCAGTTGCATGGCGAGCGGCCACCAGCGGATGACCTCGGTCATGTCCGTGACACCGCACGCCTTGGCGACGAACGTCGCGGCGGCGAAGAACCCCGGCCAGCTCCAGCGCGCGTCCAGGTCGGGCACCGCCGAGCCGGTCCTGTCGATGTACTCCATGAAGCCCAGGTGCTGCCATGCCGTCGCGAACCGCGGCTCGGCCTCGATCACGGCGGGCAGGGCGTGCAGCGAGACGACCGTGGCGAGCAGGGTCAGCAACAGAAGCCATTTGTGCGGGCGTTCGAGCCACAGGAGGGACGCGAACACACCGATCAGGAGCGCCGCGCCGAGCAGCGTCGCGGGCGGCAGCACCGAGATGAGCCCGAGCCCGCCCATCGCGTCGAGATCGCCGTCGCCCAGGCCCAGCACGGGTCCCCAGTACAGCCCGAGCGCGGCGACGAGCAGCAGCGCCAGGACGACGACGCGCGGGCTCAGCAGTGCGAGCCGGTCCCGCAGGGTCCGGGGTGCGGGTGCGGGTATGGGCGTGGCAGGCGGGGCGAGAACTGCGGTGTCAAAGGTGCCTGAGGTGTCAGAGGTGCCTTCGATGCCTGAGGTGCCAGCGATGCCTGAGGTGTCAGAAGCCTCCGACGTGGCAGAAGTTTCGGATGTGGCAGAGGCCGGCTCCGGGTCCGGCTCGGCGGACGGTCTCGGCGCCGGTGGCGGTGGGGACTTCAGCGCCCAGGTCGGCCGGTGCCCCATGTCGTCCTCCCCGCCCCCCGCCGCCGGCGTCCCGTGCGCGGGTGTAGCGGGCCCCGGCCGCACGTCGGGGCGCCGCTCCTGATGGTCCAGATTGAGCTGCACCGCGAGGTGCAGTGTGTCGGAGTCGAGCGTGCCGCGCAGCACCTGCCCGGGACCCTGCCGCTTGGCCCCCGTGGTCACGTCCGGAGTGCCGAGGTCGGCCAGATCGCCGTCCGGGGCCGCCACGACGGCCGGCGCCGGGGGAGCGGTCCGCACGATGCGGTACAGCTTCGGCGCGGCGAGCGCCACGATCACGGCCAGGCTGGAGATCTCCGCGACGCCCGCACCCGTCAGGCCCATCCGGGGCAGGAGGAGCAGCGTCAGACCGAGGACCAGGACGCACAACAGGCCCTGCAGCCAGGCGAGTCCGGCCGTCCGGCTCTGCGCGCGCAGCACCGCGAAGTACGTCTCCATGACCACGCGCAGGGCCGCGCCGACCGCGAACCAGCGCAGCAGTGGCGTCGCCGCGTGTGCGTAGTCGTCGCCGAAGACGTGCAGCACCAGCGGCGCCGCGAGGAACAGCAGCCCGCAGATCGGCAGCATGATCCGCGCCATCCGGCGCAGCGCGGCCCGGGTGTTCGCCGCGAGCTGCGCGGGGTCGTGCGAGCCCTCCACTGTCAGTGAGGCGCCCATGTTGATGGCGAGCAGGTTGACGGTGCCGCCGATGGTGGTGGTGATGTAGAAGTACGCGTTGTCGGCGGAACTGACCTGTGAGGCGATCAGGACCGGGACGAGATAGACGACGGCGAGCGAGAACAGGGAGCCCGTGTAGTCGCCCGCCAGGAAGCGGCCCACCTCGCGCAGCGTCGGCGGGTTCGTCCGGTGCGCCGTGAGCTCGACGTGCCGCGGCACCAGGCGCCGGAACACCAGCCAGCCCAGGGGGATCACGGACGTCGCGATGGCCACGACCCACGACACGAAGACGCCGGTCGTGGGGATCGCCACGGCGAACGCGATCAGCAGGCCCAGCTTGACCGTGGAGAAGACGGTGTTGCCGACCGGCACCCACAGCGCGCTGCGCAGCCCGGTCAGCACGCCGTCCTGGAGCGTGAGCAGCGACCAGGCGACCACGGCGGCGATGAACCCGAGCCCGTTGACCGGCCCGTGCAGGAACCGGTACGACGGCCCCCAGACGTCCAGCGTCAGCAGGAAGACCAGCGCCGCGCACGCGACGGCGAGTGAACTCCCCGCGTACGTGCGGAAGATGAAACTGCCGGTGCGCCGCCCCGCGATCGGGATGAAGCGGGCCAGCGCGCCCGTCAGGGTCACCGCGGTCAGCCCCGCGAGGAACTTCATCGCCGCGATGGCCGCCGAGCCCTGGCCCACGGAGTCCGCCGAGTAGTAGCGGGCGGCGGCGAGCCAGAAGCCGACGCCGAGCACTCCGGAGATGCCGGTGTTGAGCATCAGGGCATAGGCGTTGCGGAACAGCTGGTTCCCGCCCCCCGACCCCATGCCGTCCTTGTTGCCCTTGCCGCCCTTGCCCATGCCGGGCAGCCGCAGTTTGCGGCCGGCCGGCTGCTGGGGCTCGGTCGTGGGTGTGGTCGTGGCGGCCTGGGCAGTGGTCGTGTCAGACACGGGTTCGGATTGCCTTCCGGCGGACCTGTCGGGCTCTGCGGACGAGGGCGTAGCCCTTGGTGAGGGCACGGTCCCTGGCGAAGTTGCGGGCGATCGCGCGGCCCTCCACGAGCCGTGTGAACTCCTCGATACCGGTGGCGCGGCGCACGGTGACGCGCTGGAGGGCGTACGGCCCCTGCCGCCGCCGGGCCAGGCCGTTGCCGACCGCGAGGGACTGGGCGAACCCGGCCCCGCGCACGGCGGCGCGCACCCGCCGGCTGGAGTAGCCGTACGGATACGCGAACGACATGGGCACCGCGCCGAGTTCGTCGGCGACGATCTCCTTGCAGCGCAGCAGCTCGAACCCGAGCGCGTCGTCGTCGAGCTGGTCGAGCTGTGGATGCGTGTGGCTGTGCCCGCCGATCTCCGTCCCGGCACCGGCGAGCGCGCGCACCTCGTCCCAGCCGAGCATCGTGTCGAGCCCGCCCCCGGTGTCGTACGCCCCGCGCAGCCAGCCCGTCGACACGAACAGCGTCGACGGGAAGCCGTGCTTGGCGAGGACGGGGAGCGCGTGGCGGTGCACGCCCTCGTAGCCGTCGTCGAAGGTGATGAGGACGGGCCGCTCGGGCAGGGCGCGCCCCGGGGAGCGCCAGATCGCGGCGAGTTCGGCGGTCGTCAGGGGAGTGAGGCCGAGGTCGGCGACGGCCGCGAGCTGTTCGGCGAACGCCTCGGGCGTCACCGACAGCTCACGCGTCGCGTCGTTCGGCTCACGCGCCACCGAGTGGTACATGAGGATGGGCACGGGCGTGCTCATGACGGCCCACCACCCCCCTCGGCGGCCCCGATCTCCACGACCGAGAACGTCGCGCCCGTCCTGCGCGCCCGGAAACTGCCGAGCGCGTACCCGCCGGCCGTCGTGAGGACTCCGGCCACGATCGCCCCGGCCCGCCCCGCGCCCCCCGGCCGCGCCAGGACGAAGTCCCGTACCCCGCGCGCCACTCCGGCCGGCAGGACCCGCGTGGCGTAGCGCCGCTCGGACTCGAGGCCCTTGTCCGCTCCCACGCTCTGCGCGACCAGCGCCTTGGAAAGCCCCTCGGCGTACGCCCGGGTGCGGAAGTAGGCGAAGCGCTCGCGGCCCGAGGGGACCCGGTGGTGGATCACCGCCCGGTCGTCGATCAGGAGCACCGCCTCCGGCCTGGCGCGGGTGAGCCGGATGCACAGCTCCGTCTCCTCGCAGCCGAGCGGCCGCTTGTCGCCGTCGCGGCCGATGCCCGTCGCGAAGCCGCCCGCCGCGTCGAACGCGGACCGCCGGAACGAGGCGTTCCCGCCGAGCACGTTGCGCACCCGCACCTTCCCGCGCGGCAGCCCCTTGTACGTACAGCCGACGACCCAGTCGAACTCCTCGGGGAACCACGCGGGGCGGCGGCCCGAGGCCCAGACGGGTTCCGTGCGGCCGCCCACCGCCATGACCAGGGGATCGTCGTAACCGGCGGCGAAGTGACGCAGCCAGTCCCGCTCCGCGACCGCGTCGTCGTCGAGGAACGCGATGATCCCGCCGCGCGAGACGGCGATGCCCGTGTTGCGTCCCGCGGACAGGCCGCGGGGGCCCGCGTTGGCGAGCACACGGACGTCTTCGGACTCCTTGAACTCCTTGCCCAGACGCTCCAGGAGAGCCGGATTGTGGTCGACCACCAGCAGCGTCTCGAGCGCCGGCAGCGACTGCGCCCGCACCGAGGACACCGCCGCGAGGATGTCCTCCCAGCGGTCCTCGGTGTAGACGCAGATCACGACGGACACGCCGCCGTGCGGGGCGTGAGCGCTCAAGACACCTCTCCCCGGCCCGTGTTGAGCATGGTCGCCTGCGTCCGGCGGCGGCGTTGGGCGCGCCGGGTCGAGCGCTCCCTGAGGATCACCTTGAGGACCCGGAGCCCGTCCCGCACGGCCCGCAGATTGCTCGCGCCATGGATCCGCAGATACTCGTGGCTCGGGATCTCCTGGACCTTGAGGCCGGCCTTGACGACCCGGATGTTCATCAGGGTCTCGACCTCGAAGCCGGTGCAGTCGAGGTCGATCTGGTCCAGGCAGTGCCTCCAGAACGCGTTGTAGCCGTAGCAGAGGTCGGTGTAGCGGGCGCCGAACTTCTTGTTGACGACCGTGCACAGCGCCCAGTTGCCGAGCTTGCGGATCGGCGTCATGTCGTCGGTGCCACCGCCGTTGGCGAAGCGGGAGCCCTTGGCGAAGTCGGCGCCCGAGACCAGGGCGGAGACGTAGGAGACGATCTCCTGGCCGTCCGCGGAACCGTCCGCGTCGACCATCACGATGATGTCCCCGGTGCACGCCTCGAAGCCGGTGATCAGGGCGTCGCCCTTGCCCTTGCCGCGCTGCGGGACGACGACCACGTCGGGCCACAGTTCGCGGGCGACTTCCACCGTGTTGTCGGTGGAATTCCCGTCGACGAGAACCACTTCGTGGATCCAGTCGGGAAGGGTCTTGAAGACGTACGGAAGATTTTCCGCCTCATTCATGGCGGGGATCACGACGCTCACCGGCGGCGCAATCGCGAGATGGGTCGAGATCGCCCTGTACTGGCTGGGTATCGCAGGACGCACAAAAGAACTCATGAGTCTGGTCCCTCTCGTCCGGTGGACCGCCCGCCCCCGGGCGGTCCGGTTGTCTGTCCGGTTCGAAAGGGGGGTTCTCACTTACGGCCATGACAAATGGAGCTCTGTACAGGCCGGGTGAGCTGGCTAAATAGACCGATCGACTAAATCGGCCACGCGGCACGCGACTCGGCTGAATTTCGGTCACCGAGCACGGCACCCCCCTACCGCGCCCCGCGCCAGACCATCGCGATCTTGAGCCCTCCCCTAGATCGCTATTGCGTTGATGGTCCGATGCGGGTGGATGTACGACGGTATTGATGATTGAGACTGTATGGCAAGACCTGTATCCAGGCCTCACTTTTCTGTTGTTTTGACCTTTACCTGACTCTGGCCCTTAACTCCCCGAACGGATTTTCCCCATCCGTTTCAGGAGTTTGTCGGCCGGCTCGAAGAACTCGGGCCGGGACAGCACGGTGTTACGCAGTGCCCGGACCGGAGCGCGGCGCGCACGGTGTCCGAGAGCGACCGGATGGCGGCGCGTCACCCAACCCTCGTGCACGGTCAGTTCCCGTGTCTTGAGGGAGTCCTTGTATTCCTTCTGGCCGCGCCCGAGATCCAGATAGGCGATGCCGTCGGCGGCGGCCGCCTCGGCCATGCGCAGATGCAGGATCAGCCCGGGTGAGAACTTCGCGAACGCCGGGTCGTAGGCCGGGAACCAGCAGGCGAGCACGCGCTCCGAGCGGAGTCCGAAGTGCGCGGCGACCGGCTGCCCGCCCGCGTACAGGACCGACAGGATCCCGGCGAACGGCTCCGAAGAGGTGTGGAAGAGCTGCTGCGTGAGGCGGGTGATCCAGGCGTGCGCGAAGCGATCGCTGCGGCCGGTCCTGCGGTACTGGGCCGACTTCCACTCCATCAGTGTCGCCAGGGCCCGCGGGTCGCGCTCGTCGTGCACGTAGCGCACCTCGCCGGCGTCCCGGCTCAGCTTGCGGTCCTTGGCCAGCGTCGTCCTGGTGAACTTCGGCGACCGCTCACGCAGTAGACGCAGATACGTCTCGTACCCCTGGTCGACGTCCATGACCGGGGAAGGGAAGCTGCCGGAGGCCTCCGCCTCGAACGGCTCCTGGCCTCCCGCCAGGTGGTCGAACTCCCATACCGAGAGCCGGCAGGCTCGCAGCAGGTCGCGGGCGTTCCACTCGAAGCCGGGTCTGTGTACCAGGCCCTGACTGTCGGAGACGCCGAGGCCGACGGCTCTGCCGACGCCGGTCGCGGTTCTCTGGAACGGGAAGAACGCCGCGGGTTCGCCGTCCTCGCGCACGACGGCGATCCGCACCCCGCGCCGGCAGCGGCCCATCGCGAGGGTGAACTCGGGTGAGAGGAAAGGGTTCGCCAGCTCGGGCGTGCCGTGCAGATGCGCTTTGGACTGCATGGCAGTCCAGGCGGCCCGGTCGGCGGCGGTCAGCTCACCGGGCCGGTGCAGGGTGATGTCCACGTCAGGAGTCCCGCCTTCCCGGTGCGCGGCCGAGCAGCCGCCGCGCGGGGATCATGGGTGCGAGGAGGCCGACGACGCTGATCACCGCGATCGTGACGACCCCGCCGGTCACCGACCAGCGGTGCGTGGCGAGCATCGTCTCGGCCACGAGCAGGTCGAGCGCGACCGCTCCCGCGACGGCGGAGATCCAGCGGCCCCACGGATCGAGTCCGCGCAGCGCCGAACCGATCGCGGCGCCCGGCGCCGCGAGCAGGAAGAAGAGCGTCGACGGGCCGCGCAGCGGCGACGAGATGTCCGCGAGCGCCAGGACCGCGCCGACCCCTGCGACGGCGGCGGCCATCCCTGCTGCCAGGGGTGATACGTCCCTGCTGCGTCCCCACTGCGCAGGTGACGGTGCTCTGTCTGATGTCGGTGGCTTGATGCCGATGGTCTGCATTGGCGACTTTGCCCCCCGAAGCGCCGGATGCCGGGCTTCAATGTCGCGCAGTCCCGGGGCCCCAGTCAAGGTGCGGAGAGAGCGTGCAGATGTCATACGCACGTTCCCCGGAGACCTGGTGTGTCACGGGGGAACTCACGTTCACACAGGTGCAGTTGGGATGGGCCGGTCTACGGGCGTAGCGCAAGGAAGTTGAGGGTATGTCATAAGCCTGACATGTACCTGCAATCGAACGCCGGGCGAACTCTCATGAGGCGTACGGAAAAAGGTTGACATGGACACTTCCCGTGAACTGTGGGGCGTGCTACCACAGTTGTGGCAGAGATCCCGCTAAAGGAGGTTTTCATGAGACGTTTCCGAATTACGGCGTACGTGACCTCAATCCTCTTCGCGGTCGGCGTCGCCCTCACCGGAGCGACAGCGGCCCAGGCGTCCGAACAGGCGGCGGCCACGGGCTATGTGGCCCTCGGCGACTCGTACTCGTCCGGCGTGGGTGCCGGCAGCTACGACAGCTCCAGCGGCTCCTGCAAGCGCAGCACGAAGGCCTATCCCGCACTCTGGGCGGCCGCCCACTCACCCTCGAGCTTCAGCTTCACCGCCTGCTCGGGCGCTCGTACAGGTGATGTCCTCTCCGGACAGCTGGGCCCGCTCGGCCCCGGCACCGGCCTCGTCTCGCTGTCGATCGGCGGCAACGACGCGGGCTTCGCGGACGTCATGACCACCTGTGTCCTGCAGTCCGAGTCGACCTGTGTCGCTCGCGTCAACGAGGCCAAGGCGTACGTCCAGAACACCCTGCCCGGCCAGCTCGACTCGGTGTACTCCGAGATCACCGCGAGGGCACCCGCCGCCCATGTCGTCGTCCTCGGCTACCCGCGCTTCTACCAGCTCAACGGCTCCTGCGTCGCGGGCCTGACCGAGACCGAGCGCGCCGCGATCAACAGCGCGGCCGACCTGATCAACTCCACCACCGCCAAGCGTGCCGCCGACCACGGCTTCGCGTTCGGCAACGTGACCTCGACCTTCACCGGTCACGAGATCTGCTCGGGCAGCGCCTGGCTGCACAGCGTCAACTGGCTGGACCCCAGCGTGTCCTACCACCCCACCGCGGCCGGCCAGTCCGGCGGCTACCTCCCCGTGTTCAGCGCGGCCGCCTAGTACTTCGAGTACCGCCTGTACGTCCGCTCACCTAGTACGACGATGACGGCGAGGGAGAGGGCCCGCCCGTAGGGGACTCCGTCTTGCACGTCACCGCGTACGTCACCGAGTTCGACGTGGCACGGACGGGGGCGCGCACCTCCACACTCACCTGGTTGTGGAGCGTGGCCCCGTCCGTGTAGCCCGTCTCGACATGGTCGACCGACCTGGTCTTCGGGCCGCCGGACGCGAAGCTGAGCGTCTTCCACCCCGGGTCGCTCGACTCGCCGCTCTCCGTCACCCAGCGGTACTGAACGTCGACGGGCACGCGCCCCACCGTGAAGGTCGCCCTGAAGGCCGGAGCCTCCCCACCCGGCGGTGGGCAGGTACCGCTGTAACTCCCGCGCACCGCCGAGACGCTGACGCGCACGGACTGCTGCGGCGGCGTCGAGTGCCCTCCGCCGGCGCCCTTGCTGCTGGCGTCGTTCCCGCTGGGCGATCCTGCTCCGCCACCCTTCGAATCACCGTCCGACGGGCTGCGCGGGGCACTGGAGGTGCTTCCGCCGGAACTTGAGTTGTCGTCGCCGGAGTTGTCGCTCCCGTCACCCCGGTTCATCAGCGCGTACGTGAGACCGCCGAGCGCCAAAAGCAGCGCCACGACACCGGCCAGCAGGACGGCGACGGAGCGGCGGGGGCGTTCCGGATGCGTCGTGGCCGGATCCGGGGAGGGCGTCGCGCCTTGCCCCGAGGCGAATCCGGCAGAAGCAGGAGCCGGCGGCGTTCCCTGCCACGACGTCTGCGTCGGCGTCGACTCCGGGGACGCCAGGACAGTACCGGCGCGGGGCGTGCCACCCGCGCCCACCAGCCGCAGATCGCGCTCGGCGTCGGCCGCCGACGTCCGCTCGGCCGGATCCTTGCGCAGCAGCCCTTCGATGACGGGCGCCAGCGGGCCCGCGCGGTGGGCCGGCGGCAGTTCCTCGTCCACGACCGCCCGCAGTGTGCTCAGCGGTGTCTCCTGCCGGAACGGCGACTGCCCCTCGACGGCCGCGTACAGCAGGACCCCGAGCGACCACAGATCGGACTCGGGGCCCGGCGTGCGCCCCAACGCCCTTTCCGGAGCGAGGAATTCGGGCGAGCCGACCACCTCGCCGGTCATCGTGAGCGCCGAACTGCCCTCGACCATGGCGATTCCGAAGTCCGTCAGGACGATGCGTCCGTCGTTCGCGATGAGTACGTTGCCCGGCTTCACGTCCCGGTGCAGGACGCCCGCCTCGTGCGCGGCGCGCAGCGCGGAGACCACCTCGGCCCCGATGTGCGCCGCGCGCCGCGGGGGCAGCGGTCCCTCGGCGTCCAGGAGGTCGGACAGGGAGAGTCCGCGCACCAGTTCCATCACGATCCAGGGGCGGCCCTCCTCGGTCGCCACGTCGTACACGGTGACCACGTTCCGGTGCGAGATACGGGCCGCGGCCCAGGCCTCCCGCTCCAGGCGCGCGTACATCCGGTCGACCTCGCTCGTCGGGAGCCCGGCCGGGGCGCGCACCTCCTTGACGGCGACCTCACGGCCCAGGACCTCGTCGCGGGCGCGCCAGACGGTGCCCATGCCGCCCTCGCCCAGGGGGCTCAGCAGCCGGTAGCGCCCCGCGATCACACGCGCTTCACCGGTCTCTCGACGGCCCGGATTCTCGCTCACGGGCGACCCCCATCCGTAGCGGTGCGATTCTCCACAAAGCTAGCCCAGTGTCCGTGAGATCGCCCACGTTCCGGACGTGCCCGTTCCTGCCCGCCATGTCCAAGTCGCCCTGGAATCAGTTGGATTCGGTGAGTAATCGTCAACCTCCTTATAGGGGAGGTGAATCCTGCGACCGGGATACACGAGTGTCACGACGGGGCGATAGGGTTAACCTGCCCGGGCCGGGTGCCCTCGTACGGGTGGGGAGTGACATGGAACAGATAACAGTGCGCAGCAGGCCACGTGTGCCTGCGATCACCTGCGGGAGCAGCGCGACCAGCTCGCGTCTCGACCGCCACCTCTCGGTGCTGGGCGGTCCCGCCGTCCCGCAGCGCGAGGTGGCCGAGGCGACGTCGCTGATGCGTGAGCTCACCTCGCGTGACCTCGCGCACGAGCGCAGCAGCAGGGGCGCGCGAGTGAGCCGGGTCTCACTCTTCGCACCGCTGCGCCGACTGCGCCGCTCGCTGTTCGGCGGCCGCCGCTGACAGGCGGTCATATCCGGCACAGCCCGATCCCGCGCTCAGGCGACCATGCCGTACCGGCACGGCGCCGCGATCTCCGCGACCGTCATCCCCACGGCACGCGGCGTCGCCCAGGTGTGCTCGCCTGACGCGGGACAGAAATCTCCTGCCGCCCCGGCACCGCTCTCCCCATCGGGCCGCCCGGCACTCTGAAACGGCGCTGACACGGCATGTGAGCCGCACCCTCCCCGCTCCCGGTGCGCCGCCGTACATCCCGTCACCTCTGCGCCGCCGTACCTCTCCTTTCACCTCCGACGTGTGCCCTCCGCACCGTCGGTTTTCCGTCGTTCCGGGGCCTGTTGACGCCCCCGCAGGCGTCGCCGCGCGCAGTTATCCATGTCCGGTGCGTAACAGCTTTGTCATGCACGGATGTTGACGGGGCAATGTTCCGGGGCCAATGTTGCGCCTGATCCTGATCGTTTGGCCTGTACACGGAAACCTCACCCCCGGAGGTACGCGCGTGTGTGACCTGCATGACCAGCACGAGCATGAGCATGAGCACGGGACGACCCAGACCGCCGCCGGCCCGCAGCTCAGCAGGCGCCGCATCATGCAACTGCTCGGCGCGGCCGGAGTGACCGCCGCCATGACCGCCGAGGCAGACCCGGCGATGGCCGCGGCCGCCGACTCCATCGTCGAGGAGGCCGGTGCGTACAAGGCACCCGAGGGCCTCGCCGAGGACAGCCCGGCGAAGGCCTCCGCCCTCGGCTGGATCACCTCCAACTCCTCCCGCATCACGGGCCTGAACGAGGAGATCTGGGAGCACGCGGAGCTGTCGCTGCGCGAATGGAACTCCTCGGTCGCCGAGGCCGGATTCCTAGAGAAGGCGGGATTCGACGTCAAGTTCGGCACGGCCGGCTTCCCGACGGCGTTCACGGCGACCTTCTCGTACGGCAACGGCGGCCCGGTCCTCGGCTTCAGCGGCGAGTACGACGCGCTGCCCGGGCTCTCCCAGAACAAGGGTGTCGGCCACCACGATCCGCGCGAGTACATCCACGACCCCTTCTCCCCGAGCTACGGGCCGGGCCACGGCTGTGGGCACAGCGCCCTCGGTACCGCGGCGGCGGCAGCGGCGGCAGCCGTCGCGCAGGCCGCGAAGAAGCACAAGCTGCCGGTCACGGTGAAGTTCTTCGGCTCCACGGCCGAGGAGGCGCTGATCGGCAAGACGTACGCCGTCAGCAGGGGCGTGTACGACGGGCTCGACGCGTTCCTCGACTGGCACCCCTCCACTGCCAACGCCACCGGTTGGGGCACCAGCAACGCCATGACCGCGGTCACCTTCACGTTCCTCGGTGTCGCGGGCCACGGCGGCACCCCGCTGGGCAACAAGTCGGCGCTCGACGCCGCCGTGATGATGGCGACGATGTCGGAGTTCCTGCGCGAGGAGAACATGGCTCCGGCCGCGCGCCTGCACTGGGTCATCAACAACGGCGGCGACATCCCGAACGTGACCCCGGAGATCGCCGAGATCTCCTACTACGTGCGCGAGGGCAGCACGGCCCGCGTTCAGGTGCTGCTGGACAAGGTGATCGCGATATCCGAGGCCGCCGCCAAGGCCTCGCAGACGAAGGTGCAGCACCGCATCACCTCCGCCTGCTGGAACCAGCTGCCCAACAAGGCTGCCGCGGAACTGCTGTACGACAACATGCGGCAGATCGGCCCGCCCGCGTTCACCGCCGAGGCGCACCAGCTGGCGAAGGACCTGCAGAAGTCCCTGGGGCTCGCGGAGGTCGGCATGCACGACAAGGTCGCCGAACTGACCCCGCCCAACCCCGTTTTCCTGGGTGGCGGTTCGACGGACGTCGCCGACATCAGCTGGAACGTGCCGACCGTGTCGATGGGCGCCGCTCTCGCCCCGATCGGCGGCAAGTTCCACACCTGGTCCACCGCGGCGTGTGCCGCCGCGGCGCCCGGTCAGGCCGCGGTGATCGCCGCCGCGAAGTACCTGGCGGCGACTGCGGTCGACCTGATCACGCAGCCCGAGCGGCTCAAGGCCCTCAAGGACGAGTTCAAGCAGCGCACCAAGGACGTCGAGTGGAAGACGGCCCTGCCGGACGGCTATGAGCCGCCCATGTACGAGCCGCCGGCCTGGTTCCTGAAGAAGACCGGGCAGAAGTGGCCGCCGAACAACATCACCTGGCCGCCCCGGCGGGTCGTCTCGAACGAGAAGTTCTCCTCGCTCGGACCCGAGCTGGCCCCGCAGAAGTAGGCGGCCGCAGTTCGCTCAGCGTCCGCCGGTCGTGTACCGGCGGACGGCGAGCGGCACGCACACCGCGAGCAGCACCGCGCACCAGGCGAGCGAGCCGGCCACCGGGTGCGCAACCGGCCACGAGGCACCGATGGGCACGGGGGCGTTGCCGAACAGGTCGCGTACCGCCGTGGCGACCGCGCTGATCGGGTTCCACTCGGCGAGCACGCGCACCCAGCCGGGGAAGCCCGCCGTCGGGATGTACGCGTTCGACAGCAGCGGAAGCATGAACGTCGCGCCGCCGAGCTGGCCCGCCGCCTCCTCGCTGCGCGAGAGCAGCCCGAGCAGGATGCCGACCCACGTCGTGGCGAAGCGGAACAGCAGCAACAGGCCGAAGGCGCCCGCCGCTTCGAGCGCGCCGCCCTCGATCCGCCAGCCCATCGCGAGCCCGACGAGGAGCAGCGGCACGAGACCGGCCGCCGTCGTCACGATGTCGGCCGCCGCCTGCCCCAGCGGGACGGCCGCGCGGGTCATCGGCAGCGTACGGAAGCGGTCCATGACGCCCCGGTGCGAGTCCTGGGCCGCCGTGAACATCCCGGTCATGATCCCGTTCGCGGCGGTCGCGACGAGCATGCCCGGCACCAGGAAGGCGCGGTAGTCCGCGCCAGGCATCGCCAGGGCGCTGCCGAAGACGTATCCGAAGAAGAGCAGGAAGACGATCGGCATCGTCTGCGTCATCACGAGGATCGCGGGCGCGTGCCGGATCCGCTGGAGGTGCCGGCCGAGCATCGCCGTGCCGTCGTACAGGAGTGCCGTGGCCATCAGGTCGCCTCCGAAGGGGAGTTGGGGCCGGTGGGTGGTGCGGTCATGCGACGAGCTCCCGGCCGCCGGTGAGACGGAGGAAGGCCTCGTCCAGGGTCGGCGGGCGCAGGGTCGCGTCGACGATCGGGACGCCCGACGCGTCCAGTTCGCGGACGATGCGGGGGAGGGTGAGGGCCTGGTCGAGGGTGACGACGCCGACCGCCCTGCGGTCCGGGTCGAGGGTCGGCTCGGCGCCGGTGAGCTGGTCGAGGACGACGGCGGCGGCGTGCAGGGCCGCGTCCTCGGCGACCACCACCTCCGCGTAACTGCCGGTCTGCGCCTTGAGTTCGGCGGGGGTACCGCGATGGGCGGCGCGGCCGCCGTCGATCAGGACCACGGAGTCGGCGAGCTGGTCGGCCTCCTCCAGGTACTGCGTGGTGAGCAGCACCGTCGTGCCCTGGCCGGTCAGCTCGCGGACCGCGTCCCAGATGCCGCTCCTGCTGTGCGGGTCGAGGCCCGTCGTGGGCTCGTCGAGGAAGAGCACGGCAGGTCGCGTGAGCAGGCTCGCCGCGAGGTCGAGGCGGCGGCGCATGCCGCCGGAGTACGTACGGGCCGTGCGGTCGGCCGCCGCGGTGAGGTCGAAGCGGTCGAGCAGTTCGTCGGCGCGGCTCCGCGGCAGCCGCAGGAGGCGGGCGAACAGGCGCAGGTTCTCGCGCCCGGTGAGGTCGCCGTCGACCGACGCGTACTGCCCGGTGACGCCGATACGGCGGCGTACGGCCGGTGCCTCGGTCAGGACGTCGTGGCCCGCGACGCGCGCGGACCCCGCGTCGGGCCGCAGCAGGGTGGTGAGCACCCGGACGGCCGTCGTCTTGCCCGCGCCGTTCGGCCCGAGCAGCCCGCAGACCGTGCCCTCCTCGACGGCGAGATCGAGGCCCCGCAGGGCGTGGACCACCTGGTCCCCGGAGCCGTAACGCTTCTCCAGACCTTCACTAAGTACAGCGTACGTAGAAGTCATGGAGCCACCGTAGCGCACTACGTACGGTGTACGTAACTACGATGGTGGGCGAGGTGATGATCGATGACGGGCCGAGCGGCCGAACCCGAAGTGATCTGGACGCGCCCCGAGCGCGCGGGCCGTGGCCCGAAACCCGCCTACGGCAGGGGTGACATCGCGGCCGCCGCCGTGCGCGTCGCGGACGCGGACGGGATCGATGCCGTGTCGATGCGGCGGATCGCGGGCGAGCTGGGCCTCGGCACGATGTCGCTCTACAACTACGTGCCGAGGAAGGACGACCTCTACGAGCTGATGATCGACGCGGTGAGTGCCGAGTACGACCTGACCGAGCCGACCGGCGACTGGCGCGCCGACCTGCTCGCTCTCGCCCGGCAGGCCCGCGCCCTGATGATCCGGCACCCGTGGATGCCCCGGCTCATGTCACCCGTCTACGGCTTCAGCCCGAACGCGCTGCGGTACCTGGAGTACTGCATGACCTGCCTCGAACCGGTCGACCTGCCGGCCGGGACGAAGATGGAACTCGTCGCGTCCCTCACCGGCGTCGTGACGTTCTACGTCGCCAACGAGATCGCCTCCGCCGAGCGGACCCGTTCGCTGCCCTGGTCCGAGGAGCAGGAGTACGCCGCGCGGACCGCCTACCTGGTGAGCCGGATCTCGACCGGTGAGTATCCGCACCTGGCCGCCGCGTTCGCCCAGAGCACCGGCCCCGTCGACATGGAGGCGGCCTTCGAGCGGGCCCTCGGGCGCACGCTCGACGGGTTCGTGCCCTCCTGAGTCCGGCAGGAGCACCGAGCTTCAGAGCAGTGCGAACTGGCCGCCCGGGCCCTCCTCGTGATGGTCGAGGACCGAGGCCGGCCTGCGCGTGGCCGGCGCCGGCGGCAGGACGCGCGCCCCGAGCAGGTCCGTCGCCGTGATGAGCGACGCGGCGTCTGCCAGCAACTCCTCCTGCTGCGCGCGCAGTTCGGCCAGCAGCGCCAGTACCGTGACGATCTCCAGCAGCTCCGACGTCCACGGCTGCGGCCAGCTGCCGGGCCGGATCCCGGCCAGCGTCCCCGGCTCGGCGGCCGCGGTCCTGCGCGCGAACCACTGCTCGATCACCCGCACCCCGCTCACCTGGAAGTCCCAGGCCTCGACGGGGACCGGGGAGATGCGGCCGTCGCCGACGAGCAGGGCCTCCTCCTCGCGGTCGTAGAGCAGCTCGGTGGGGCGGTCCGGAAGCGGGGCGCGCACGTACGGGCGGCGGCCCCCGGGGAGTTTGGGGCGGTCGCCCTCGCCGCCGCGGCGCAGCAGCCACAGGATCCGCTCGCCGAGCGCTGTGCCGCAGGCCCAGACCCCGGCGTCGTCAGGGAGCGGGACCCGCGGGCCCTGCGGGGAGGGCCGCGCCGCGGCGAGGGTCCAGGCGAGCAGGTCACGCGCCCCGACCTCGTGCCCGTACCGGCCGGAGAGCTCGGTGAGCAGGCCGGGCGTCACATTCGGTTCGCGGCCTCCCGGGCGCCGGTACAGCGGGCGGATGCGGCCGGGGCGTCCCGCCGGGGAGCGGCCCTCGGGCAGGATCGCGCAGGCGAGCACCGCGGGTCCGCCCGCCCCGGGCACGAACCCCTGCTCGACGAGGAACAGCTGGCTCTCGTCGGCCACCCGCCACAGCTCGGGGCGGGCCGCGTCGATCAGCCGGTGGTCCGGTATCAGCCACTGCTCGTCGAAGGGGGCGTGCAGTACCCGGACGGGTTCGGGGCAGGGGCCCTCGGCGTGGGTCAGGTCGTCCGTCGGGGTGCGCCGGCCGGGGAGCTGGGCGACGGCCGTGCGCAGGGTACGCGCCCGGCTCGGTTCGAGCAGCGACTCGCGCTCCGCGGCCTCGGCCTTCACGAACGCGGACCAACGGGCCTTCAGGGAAGCCGGGTCCGGCGCCAGCGGCCAGGCGCGGCCCAGGCGCAGGGGCGCGACGGACCACGGCATGAGGTCCGCGAGCAGCGGCGCGTCAACAAGGCTTTCGAGGCTGTCGGGCGTCACGCCCGGCATCGTACGACGCGGTCAGTGCGCGTCGAGAGTGACCGTGAAGGAGAACCGGTCACCGCGGTAGTGGATGACGGCGACGTCCAGCGGCCGGCCGTCCTCGTCGTAGGTGATGCCCGTGTAGTGCAGGATCGGGCTGAGCAGCGGCACTTGGAGCAGCCGGGCCGTCTCCGGGTCCGCGAGGCGGGCCTCGACGGTGTCGGTGATCCGGCTGATGCGCACGCCGACGACGTCGCGCAGGACCTTCGTCATCGGCCAGCGCACCAGGTCGTCCAGGTCGACGCGGTCGGCGAGGTCGGCCCTGATGTAGTTGCGGGCGTGGTTCGTCGGCTCGCCGGTCTTCTCGTCGCAGCGCAGCCGGTGGTACGTCGTCACGCTCTCGGCCTCCGGAAAGTACTCGGCGATCGCGCCGGGCACCGGCACCGTGCCGTGGTCCAGCAGCTCGGTCGTCATGCCGGACTGCTGGGCCACGATGGCGTCGACCGAGCCGAGCAGGCGCACGGGCGCTCCTCGCCGCGCGGCCGGCTCGATGAAGGTGCCGCGCCTGCGGTGCCGGGTGATCAGCCCCTCGTCCTCCAGCTCCTTGAGCGCCTGCCGCATGGTCAGGACGCTCACCCCGTAGTGCCCCGCGAGCTGTTCCTCGGTGGGCAGGCGCAGCGGGTCGTCGGGGGAGCGCCCCAGTATGGAGGCGCGCAGGGACTGCGACACCTGATACCAGAGCGGCAGCTTGCGGTTCAGGACGATCGAGTCCGGGGCGAAAGAGGTCACGGGGCTATCCGTATCGGTCGGGCGCGTTCAGTGCAACGGCTCAGCGCGACGGCCTGAAGTGCCGTTCGAGGCCGCTCCACACGTCGTCGTAGCCGCGCTGGAGGTGATCGGCCTGCGCCGCCTGGGCGGTCGCGGTCACCGGCCACCGGGTCTCGAACATGAAGGCGAGCCCGTCGTCGACCTTCTGCGGCCTGAGCTCGGCGGCCGACGCCTTGTCGAACGTCTCACGGTCCGGGCCGTGCGCCGACATCATGTTGTGCAGCGAACCACCGCCCGGAACGAAGCCTTCAGCCTTGGCGTCGTACGCACCCTCGATCAGGCCCATGTACTCGCTCATCACGTTCCGGTGGAAGTACGGCGGCCGGAACGTGTCCTCGCCGACCAGCCAGCGCGGCGCGAACACGACGAAGTCCACGCCCGCGAGCCCGGGGGTGTCGCTCGGCGAGGTGAGGACCGTGAAGATCGACGGATCCGGGTGGTCGTAGCTGACCGACCCGATGACATTGAAGCGGCGCAGGTCGTAGACGTACGGGACATGGTTGCCGTGCCAGGCGACGACATCGAGCGGCGAGTGGTCGTACGTGGCGTGCCAGAGGTTTCCGCAGAACTTGTTCACCACCTCCACCGGCCCTTCGGTGTCCTCGTACGCGGCGACGGGGACCATGAAGTCCCGGGCGTTCGCCAGGCCGTTGGCGCCGATCGGGCCCAGGTCGGGCAGCCGGAAGGGGGAGCCGTAGTTCTCGCAGACGTAGCCGCGGGCATCGCCGTCGAGGAGTTCGACGCGGAAACGGACCCCGCGCGGGATCAGCGCGACGTGGCCCGGATCCACGTGCAGCAGGCCGAACTCGGTGTGCAGCAGCAGACCGCCGCGCTCGGGGACGATCAGGAGTTCGCCGTCCGCGTCGCTGAACACCCGGCCCGTCATGGAGGAGTTGGCGTGGTAGAGGTGCACGGCCATACCGGTGCGCTGGGTCGCGTCGCCGTTCCCGCCGAGGGTCCACAGGCCCGCCAGGAAGTCCGTGCCGGGGGCCGGCTCGGGCAGCGGGTTCCAGCGCAGCCGGTTGGGGTCGGGGACCGACTCGGTGAAGGGAGCGGTGCGCAGCGCGCCGTTGTCCGCCCGTACGAACGCCGGGTGCGCGGCCGAGGGGCGGATCCGGTACAGCCACGAACGCCGGTTGTGCGCCCTCGGCTCGGTGAACGCGGCGCCGCTCAGCTGCTCCGCGTACAGACCGAGCGGGGCGCGCTGCGGCGAATTGCGTCCGTGGGGCAGAGCGCCGGGCACCGCCTCCGAGCTGTGCTCGTTGCCGAAGCCCGAGAGGTAGGCAAGCCCCTCGGCGGTCTTCCTCGCGTCACGCATGTCGCTCCCTCGTCCATGATTCCTATGCTCAACCGTAGGATTCCCTCTTTCCTCGCGCAAGAACACCCCGCGAAGCTGAACAGTCCTCTACTCTCCGGGGCATGCCGTGGACGCCGCCCGTGGAACCCGTGACCAACTCCACGTCCCTGCGCCGCGCGCCCGTCCAGCAGCGCAGCGCCGAACGCCTGAGCCGGATACTCGACGCCTGCGCGCAACTGCTCGACGAAGGCGGCTACGAGGACCTCAGCACCCGGGCCGTGGCGGTCCGCGCCGGAGTGCCCATCGGCTCCGTCTACCGCTTCTTCGGCAACAAGCGCGCCCTCGTCGACGCCCTCGCCGAGCGCAATCTGCACCGCTACGCCGAGCGCGTCGCCGGGCGCCTCGCGGGGGTCCCCGCGGCCGACTGGCGCGGCGCGATGGACGCCGTCCTCGACGAGTACCTCGCCATGAAGCGCACCGCTCCCGGCTTCTCCCTCGTCGACTTCGGCAACCAGATCCCCGTCGGTGCCGACGCCGGCCCCAACCACCGCCTCACCGACCGCCTCACCGAGCTGCTCGCCGGCCACCTCGGCCGCACGCCCGACGACACCCTGCGGCGCACCTTCCTGGTCGCCGTCGAATCAGCGGACGCCCTGGTCCGGCTCGCGTTCCGGCTCGACCCGGCGGGCGACGAGAACGTCATCGCGGAGACGCGGGAGCTGCTGCGGGCGTATCTGGCGCGGGTGCTGGACTGATCCGGGGGCCCGGCGGGGGCGCGTATCGGAGCCCTGAATGTCCTCACCGGCCGCCCCGATCGCCACCCAACCCCGTGACCTGGAGTTTTGCGCTTATTGCTCGCACGTCAACATCTTGTTAACGCTGATGCGCGCGCCCTAACGTCTCGCTGACCGCAAGGCCCCGGTGGAAGTTCAAGGGCGAACGTTAGGTATCCACATGTTGACCATCCTCGGCTTCGGCATGATTGCCACCTTCCTGGTGCTGATCATGATGAAGAAGGTGTCGCCGATCGCGGCGCTCGTGCTCATCCCGGCTCTTTTCTGCGTCTTCGTGGGCAAGGGAGCCAAGCTCGGCGACTACGTCGTCGCGGGCATCGGTGACCTCGCGCCCACCGCGGCGATGCTGATGTTTGCCATCGTCTACTTCGGTCTGATGATCGACGTAGGCCTCTTCGACCCGATCGTGCGCGGCATCCTGCGCTTCGCCAAGGCCGACCCGGTCCGCATCGTCGTCGGCACCGCCGTCCTCGCGGCGATCGTCTCGCTCGACGGCGACGGATCGACCACCTTCATGATCACCGTCTCGGCGATGTACCCGCTGTACAAGCGCCTCAAGATGAGCCTGATCGTGATGACCGGCGTCGCCGCGACCGCCAACGGCGTCATGAACACGCTGCCCTGGGGCGGCCCCACCGCCCGCGCCGCGACCGCGCTGAAGCTCGACGCCGGCGACATCTTCGTGCCGATGATCCCGGCGCTCGCCGTCGGCCTGCTCTTCGTCTTCGCCCTCGCCTACGTCCTGGGCCGCCGCGAGCGCAAGCGCCTCGGCTACCTCTCCCTCGACGAGGTCACCGAGACCGTCACGGAGAACTCCGACGAGAAGATGCTCGTGGGCGCCGGTGCCTCCGGCGATAAGGCTTCCGGTTCCGGTTCCGGCAAGAAGTCCTCCGGCGGCGCCGGTACGGGTTCCGGCTCCGCCGCGCCCTCGTACGAGAACGAGGACGGCGAGACCTTCTCGGCCCTCGACCCGAACCGCGCCACCCTGCGGCCCAAGCTCTACTGGTTCAACGCGCTCATGACGGTCACGCTGCTCACCGCGATGATCATGGAGTGGCTGCCGATCCCGGTCCTGTTCATCCTGGGCGCCGCGCTCGCCCTCACGGTGAACTTCCCGCACATGCCCGACCAGAGGGCCCGCCTCGCCGCCCACGCCGAGAACGTCCTGAACGTCTCCGGCATGGTCTTCGCCGCCGCTGTCTTCACCGGCGTCCTCCAGGGCACCGGCATGGTCGACCACATGGCCAAGTGGGTCGTCGGCGGCATCCCCGACTGGATGGGCCCGCACATGGCCCTCGTCACCGGCGTCCTGTCCATCCCGTTCACGTACTTCATGTCGAACGACGGCTTCTACTTCGGCATCCTGCCCGTCCTCGCCGAGGCCGGGAACGCGCACGGCGTCTCCACCCTCGAGATCGCCCGCGCCTCCCTCATCGGCCAGCCGCTGCACATGTCGAGCCCGCTCGTCCCCGCCGTCTTCGTCCTCGTGGGCATGGCCAAGGTCGAGTTCGGCGACCACACGAAATTCACGGTCAAATGGGCCGCTCTCACCGCACTGGTGATGCTCGGCGCCGGATTCCTCTTCGGGATCCTCTGACCCCGATGAGTCTCACAACAGAGCCCGGCAGGAGAAGCTGGCTGCTCCGCCTCGTCATCGCCTTCAGCTTCGCGCAGGGGGCGGTGTCGATGGCGCGGCCGGCCGTCTCCTACCGGGCTCTCGCGCTCGGCGCGGACGAACGCGCCATCGGTGTGATCGCGGGCGTGTACGCGCTCCTTCCGCTGTTCGCGGCCGTGCCGCTGGGCCGCCGCACCGACCACGGCCGGTGCGCGCCCCTGCTGCCCGTCGGCGTCGTCCTCATCGCCGGCGGCTGCGCGCTCAGCGGCACGGCCGACTCGCTCGCCTCGATGGCCGCGTGGAGCGGGGTGATGGGGCTCGGCCATCTGTCGTTCGTGATCGGCGCGCAGTCGATCGTCGCCCGGCAGTCGGCTCCGGCCGAACAGGACCGCAACTTCGGTCACTTCACGATCGGCGCCTCCCTCGGCCAGCTCGTCGGGCCGATCGCCGCGGGCGCGCTCATCGGCGGGCCCGACCTGGCGGCCACGAGTGCGCTCGCGCTGCTCGTCGCGGCCGCCGTCGCCGCGGTCTCCTTCACCTCGCTGTGGCGCATCGAGCACCCTCGTACGACGACGGGCGCGGCTGCTCCGGCCGGGCAGCGCGTACCCGTCGGCCGCATCCTGCGCACCCGGGGTGTGCCCGGCGGCATCTTCATCTCGCTCGCCGTGCTGTCCGCGACGGACATCCTCACGGCGTATCTGCCGGTGGTCGGCGAGCACCGGGGGATCGCGCCGTCCGTCGTCGGCCTGCTGCTGAGCCTGCGGGCTGCCGCCACCATTGCCTGTCGGCTGGTCATGACGCCGATGCTGCGTGTCCTCGGACGGGCGGCACTTCTCGCGACCACCTGCCTGGTCGCCGGGGTCATGTGCGCGGGGATCGCGCTGCCCGTGCCGGTGTGGGCGCTCGCGCTGATGCTTGCCGTGCTCGGGTTCTGCCTGGGTGTCGGGCAGCCGCTGTCCATGACGACGGTCGTTCAGGCGGCGCCTGATGATGCCCGGTCCACGGCGCTTGCGCTGCGGCTCACCGGCAACCGGCTGGGGCAGGTGGCGGCGCCGGCCGCCGCCGGGCTCGTGGCGGGGGTTGCTGGTGTCGCGGCGCCGTTCTTGATGCTGGGCGTACTTCTTGTAGGAGCGGCGGGGGTCGGGGTGCGGAGCGGGGGCGGGGGGTCCTCCGGGCGGGGTCTCTTGCCCAAGCCCGTCCCTTCCCGAACCGGGGCTCCGCCCCGGACCCCGCTCCTCAAGCGCCGGAGGGGCTGAAAGGGCCTAGCTCAGCGCGGCCTGGGCCCGGCCGAACACGGCCCTGGCCTCCGCCTCCGCCAGGCGTTCGCCTGCCTTTCGGGCGCGGGTGGCTTCGGCCTCGGCGAGCGTTGCTGCCTGGGCGGGGCGGCCCGCCTCCAGGTGGGCCCAGGCCGTGAGATGGCCCGCGTCCGTCGTCCCCGCCAGCAGGGTCAGCGCCTCCTCGGGGCGGCCCCGGCGTACGCCCAACTCGGCCCGGGCAAGCCGTACTTCCTGCTGGGCCTGCCGGTCGCCCTGCGCGTCGGCGGTCCGGCCCGCGCGGTCCAGGAGGGCGGCGCAGGACTCCGCGTCACCCGACCGCATCCGTACCCGCGCCAGCGCGGCCAGCGCATACGGAGCGCACCAGCCCGTGTGCGGCTCCGACTCGCGTACCGCGTCCTGCGCGAGGTCGCGCGCCGCGTCGTACTCCTCCAGGAGCAGATGGAGTTCGGCGAGATTGGCCCGCTCGAAGGCCGCCGCCGTCGGGTCACCGGAGCGCTCGGCCAGCGCGAGGGCACGCTCGCCCGTCGTGATGGCCTCCCGCAGCCGCCCCGACCGGCGCGCGTGCTCCCGCAGGACGGAGAGGACCGAGCCGAGCAACTGCGGATCCCCGTACGCCTCCGCGTGCGGCAGCGCACGGTCCGCCACGGGCCTGGCCTGCGCGAAGCGCCCGGCGAGGGCCAGCGACGTGGCCTGCGTGGCGAGCGAACGCGCGAGCAGACCGCGCTGTTCGGGCCCCGCCACCCGCAGCGCCGCCGCGTGTGCCGCCTCTCCCGCGGTGACGGCCTCCGGGTAGCGCCCGGTGACGAAGTACAGGAGGGAGCGGGCGAGATGGTGCGCGGTGGCCGCCTCCGGCGCTGTTCCCGCGGCGGGCGGCGCCGCGTCGAGGAGGGTGAGCCCCTCCTCCGTGGAGCGGGTCTTCGCGAGGACCTCGGCGAGCCGGGCCGAGGCCAGGACGCGCCCGTCCGCGTCGTCGCGGCGCGCCACGTCGTCGAGGGCCTCGCGCAGCACCCGCGCCGCGTCCTCGTACCGCGCCATGCGCCGCAGTACGGCCGCCCGGTCGATCCTGGCCCGCGCCGACTCGGCGGCGAACGCGTCGAGACGGTCGGTGAGCTGGGCGTAGTAGTGGTCCGCGGTGTCGTTCGCGCACAGGGCGGCAGCCCGCTCGGCAGCCTGCCGGAGATAGCCGGTGGCGCGCGGGTCGTCGGCGCGGGTCAGATGCGCGGCGAGCGTGTCCACGGCGTCGGGCCTGCGCCGCAGCACGGCCTCCGCGTACGCCGAGTGGAGGAGGCGGCGGCGGGCGGCCGAGAGGCGCTCGTAGCAGGTGAGGCGTACGAGGGGGTGGCGGAAGGTGAGACCGGACACGGTGCGCCCGTCGGCGACGACGTCCCGTTCGGCGAGGACCGAGGCCGCGACGGCCGCGTCGGCGCCGGACGTCGCCTCGGCCATGGAGAGCAGCGGGTGCAGCCCCGCGCTCGCGACGTCGAGCACCTCGGCGAGCGCCGCGTCCCCGCCGGCCACCGCCACGGCCTCCACGACCCGGCGTGCGGCGGACCCGAGCCGCGCGAGCCGGGCGGCCACCAACTGCCTTACCCCGTAGGGAGTTTGATGCTCAGGCTCGGCTGCCTCCGTCATCGTTGCCTCGCCCGCACGTCCATCCCCGAATGCCCGCGCCAGTTCCAGGGCGAAGAGCGGGTTGCCCAGCGAGAGGTCCCAGACCCGCTCGGGTACGGCGGACCCGGCCGGCAGGCCCAGCGCGTCTGCGGCCAGGGTCAGGCAGTCGTCGCGGCCCAGGCGGGGCAGGTCCACGTGGCGCGCGAGTCGCTGGCGTACGAGGGATTCGAGGCCCGCGCGGCGCGGGTCGGTCTCGGTGAGTTCCTCGGCCCGGTAGGTCGCCACGAAGCGGACGGGGCCGCGGGCCGTCCTGGCGCGCCGGGCCAGATGGCCGAGCAGCTGGAACGAGCCCGTGTCGGCCGCGTGCAGGTCGTCGAGGACGACCAGGACGGGCGCCGTCCGAGCAAGGTCGCCGAGCAGCCCGGACGCAGCCCGGAACAGCCGCTCCCGCTCCTCCTCCGGACTGCGCTCCGCGCCACCGCCGGCCTGCCCCAACGACGGGAGCAGTGACGCCAGTTCGGGGTACTCGGTGCCGGCCCTGGCGCGCTCCGCGGGCGGCCGGTCGGCCAGCCAGCCGTCGAGTGCCTCCACGAAGGCGCCGAACGGCGTGTGTCCTTCCGCGTCGTGGCCCGCACCCCACAGCACCGCGGAGCCTTCGCCGAGAGCACGTCGCGCGGCCTCGCTCACCAGGCGCGTCTTGCCGAGCCCCGCCTCGCCGCTGATCAGCTGTACGGCAGGCGCGTCCGGTGCGAGCAGCCGGTCGAGGACCGCGTCCCGTCCCCGCAGCGGCGCCGGCGTGGGCCCCCGCACCGCTCCCGGCGGCGCGAATCCCGCGGCGGGCCGCACCACCCGGGCCGCCGCTCCGCCCGCGTCGAGGGCGAGCAGATGGAGCCGCTGAGTCCGGGGCCCGGGACGCACGCCGAGTTCGGAGTCGAGGGCCTCGCGGCACGCGTGGAACTGCCGTACCGCCTGCCGCCGCAGCCCTTGGCGCAGATAGGCGCTCATGAGGAGCTGATGGGCGCGCTCGTCCGCCGGATTCTCGTCGAGCGCCGACCGGGCAACCGTGGCGGCCTCGTCGGCGGCATCCTCGTCGAGCAGCGCCTCGGCCAGTGCGGTCCGCAGCCGTTCGCACACGACGGCGAGCCGCTCGCGCCGCGAGTCGGTCCACGGCGCGTACCGGTCCTCCGGCAGCAGTTCCCCCGTGAACGCGCCGAGCGCGGCACGGAGTCGAGGGGAAGAGCCGGAGTCGAGCGCCGCTTCCGCCAGTCGCTCCGCGTGGTCGGCGTCGATCCAGACCGTCCGCGGATCGAGGCGCAGGAGCGTGCCGTCCGAGATGAGGTACGAGGAGGCCGCGCGCGGCGCCAGCTCCGGCTCCAGGGCGCGGCGCGCGGCGTGCAGGGCGACGCGCAGGCTGCCGAGCGCGGCGGACGCGTCGGCGTCGGGCCAGCAGATGTCCATGGCCTGTTCGCGGTGCAGGCTGTGGCCGGGGGAGACCGCGAGGAGTTTGACGAGGGCGCGGGCGCTGGGGCGCGGCCATCGTTCGGCGGGGGCGGGGCCGCCGTCGCGAGTGAGCCGAAAGCCGCCGAAAAGGTGTAGACGCAGCAGTGGAGGAGCGGATTCCGTGCCGTGGTTCGTGTCGTCCGCACCCATAAGGGCGCACTTTAACCCCCTGGCCCAGGCGCACCGCAGGCCCCCCGAACGGATGTCCGGAGGGCCTGCGGGTGATGGCGAGGGTCAGGAGAGCGTGTTCACCGTCAGCTGGGAGATCGCGGTGAACTGGTTCAGGTACCGGCCGCCGAGCAGCTCAGTCGTCCGGTCGAAGCCCGTCTCGTCGAAGCCGAGGTTCACGACCTCGTCGACGCCGTCACCGTCCAGGTCGCCGGAGAAGTACTCCCGGGCGCCCATCAGCGTGACTCGACCCACGGAAGCGGGGTAGTTGTGGCCCCCGGTGAGCACGGCCGGGTCGTAGAGGTCGAGGCCCGCCTGAGTGCCCGCTGCGAGGAGCCGCTTTCCGCCGGGTCCGGTCAGGAAGCCGCCGGTCTCCGTGCTGGCCAAGGTGAAGATCGAGTAGTCCTGGCCGCCGGCCCCGTAGGTGCGGAACGAAGCGGTCCCCGCGAGGTTCAGCCCCTCCGGCCCGGTGAAGTAGTTCCCGAGCGTCCAGGCGCCGCCGGCCAGGCCCTGGTGCAGGACCTCGCCGGTGCGGCTGTCGCGGATCTCGACGACGTTGCGCAGACTCGTCGCGTCCGGGGCGCCCGACGCGGTGGTGGAGGTCGCCGCCATCCAGGTGTAGACGACCGCGTGCCCGTCGGCGTACGGGATCTTCGGCGAGGTGAACACGCCTCGCTTCAGGACGGCGCCGTACAGCTTTCCGTCGACGGCCTCGGCCGGGGCCTTCGGCGAGGCGGTCCAGCGCACTGTGCCCTTCTCGGCCTCGAGTGCGACGCCGTCGACCACGGGTGAGTCCTTGTCGAGGGAGTCGGTGCTGCTGTACTGCGCGTACACCCGGCCCTCGCCCACCGCGGGGTCGCCGAACACGACGTCGCCCGCGCTGTCCGGTGCCGCGTACGTCCACAGCGCCGAGCCGTCGCCGCGGTAGGCCCGCAGCTTGTCGGTGGGCACGAGGAGGTCGGCACGCTTGTCGCCGTTCAGGTCGGCGACCGTCACGGAGCGGATGAACTGTCCCTTCCCGTCGATGCGTTCGAGGGTCTTGCCGGTGCGGCCGTCGAGGACCGCGACCGCCGTGTCCGCGGCCACCGCGAAGTCGTCGACGCCGTCGCCGTTGACGTCGCCCTTCTCGATCCGGTGCACCTGGCCCGGCACGGTGGCCTTCCACAGGAGTTTCGGCTTGCCCGCGGTCAGCGAGGGACCCGAGTAGGCCCACACGCCATCGGACTTGCCGCCGACGACCAGGTCGTTCTTCTTGTCGCCGTCGAGGTCGGCCGAGGCCGAGGACGACAGGTCGCCCTGGAAGGGCAGCAGGGTCTGCTGCTTGCCGTTGCCGAACCCGTAGGTGCGCAGGTTCTGGTTCTGGTCGACCGTGCGGACGTGCCGGCCGTCGGCGTCGCGGTAGACCTGGGCGAACATCGGCGACGCGCCGGTGCCCTTCTCCTGCCAGCGCACGTCACCGCTGCCGGAGAACACGGTGAGCGAGGCGTACTGGCCGCCCCCGGGGTTCTCCGCGGAGTTCATGCCGGTGTCGTCCTGGGCGGCCGTCACGAGGCTGCCGCCGACGATGTCGAGGCTCCAGACGCTCGGACCGTCGTGGCTGTTGTCGGCGGCCCGCTTGATGGTGGAGGACCACAGCAGCGTGGCGGGGTCCGCTCCGTCCACGACCCGGACGGTGTTGGCGTTGAGGTACAGATACGGGTCGAGCGTGGACTCGCTGACCACGTACTCGGGCTTCCGGTCGCCCCGCAGGTCACCGATCGTCATGTCGGTGGGCAGCGCGTTGATCCGGGTGTCGAGGGTGGTCCGTTTGCCGTCGGTCAGGGAGTAGGAGTCGATCTCGTACTTGACGCCGTCGTTCGGGTCGGACTGCTCCAGGGCCACGAGCCGGCCGCGCGCGGTGTCCAGGTGCAGCTGGCGCGAGTAAAGAGCGCTGTCCGTCTGCCACTTGACCTTGCCGTCGGCGGTGTCGAGCACGAGAGTGCGGCCGCGGCCAGCCGTCGTGGCTGTCTTGCGCTGGTTGTACGACGCGGCGACCAGGCCGCCACCGAGATCCTCCAGAGCACCCCACGCCGTGCGGTCGCGCACCCCTGTGTCGTACGTCCACGTGTCGGTGGGCTTCAGTGCCCCGTCGGCGTACGCGAAGCGGATGCCGGAGACGGTGGCGGTCGCGGCGGCCGGGGAGTTGAGGTTGTAGTACGGCGCGTCCGTGACGACGAGCGTCTTGCCGACGAGCTTCACGTTGTAGGCGTACGCGTACAGCTTCGACCACAGCGTCTTGCCGGTCTTCCCGTCGAGCACCGTGACGAAGGTGCCGTTGGCGAGGGACGAGCCGGGCGAGGTGAAGGGGCGGTACGGGTTCACGCCGACGCTCGCCGAGAACACCACGTCGTCCACGCCGTCGCCGGTCAGATCGCCGGTCACGTACCCCTGGTCGGAGGCCGGTGTGAACGGGCTGACCGCGTTGTAACCCATGACGATCCGCGCCGGGTACGGCTCCGTCTGCCATGGCCGGGAGTTCTTGACACCCCAGTCCGCGTACAGCGAGGCGTTGTCGCGCCGCCACAGGGCGGTGCCGTCGGCCTTGCTGCGCTGGACGCTGCCGAGGCTGTGCAGGGTGAAGTAGTCGCCGCCCTTGACCCCGGCGGGGACGGTGGCGGCGAGGCCGCGCACGCCTTCCAGCGCGGACCTGGAGGAGAGGGTGACGGCGCCGTCGGTGCCGGTGCCTTCGTCGAGGTGGGAGCCGGAGCCCTGCCCGTCCGTACCGGAGCCTTCGGTCGCACCCTGCGGGTCGACCGTCTCGCGGTCGGCGTCCGCGTAGGGGTTGAGCTGGGCGTGGTCCGCGAGCTTCTCGGCCTGGCTGTCCGTCAGCGTCAGCAGGGAACCGTCGTCGTCGGCCGCGAGGGCGGGCGGCGCGGCGCTCAGCGCCAGACCGGCCGCGACCAGCGCGGAGGCGAGCCGCAGCGCCCGCCAGGAGTTGCTTCTCATCACTTGGTCCCCTGCGCGATGCGGATGGCGGCCTTGTCCTTGAGGACCGGCTCGTTGAAGGAGTACTGGAGGGCGTCGGTGCCGGCCTGGTTCTCGATGCCGACGGTGGCGCTCGCGCCGCCGCCCGGCACGGCGAGGTACTGGAGGGTGATGGCGCCGGTGGCCTCGTCGAAGACGGCCTCGAAGGTGACGCGGCCCGGACTCCCGTTCGCGAACGCGGCGTTGGTCCACACGACGGCGAACTTCCGGCTGCCGGCCGTGCCGGTGGTGGAGGTCTGCACGCTCGACTTCTTGTCCAGGGTCAGGTCGTCCCAGAACGCGGCGACGGTGCCGTTCGGCTTGTCCGCCGACGGGAGTGCGACGTTCTCGTAGTCGCCGAGCCGCGGCTCCATGAAGTTGATCAGGCCGTTCGTGGTGACGCTCGTGCTGGAGTAGGAGACGCCGTACAGCTTCACCGGGAAGGGCAGCGCGATCGTCTTGGCGTCCTCGTCTCCGCTGAGCGCGACCTTGCTGCTGCCGGGGATCCAGGAGTACGTGGCGGGGGTGCAGCTGTTGCCGGTGCTGTCGGAGCGGGCGGGCACCGGGGCGGTGAGCGTCTCGTCGCCGTCCACGGTCAGCTTGCCGTTGTACGTGCCGTTGCACAGGACGGGCGCGGCTGGCGTGGCGGTCAGCGTGTACGAGCCCTCGGCGACCTTCGGCAGGGTGAAGTGGCCGGTGGCGTCCGTGGTGACGGAGGCGACGGGCGTGCCCGCGACCTGGACGGTGGCCTTGGCCAGCGGCTTGCCGGTGACGTCGAGGACGGTGCCGGACACGGCGTGTGAGGCGACCGCGTTCAGGGCGAAGTCCTCGGTGGCCTGCTCGCCGGTGGTGACGGTGACACCGGACCTGGCGCCGTCCGCGTAGCCGTAGCCACCGAGGGCGAAGTCGTACGTGCCCGCCGGGAGCGTCAGCCGGTAGGAGCCGTCGGCCGCGGTCGTCACGGTGCGGGTCGAGGTGGCGCCCGAGGCCTTCACGGTGACTCCGGACAGCCCGGAGCCCGTCGCCTTGTCGGTGACCTTGCCGGTGACGACGGCCGCCGTGTGCGGGGCCTTGTCGACGGAGGCGAAGATGTCGAGCTTGCCCTCGCCCCACACGTTGTTCGCGCCGGCGGTGCCGCCGCAATGTGTGTCGTCGACGTCGACCGCACCCTCGTTCAGCAGCGCGCGCGTCGCCTCGATGTTGCCGATGAGGGAGGGCGCCGACGCCCAGAGCAGGGCGACGGCGCCCGCGACGTGCGGGGTCGCCATCGACGTACCGGAGATCGACTTGTAGGTGTTGCCCGGCCAGGTGGAGCGGACGTCGACGCCCGGGGCCGAGATGTTCGGCTTCATCGAGCCGTCGAGCCGGGAGGGCCCGAAGCCGGAGAAGTCCGCTATCTTCCCGTTCACGTCGTAGGCGCCGACACCGTACGCCGGTGCCTGCGAGCCCGGCGCGTGGCCGGTCGAGCAGGTCACGCCGTCACCGTCGTTGCCGGAGGCGAACGCCTCGAAGATCCCGGCCGCGTTCCACGCCTCGACGATGTCCTGGTAGAACGTCGTGTCGCCGCCGCCCCAGGAGTTGTTCACGATGTCGGGCGCGAGGTCGGGGCGCGGGTTCTGGCCGTTGTGGTCGGTCGGGGCGAGGATCCACTGGCCCGCCGCTAGCAGTGAGGCGTCCGAACAGGAGCTGGACTCGCAGCCCTTGGCGGCGATCCACTTCGCACCGGGCGCGACCCCGACGCCGCCCGCGCCGACCATGGTGCCCATCGTGTGGGTGCCGTGGCCGTTGTTGTCGCAGGGCGCCGAGGTGGGGCACTGGCCGGTCGGGTCGTACCAGTTGTAGTCGTGCGTGAAGGAACCGTCGCCGTTGTTGCCGCGGTAGTTGGCCTTCAGCGCCGGGTGGTCGTACTGGACGCCCGAGTCGACGTTGGCGATGACGATGCCCTCGCCCCGGTCGTCGTACTGGTCCCAGACCTGGTCGGCCTTGATGTCCTTGACGCCCCACTCGGGGGTGACCGGGCCGCTGTCGCCGGCCGCGTCGGAGACCCGGCTCTCGGTCGCGTCAAGGGCGTAGTGGTGTTCTTTGACGATGCTCGCCACGTCGGCGCGCTTCGCCAGGCCCTCGACGAGCCGCTCGTCGCCGGTCACCTTGAGCGCGTTGGCGATCCAGAACGACTGGTAGCCGACCTTCTCCTTGTCCAGGAAGGACTGCAGGGGCTGCTGGCTGCTCTTGGCCTCGGCGCGCAGCGCGGCGAACGCCGACTTCGCCTTCGCGGCGTGTGTGCGCTCGCCCTTGGCCGCGGACAGGTCCGCCTGCTTCTTGAGGACGACGAAGAAGGTCGACTCCTTGCCCTTCCCGACGGTGTCGAGAACGGACGGGTCGACCTCGGCGGTGCTGCTCGTGGTGGTGTCGGACTGCGCGAAGGCGGGGGCCGGGCCGATCAGGACGGCCGCCGCCGTGATCGCGGCCGCGGCCCACGCGGCAGATCTGCGCCGGGGGGATCGGGGCAGGTGCATAGGAGCGCTCCTCCAGGACTGGTACGGGGGAGCCCGCTCCGCCCCCGTACTCACGGGGGAGGTACGGGGGCGGGGCGGGCTGGTCCGGGACGCTAGGAGGGGGCCGTTACTGGCGCATTACCGGCCTGGACGAGGCGGACTTCGCGCGCTGGGCGTGGCACCGTGACGGGAGCCATGGAAGTGGCCCCTGGCGCCCAAAAACTAACGGCGCTAGTTTGGGCCGCGGACGACTACGCCGTAGCGGACGACTGTGCCGTGGACGCGGCACCCCGGGAGGAACAGCCATGAAGGCCCACGACGGGATGTACATCGGCGGCGAGTGGCGGGCCGCCGCGGGCACGGACACGATCGCGGTGGTCAATCCCGCGGACGAGCAGGTCATCGCCCATGTCCCGGCGGGCGTCGCCGAGGACGTCGACGCCGCCGTGTTCGCCGCCCACGAGGCGTTCCCCGCCTGGGCCGCGACCCCGCCCGCCGAGCGCGCCGCGAGAATCGCCGCCCTGCGCGACGTCCTCGTCGCCCGCAAGGACGAGATCGCCGAGACGGTCACGGCCGAACTCGGCGCGCCCCTGCAGTTCTCGCAGATGGTGCACGCCGGCGTGCCGATCCTGGTGGCCGGCTCGTACGCCGAACTCGCCGCCTCGTACGCCTTCGAGGAGAAGGTCGGCAACTCCACCGTCTACGCCGAACCGGTCGGCGTCGTCGGCGCGATCACGCCCTGGAACTACCCGCTCCACCAGATCGTCGCGAAGGTCGCCCCCGCGCTCGCGGCGGGCTGCACCGTCGTGCTCAAGCCCGCCGAGGACACCCCGCTGACCGCCCAGCTCTTCGCCGAGGCCGTCCACGAAGCGGGCATCCCCGCGGGCGTGTTCAACCTCGTCACCGGCCTCGGCACCGTCGCCGGCCAGGCGCTCGCCGCGCACTCGGGCGTCGACCTCGTCTCCTTCACCGGCTCCACCGCCGTCGGCAAGCAGATCGGCGCCACCGCGGGCGCGGCCGTCAAGCGGGTCGCCCTCGAACTGGGCGGCAAGTCCGCCAACGTCATCCTGCCGAGTGCCGACCTCGCCAAGGCCGTCGGTGTCGGCATCGCCAACGTCATGGGCAACTCCGGCCAGACGTGCAGCGCCTGGACCCGCATGCTCGTCCACACGTCCCAGTACGACGAGGCCGTCGCGCTCGCCGCCGAGGCCGCCGCCAAGTACGGCGACCGCATCGGCCCGCTCGTCAACGCCAAGCAGCACACGCGCGTGCGCGGCTACATCGAGAAGGGCGTCGCCGAGGGCGCCCGCCTCGTCGCCGGCGGCCCCGAAGCCCCGCGCGAGCAGGGCTACTTCGTCAGCCCGACCGTCTTCGCCGACGTCACCCCCGAGATGACCATCGCCCAGGAGGAGATCTTCGGCCCGGTCGTCTCGATCATCCGCTACGAGGACGAGGACGACGCCCTGCGCATCGCGAACGGCACCGTGTACGGCCTCGCGGGCGCCGTCTGGGCGGCCGACGACGCCGAGGCGGTCGCGTTCGCGCGCCGCATGGACACCGGCCAGGTCGACATCAACGGCGGCCGCTTCAACCCCCTCGCCCCGTTCGGCGGTTACAAGCAGTCCGGCGTCGGCCGCGAGCTGGGCGCGCACGGCTTGTCCGAGTACCTCCAGACCAAGTCCCTCCAGTTCTAGGAGCTCCGCGCCTCATGGTCCGTGCCGCTGTACTGCCCGCCGTCGGCTCTCCCCTGGAGATCACGGAGATCGACCTGCCCGAGCCCGGCCCCGGCCAGGTCCGGGTCAGGCTCACCGCCGCCGGGGTCTGCCACTCCGACCTGTCCCTGACCAACGGCACGATGCGCGTGCCCGTCCCCGCCGTGCTCGGCCACGAGGGCGCCGGCACGGTCGTCTCCGTCGGCGAGGGCGTCACCCATGTCGCGCCCGGCGACGGCGTCGTCCTCAACTGGGCGCCCGCGTGCGGAAAGTGCCACGCCTGCTCGCTCGGCGAGGTGTGGCTGTGCGCCGACGCCCTCACCGGCGCCGGCTCCGTGTACGCCCACCGCTCCGACGACGGCAGCGACCTCCACCCCGGCCTGAACGTCGCCGCGTTCGCCGAGGAGACCGTGGTCGCCGCCAACTGCGTCCTGCGCGCCCCCGAGGGCGTCCCCCTCACCGACGCGGCCCTCCTCGGCTGCGCCGTCCTGACCGGATACGGCGCCGTGCACCACTCGGCGCGGGTCCGCGAGGGCGAGACGGTCGCCGTCTTCGGCGTCGGCGGGGTCGGCCTCGCCACGCTCCAGGCGGCCCGCATCGCCGGCGCCTCGAGGATCATCGCCGTGGACGTCTCCCCGGAGAAGGAGGAGCTGGCCCGCAAGGCCGGCGCCACGGACTACGTCGTGGCCTCCGAGACCACCGCACGCGAGATCCGCGGCCTCACCGGCAAGCAGGGCGTGGACGTCGCGGTCGAGTGCGTGGGCCGCGCCGTGACCATCCGTACCGCGTGGGAGTCCACGCGGCGCGGCGGCCGCACCACGGTCGTCGGCATCGGTGGCAAGGACCAGCAGGTCACCTTCAACGCCCTGGAGATCTTCCACTTCGGCCGCACGTTGTCCGGCTGCGTCTACGGCAACTCCGACCCGGCGAAGGACCTCCCGGTCCTGGCCGAGCACATCCGGGCGGGCCGCCTCGACCTGAGCGCGCTCGTCACCGAACACATCGCCCTCGACGGGATCCCCGCCGCCTTCGACAACATGGTCGCGGGCAAGGGCGGACGGGCGCTGGTCGTCTTCTAGACCTGCGTCCCATGACCCCGGCCGCCCCCGCGCGGCCGGGGCCGAAGGGCTGCCCGCACTCGGCAGGCGCTTTCCCATGCGCAGGCAAAAGCTACTGACGCGCAACCCGTTGACCCGCGTACCGTCCGGTCAGTATGTTCCCGGGACCGCGGCGCCGCGGACCGTCCCCTCCCCGCAGTCACCGGAGTGTGCACGCATGGACACGGCACCATCCGCTCGCCCCGCAGCGACCACTTCCCCCGAAGCCGAGACCCGTGCCCGACGAAAGGTCGCCACCGCCGCCGCGCTCGCCTCGGCCGTCGAGTGGTACGACTACTTCGTCTTCGGCATCGCGGCCGCCCTCGTGCTCGGCGACCTCTACTTCCCCTCCGGCAGCTCGTCGGCGGGCGTGCTCGCCGCCTTTGCGACCTTCGCCGTCGGCTTCCTGGCCCGCCCGCTCGGCGGGGTCATCGCCGGCCAGCTCGGCGACAAGCGCGGCCGCAAGCCCATGCTGGTCCTCGCCCTGACCCTGATGGGCCTGGCCACCACGGGCATCGGCCTGCTCCCCACGTACGACACGATCGGCGTGGCCGCGCCGATCCTCCTCGTCGTCCTGCGGGTCGTGCAGGGCCTCGCCGTCGGCGCCCAGTGGGGCGGCGCGATGCTGATGGCCACCGAGTACGCCCCCGAGGGCAAGCGCGGCCTCTACGGCAGCCTCGTGCAACTCGGCGTCCCCATCGGCGTGGTGACCGCCAACACCGTCTTCCTCGTCGCCGGCGCCCTCACCAGCGACAGCGCCTTCACCGCGTGGGGCTGGCGGCTCCCGTTCCTGGTGGGCCTGCTCGTTCTGGCGCTGGCCTGGTACATCCACGCGAAGGTCGAGGAGACCCCCGAGTTCAGGGCGGCGGAGGCGGAACTGGCGAAGGAGGAGGCGGACCGCTCCCGTTCCCCGCTGCGCAGGATCCTGCGCGAACACCTCGGCACGGTCTTCCTCGCGGGCGGCTCCTTCGCCGTGAACACCGCGACGTTCTACATCATCATCACGGGAGTCCTCGACTACACGACCCGTGAACTCGGCATGAAGCGCGAGGCCGTCCTCACCGTCTCGCTCTGCATCAGCCTCACCCAACTCGCCCTGATCCCCGCGTCGGCGGCCCTCTCCGACCGCATCGGACGGCTGCGGATCTACGCACTCGGCGCGGCGGGCCTCGTCGTGTGGGCCGTGCCGATGTTCCTGCTCATCGACACGGGCTCACTGCTCTGGCTGGCCGTCGGCACCTTTGTCACCAGCTGCTTCCTGAGCATCATGTACGGGCCTCAGGCCGCGCTGTTCGCCGAGCTGTTCACCGCCGAGATGCGTTACACGGGAGCCTCGCTCGGCTACCAGATCGCGGCCGTGTTCGGCGGCGGACTCGCGCCGTTCGTGATGGTGCTGCTCCTGGAGGCGACCGGCACGTCGATGGCCGTCTCCGGCTACATCATCGGGCTCGGCGTGATCGCCCTGATCTCCATCAAGGTGCTTGCGGGGCGGGCGGCTGCGCGCTGACAGCGCCCGCAGACATCGGCTCCGGCGCCGCGGGTGCCGGGGCCGATGTGCGCAGTCCGGGGAAGGAGCGGGCCGCTGCCAGGAAGGCGAACGTCGTCAGGACGAACGGCCAGGTGAACGTGTGCCCGCCGGACGGCGCGAACACCGCGGCCATGGCCGGCGTCGCGGCCGTCGCGGTGAACGCGCCCACCACGGCGTACCCCAGAGTGCGCGGGCCCGCCTCCAGGAACACCCCGCACAGGGCCAGCGCCACGAGGATCGCGTTGTAGCCCATGGTCCCGTCGGCGATCTGCGCGGCGGGAGCGCCGAGCGCCCACGCGGAGAGGATCCCGGTGAGGCTGCCCACGCACGCCACGACTGCGGCCCGGCGGCTCGCGACGAGGAGCGCGGCGAGCACCAGCGCGCCGACGTACCACTGCGGCATGAAGAAGACCTCGGCGAAGCCGGTGAAGAACCCGTGCCACAGGTCGGAGAAGCCGAGCGAGGTCGGCCCTGTCGCCGCGCTCGTGAGGGCGGCGAGGCCGTCGCCGTGGTGCCAGATCCGCTCGAACCCCGGTGCCCCGGCGGTCATCGCGCTCGCGAGGAGGCAGTAGGGGAGCGTCAGCGACGGCAGGTTCCACACGCCGAGCAGATTGACGACGGCCGCGGTGACGACGGTGACGACGACGCAGCCGGCCGCCGCGAGGAGCGCGGTCGACAGATGGTCGGCGCCCAGGAACACCGCGAAACACAGCGCCGTCAGACAGGCGTTGAAGCCCTCGAGGCCCGTCGAGACGCGCTCGCGGTCCGCGCCGAGCAGCCGCGAGGTGGCCGTGCCGAGCGCCGTTCCCACGATCGCGTAGAGCCCGTACTCCCATCCCGCCGCGAACAGCGCCACGGTGAGCAGCGCACCGGCCGGGACTCTGGACAGAAAGACGACCTGAGCCTGCCCGCGCAGGACCTGAACGCCGAACTGCCTACAATCCCCGCCCCGATCAAGGGGTGATATGCCAGCAGTTGGGCCGTTCTTGGCCTGCAGCATCCCGCGCTCCCGTGTTACGTCCCTGTTTCACCGAGCAGAACGGACGCACTTTACAGACATCACCTGAAGTCCGGAAGAAGGGGCGGTTGCCGTACATCGCCGCTAGCGCAGCGCCCCCGCCTCGATGCCCAGCGCGGCGCCGAACGCCCGCTCCCCGTCCGGCGTGACCTTCACGGCCCGTTCGGACCCGATCCGCACGACCCAGCCCGCGTCGAACGCGTGGCTGCACAGCGCCGCGCCCGCCGTCCCCGCGAGATGCGGCCGGCGCTCGGTCCAGTCCAGGCACGCCCGCGCCATGGGCCGCCGCCCCGACCGCTCGAGCTCGATCCCCAACACCCCGAACAGGGCCACCCCTTGCGCGGTCAGTGCGAACCCCGTATCCGTGCGCAGATCACCGCGCCGGACCAGCGCGTCCGTGAGGGCGATGCCGAGACGGCCCGCGAGATGGTCGTAACAGGTGCGCCCGCGCGCCATCGCGTCCCGCGCGCTCACCGCCCGCAGGGTCTGCGGCCGCTCCCCGCCGTCCGGCGCCGCGTACGCCGCGAGTTCCTCGACGAGCCCCGCCACCCGCGCGTCCGCGAGCCGCACATAGCGGTGGCGCCCCTGCCGCTGCTCGGCGAGCAGGCCCCCCGCGACGAGCTTGCCCAGATGCTCGCTCGCGGTCGAGGCGGCCACGCCCGAGTGCCGTGCGAGCTCACCGGCGGTCCACGCCCGACCGTCGAGCAGGGCGAGCAGACAGGCGGCGCGGGTCTCGTCGGCCATCAGTGCGGCGAGCGCGGCGAGGCGCGGTGCGCCGGGTTCCCTGGACTTCATGGGTCAAGCATGCGCCCGGCACGGTTCGGTGGCGGCCGAAACGTCAGTGCAGCGCCGCGACCTGCTCGTACTGCTGCGCGAGCCCGTCGAGGAGCGCCCGCAGGCCCGTCTCGAAGGACCGCTCGTCGATCAGCTCCTGGCGGTCGGCGAGCAGATGCGCCTGGCCGAGGTGGGGGTAGTCGGCGGGGTCGTACGCCGTCTCGTCGTCGACGAAGCCCCCGGCGAACGAGCCGAGCGCGGAGCCCGTCACGAAGTACCGCATGAGTGCGCCGATCGACGTGGCCTGCGCCGGCGGCCAGCCCGCGTCCACCATCGAGCCGAACACGGCGTCGGCGAGCCGGAGTCCCGCGGGCCTGCGGCCCGGCCCCTGGGCGAGCACGGGAACGATGTTCGGGTGCTCGAGGAGAGCCGCCCGGTAGGAGACCGCCCAGTCGTGCAGGGAGGTGCGCCAGTCGCGCCGGTCCGTGGGGTCGAACATCGACAGGTCGACCTGCGCGCTCACCGAGTCGGCGACCGCCTCCAGGATCTGGTCCTTGGTGCGGAAGTGGTTGTAGAGCGAGGGACCGCTCACGCCCAGTTCGGCGGCGAGCCGCCGTGTCGAGACGGCCGCGAGGCCCTCGGCGTCGACGAGAGAGAGTGCCGCCGTGACGATGCGGTCTCTGCTCAGGAGGGGCTTGCGCGGTCGGGCCATGCGGCACATAGTAGGGCTGTCAGCCAAAAACTAGCAGTGCTAATTTAGTGCTCATTCACTTATGCCTGAGGTGTGGTCCATGAATCTGGAGCTCAGCGAGGAGCAGGCGGCCGTAAGGCAGCTCGCCAGGGACTTCGTGGCGCGCGAGATCACCCCGAACGTCGTCGGCTGGGACCGTGCCGAAGAGGTCGACCGCGGCATCGTCAAGAAGCTCGGCGACGTCGGCTTCCTGGGCCTGACCATCGACGAGGAGTACGGCGGCTCGGGCGGCGACCACCTCGCGTACTGCCTGGTCACGGAGGAGCTGGGGCGCGGCGACTCGTCCGTGCGCGGCATCGTCTCCGTCTCGCTCGGCCTGGTCACCAAGACGATCCAGTCCTACGGGACCGAGGAGCAGAAGCGGGAGTGGCTGCCGCGGCTCACGGCCGGCGAGGCCCTCGGCTGCTTCGGACTCACCGAGCCCGGCACCGGCTCCGACGCCGGCAACCTCACCACCCGGGCCGTCCGTGACGGCGACGACTACGTGATCAACGGCTCCAAGATGTTCATCACGAACGGCACCTGGGCCGACGTCGTCCTCCTCTTCGCCCGCTCCACCGACGCCCCGGGACACAAGGGCGTCACCGCCTTCCTCGTCCCCACGGACACCCCCGGCCTCACCCGCCGCACCATCCACGGCAAGCTCGGCCTGCGCGGCCAGGCCACCGCCGAGCTGGTCCTCGAGGACGTCCGCGTCACCGCCTCCGCGATGCTCGGGCCCGAGGGCAAGGGCTTCTCCATCGCCATGTCGGCGCTCGCCAAGGGGCGCATGTCCGTGGCCGCGGGCTGCGTCGGCATCGCGCAGGCCGCGCTCGACGCCGCCGTGGGGTACGCGGCGGAGCGCGAGCAGTTCGGCAAGTCCATCGCCTCGTACCAGCTGGTGCAGGAGCTGATCAGCGACATCTCCGTCGACGTGGACGCCGCGCGCCTGCTGACCTGGCGCGTCGCCGACCTCATCGACCGAGGCGAGGACTTCGCGACGGCGGCCTCCAAGGCGAAGCTCTTTGCCTCCGAGGCCGCGGTGCGCTGCGCGAACAACGCCCTCCAGGTCTTCGGCGGCTACGGCTACATCGACGAGTACCCGGTCGGCAAACTCCTGCGCGACGCCCGCGTCATGACTCTCTACGAGGGCACCAGCCAGATCCAGAAGCTCATCATCGGCCGTGCGCTCACCGGCGTGTCGGCCTTCTGAGGTCGGGCTGTCGAGTCCGGCTTCCGAGTCCTGCTGTCGAGTCGGACTTCCGAGCCCGGCTTCTGAGTACGTTTCTGAGTACGCGAGCGGATGGGGGTGCGCCCCCGTCCGCTCCATGCTGTCGCCCATGAGTGACACACCGGTCAAGCACGGGACCACCAACGCCTTCTACGGACAGGCCGTCGCCTCCTTCGCGCTCGCGCTCGTGGCGACAACCGTCGGTATCTACCGCATCGACGCCAGCGGCTGGGTCCGCGGCTTCCTCGCCATCGCCGTCCTCTATCTGACGACCTCCGCGTTCACGCTCGCCAAGGTGATCCGGGACCGTCAGGAGGTCGATCAGGTCGTCAGCCGTATCGACCAGGCCCGCATCGACAAGATCCTCGCCGAGCACGACCCCTTCAAGCCCGCTGCCTGACGTACGGAACTAAGCGCTCGCTCACCTCTAGGGGTATGGTGTTCGTCCTGTCCACGGGAGGATGTGAGCGAGCGATGAGCGCGGAGCGGCACGGCCAGAACGAGGCTGCCACGGACGACATGTCCTGGGCCGAGGTCACCCCGGACGCAGCCAGGCGGCTGCTGATCGCCGCCGTCGAGGCGTTCGCGGAGCGTGGCTACCACGCGACCACCACCAGGGACATCGCGAGCCGGGCCGGCATGAGCCCGGCCGCGCTCTACATCCACTACCGGACCAAGGAGGACCTGCTCCTCCGTATCAGCCGCATCGGCCACGAGAAGGCCCTGGAGATCCTCAAGGACGCGGCCGCCCAGGAGGGCACCGCCGCCGAGCGGCTCTCCGAGGCCGTACGGTCCTTCGTCCGCTGGCACGCGGCACGCCATCTGACAGCGCGCGTCGTGCAGTACGAGCTGGACTCGCTCGGCGAGGAGCACCGGCCCGAGATCGTGGCCCTGCGCCGCGAGAGCGACGCCACCGTGCGCGAGATCCTCAACGACGGTGTGAAGGCGGGGGAGTTCGACGTCCCGGACCTCCCGGGCACCACGCTGGCCGTGCTGTCGCTCTGCATCGACGTGTCGCGCTGGTTCAACACGGAGGGCCGCCGGACGCCCGACGAGGTCGGCGCGCTGTACGCCGACCTCGTCCTGCGGATGGTGGGGGCTCGGACCTGCTGAGCCCCGAAGGGCTCAGAGGTAGTAGCGGGACACCGACTCGGCGACGCACACCGGCTTCTCGCCGCCGTCGCGCTCCACCGTGAAGGCGACCGAGACCTGGACGCCGCCGGGCACGTCGTCGACGCCGGTGATCTTCGCGGTGGCGCGCAGCCGGGAGCCGACCGGCACGGGGGCGGGGAAGCGGACCTTGTTCGTCCCGTAGTTCACGCCCATCTTCATGCCGTCGACCTTGATCAGCTGCGGTCCGAAGAGGGGGAGCAGCGACAGGGTCAGATAGCCGTGCGCGATCGTCGTGCCGAACGGCCCGTCCTTGGCGCGCTCGGGGTCGACGTGGATCCACTGGTGGTCACCCGTGGCGTCCGCGAACTGATCGATCCGCTTCTGCTCGATCTCGACCCAGTCGCTGTACCCCAGCTGCTCGCCCACCGCCGCGCGCAGCTCGTCGACCGTCGCGAAAACCCTCGGCTCTGCCATGTCCTGGCCTCCCATGTTTGCACCATGTGCGGATGTCTAACGTGGATGTCTAAGCGCTTGCTCAGCATGCTAGGGAGGGCGACCTCTGTCAACGACGGCAGGGTCGGCCCAGTAGGCTCGGCACAGTGCCCCAGATTCCAGTGAAGATCCACGAACTCACCGTCGGTCAGCTGTCGGCGCGCAGCGGAGCCGCCGTCTCGGCCCTGCACTTCTACGAGGCCAAGGGCCTGATCGGCAGCCGCCGCACGACGGGCAACCAGCGCCGCTACCAGCGCGACACCCTGCGCAGGGTCGCGTTCATCCGCGCCGCGCAGCGCGTCGGCATCCCGCTCGCCACGATCCGGGACGCGCTGTCCGAACTGCCCGAGGGGCGCACCCCGACCCGTGAGGACTGGGCGCACCTCTCCGAGGCCTGGCGCTCCGAACTGGACCAGCGCATCACGCAGCTGGGCCGCCTGCGCGACCATCTGACCGACTGCATCGGCTGCGGCTGTCTGTCCCTGGAGAACTGTGTGCTCTCGAACCCGGACGACGTGTTCGGCGAGCGCCTCACCGGGTCGCGCCTGATGAGGGAGAACCGGGAAGGCGCCTGAGGGGCCGCCGCTCAGCGGGGCGCGGAGACCAGCCCCGACTCGTAGGCGATGATGACGAGTTGGACCCGGTCCCGGGCGCCCAGTTTGGTGAACAGGCGCGCCACGTGCGACTTGGTCGTGGCCACGGTGATGTAGAGCTCGTCGGCGATCTCGCTGTTCGACCGGCCGAGCCCCACCAGCTTCAGCACCTCGCGCTCCCGCTCCGTGATGCCCTCGACCGGGCGCGGCGGGCGGGCGGGCGACGGCCCGGGGAGCGCGACGAAGTCGGCGATGAGGCGGCGCGTGATCCCCGGCGCGATCAGCGCGTCCCCCGCGGCGACGACCCGGATCGCCGCGAGGATGTCGTCGAGCGCCATGTCCTTGACCGCGAAACCGCTCGCGCCGGCGCGCAGCGCGCCGTAGACGTAGTCGTCCTCGTCGAAGGTGGTCAGCACCAGCACACGGGTCGCCCCCGGGCCCGACGTGACCAGGCTCGTGGCCTCGATCCCGTTCATGCCCGGCATCCGGATGTCCATCACGATCACGTCAGGACTGACCTCCTTCGCCAGCCGGACCGCCTCCTCACCGTTCGCGGCCTCCCCGACGACCTCCAGATCGGGGGTGTCGGCGATGAGGACGCGCAGCCCGGAGCGTACGAGCGGCTGGTCGTCGGCGAGCACCACGCGCACGGTCATCGGGCGTCCGCCCCGGCCGCAGCGGCGTCGTCCGTCGCCGTCGGCTCCGGCAGCGGCAGCCGCGCCGCGACCCGGAAGCCCCCCTCGGGCCGCGGCCCCGCACCGAACTCCCCGTGCAGCAGCGCCACCCGCTCCCGCATCCCGGTGATCCCGAACCCCACGCCCGGCCCCGCGCTGCGCATCCCACGCCCCTCGTCGACGATCTCCACGGACAGCTCATCCTCCCCGAATCCGACGCTCACCCGGCACCGCCCGGCGCCCGAGTGCCGCACCACGTTCGTCAGCGCCTCCTGCACGATGCGGTACGCCGACAGGTCGATGTCAGGCGGCAGTTGACGCCGCTGCCCGCTCCACCGCAGGTCGACCTCGACGCCCGCGGCCATGGTCGTGGCGGCCAGGCGCTCCAGGTCGCCGAGGCCCGGCGCGGGTCCGTACGGCGCCGCCCCCGACTCCGCCGGAGGACCCGACCTGCGCAGCGCGACGAGCGTGCGCCGCAGCCCCGACAGGGTCTCCCTGCTTGTGGCCTCGATGGCGCTCAGGGCGGCCCGCGCCTCCAGCGGCTGCGTCTCGATGACCCGGCTGCCGACTCCGGCCTGGATCGCGATGATGCCGATGCTGTGCGCGACCTGGTCGTGCAACTCACGGGCGATCCGCAGCCGTTCGGCCGTGATCGCCTCGGCGACCTCGTGCGACCGCAGCTCATTCGCGTACCGGCGGCGCTCGCTGCCGAGGAGGCCCACGACGCAGGCGGTGACCAGCGCCAGGAGGGCGATCGTCCCGATCACGATGAGGTTGTCGGGCCCGTGCGTGAAGCCGAGGATCGTCAGGCACTGCGTGAGGAACGTGAGGCAGACGGCGACCACCGACGCCCGCAGGGTGCGGGTCGCGACGAAGTACCCGAGCAGGATGTCGACCGCCACGAACGGCACGAACCACACAGGGCCGTGGTACTTGGCCACCGGCGGCAGGAGGGCGGTGACGAGCAGCGTCATGACCAGGGCCGCCGTGGGCCTGCGCCGGATCAGGCCGACGAGCAGGACCGTCGCGAGCGCCGAGCCGCAGGCCGGGAGGATGCCGGGCGCCCTCGGGTCGGCGCTGACCGCGGGGAGCAGCGCCATGAACGGGTACAGGACCGCGCCGATCCAGGTGAGGACCGTACGGGGCGTCCCGTAGGCGTGCTGGGGCGGCGGGGGTATCGAGGTGGCGTCCACACAGGGATCGTAGGTGCGCCGTCCGCTCCCGGCATGAGCCCACGGGCTGCATCCCACGGGTGCATGCCGCCCCAGGGAAGGCCGCCGACGGGCCGATGCGCGCCCCTCACCCGTACCGGCACCGTTGCCCTCGTGATCGAAGTCAGCGAACTCACCAAGCGGTACGGCGACAAGACCGCCGTCGACCACCTCTCCTTCACCGTGCGGCCGGGACAGGTCACCGGCTTCCTCGGCCCCAACGGCGCGGGCAAGACGACCACCATGCGGATGGTCCTCGGCCTGGACGCGCCCACCGCCGGCACCTCCACCGTCGGCGGCGTCCCCTTCCGCACCCACCCGCGCGGCCTGCGCCACGTCGGCGCGCTGCTCGACGCCCAGCAGGTCCACGGCGGGCGCAGCGCCACCGCGCACCTCGGTGCCCTGGCCCGCGGCAACCGCATCCCGGCGAGCCGCGTGGCCGAGGTGCTCGCCGAGGTGGGCCTGACCGAGGCTGCCGGGCGCCGCATCGGCGGGTTCTCGCTCGGCATGAAGCAGCGGCTCGGCATCGCGGCGGCCCTGCTCGGCGACCCTCCTGTGCTGATGTTCGACGAGCCGATCAACGGCATGGACCCGGAGGGCGTGCTCTGGGTACGCGGCCTCTTCCGCCGCCTGGCCGCCGAGGGACGGACCGTCTTCCTCTCCAGCCATCTGATGACGGAGATGGAGAGCACCGCGGACCAGCTCGTCGTGATCGGACAGGGCCGTCTCATCGCCGCCGAGTCCGTACGGGAGTTCGCTGCCCGCAGCACCCGCTTCAGCGTGCTGGTCGCGACGCCGCAGGCCGGCGAGCTGACGGCCGTCCTCACGGCGGCCGGCGCGTCCGTCGAGCCGCACGGCCCGCCGGACGCGGCCAGGATCGCCGTGACCGGGCTGCCGGCCGAGCGCATCGGAGCGCTCGCCTTCGAGCACCGGATCATGCTGCACGAGCTGACCAACCGCACGGCCTCACTGGAGGAGGCGTTCATGGAACTCACCGCCGGCAGCGTCGAGTACCTGTCGGGAGACGCGGGAAAGGCGGGTCAGGCCCGATGACGAGCACGACTGCAACGACGATCGCCGCAGCGGTGGACGAACCGCCCGCCCGCTTCCTCGACCTCGTCGCCGCCGAATGGATCAAGGTACGGTCGCTGCGCTCCACGCCCTGGGTGATCGTCCTGGTCACGCTGGTCGTGACCGGGGTCGCCGCGGGCCGCGCCCTCGCCGACTACAACAACTTCCCGTCCTACAGCGCCCTCGCGCGGCGGGAGCACTCGTTCTCGCTGGGCGACTCCTTTCCGGCGGAGGCCTATCTGACGCTGATGCTCGCCGCCGTGTCCGTCGGCGCGATCGCCGTGGTCAGCGAGTACGGCAGCGGCCTCATCCGCACCACCACCGTGGCCGTTCCCGCGCGCGGCGCGGTGGTCCTGGCCAAGGCAGTCGTGCAGGTCGTCATGTGGACCGTGATCGGGGTGTTCGTCGCCCTGTGCTCGTTCTCCGTCGCGCAGGCCATCCTCAGCGGGCGGTACGACGTGGTCTCCCTCGGTGACCCCAACGCGCTGCGGGCCCTGGCCGCGTCGGCGCTGCTCGCCCCGGTGTGCGCGCTGGTCGGCCTCGGGCTCGGCGTCCTGGTCCGGCACAGCGCCACCACCATGGTCGCGGGCGTCTTCGTCCTGCTCCTGCTGCCGGTGTTCTTCTCGTCCCGCAAGCCGCTGTCCGTCACCTTCGCCAACGCGATGGTGCGCAACGCGTGGCAGCGCCTGGCCCAGATCTACGGAACGCCGGCCGAGGCGTACAACGGGGCCACGGTCGCCGGGAGCTGGACCGTGTTCGTCCTCTGGCCGCTGGTCGCGCTCGCCCTGGCGCTGGTCGTCGTACGGCGCCGCGACGTGTGACGGCGTGCACCCGCACCCGGAGCCGTCCGTCCAGATGTCTTCACGCGCAGGGGAGTTGGGGATGAATGAGGGCATGACGGCATGACGGATCACGGGAACGGGGAGACGCGATGGGACTCGCCATCTGCTCGCTGAAGTACGAGGCCGCACGCTCGGGCCCGCAGAAGATCACCTATGACCGCGACGGCTACCACCTCGTCCGCTTCCCCTACGCGGCGGGCGAGGAGTCGTACGACCCCTGGAAGATGCACGACCCGCCGAAGGGGTCCAAGTACCCGGACGCCCACTCGGGTCTGATCCGGCCGAGTCACGACGGGTGGGGCACCCTGTCCGCGCTGGTCTTCTGGGAACCGGACTCCGGACCGCGCGAGTTCAGGGCGCGCTTCGTGCGCGACCCGCTCGCCGGTTCGACCGGCTACGACTCGACCGCCACGACGGACTCCGCGCCGACCGGCGGCGGTCAGTACCGGTCGTACACCTGGCAGATGTTCTTGCACCCGGGAACCCCGGTCGGCCTGAAGATCTCGGTGCGCGGCGCGGGTGACGCGCTGATCCGTACGCCGCTGATCCTCGCCGAGTTCAAGCTGGCCGTCCAGACGGACGTGATCACACCGAAGGGCTGAGGCAGGTGAGTGGACCGGGGGTGCGGCTCATGGGCGGCACCCCCGTCGTGCTCACGCCTTCGTGCGATCGCAGCCGTGCTCGTGCCGATGCGCTTCACGCCGAGACAAGGACCCGTGCCTGCCAGGCTCCTGCCAGGGACGCGGGGGTGAGGACGGGGCGCGGCACCACGATGCCGCAGTGGGTGCAGACCGGTCCTGACGACGGTTCGTGCGCCAGGTCGTGCTTCCAGCGCAGTGCCGTGCCGGTGCAGACGGGACAGGCCGTGCCGGGCTCGCGCTCCAGGGCCGCGATCAGCCGGTTCAGAACCTCCGCGAGAGGTTCGGAGGGATGCACCATCGGGTCGTCGCACCAGGCGACGCCGAAGCCGCCCCAGGTCAGCCGGTGCCAGTCGTCGACCGTGCCCGGTCTGCGCAGCCCGTCGTGCTTCTCCTTACGGCGGCGCTCCGCGAACTGCGTCTCGTACGCGAGCCAGACCGCCCGCGCCTCCTCGAGCTCGTCGAGCGCGGCCGTCAGCCGCGCCGGCTCGGGTGACCGGTCCTCGGGGTCGAACCCGGCCCGCGAGCACAGGTGGTCCCAGGTCGCCCGGTGCCCGTAAGGGGCAAACCGCTCCAGGCACTTGCGCAGCGAGTACCGCCGCAGCGCCAGATCATTGCGCGCGTCGCGCGCCTGTCTCGCCAGACTCCGGAATCCGGCCATCGCCCTGCACCTCCGTCACACGTACATGTACTTCGGCGTCGTCGTCGAACGGACGTCGCCGAATAGACGTATCGACACTCGATTCGGATCCATGCCGCTCCATCCGAATTCCGATGGACTCCATCAGCGGCACCTCCTGGGGCCCGTTCGCCCCAGGGGGTCGCGTGTGGCGATTCCGAAAAGGTGACGCATGTTCATCTCCAGTCGGCTGCCTACCGCCGGTAACCTCCGGCGCACCATCGTCGGGAGGATCAGGCATGCGACGGCGCACCATACGAACCACCCAGCACAGAAGCCTCCGCAGAACTCTCAGGCGCACGGCCGCCACCGCGGTGTTCGTCCTCACGGCGGGGCTGCTGTCCCCGGCCGGCGGGGCGTCCGCCGCGGAGCCGGCACCGGCGCCCGACTACTGCGCGGGCCGGTGCGCGGACATCCTGCCGCCCGGCGCGAACGGCAGCGCCACGCTGGCCGAGATCCTCGGCCACCGTCTCTTCGGCACCCAGCCCGCCCACGCCGACGATCAACTCGGCCCCTACGACGCGCTCGCCGCCGGGTACCCGTCCCTGACGGACGACACCCTCACCCAGTTCTTCAACGACTCCTCCTTCGGGGTCCCCGATGGTCAGGTCGGTTCCGTCACGCGCCCCCGCGACGATGTGACGATCACCCGTGACAAGAAGAACGGTGTACCCCATGTCAAAGGTTCCACGCGCTACGGAACAGAGTTCGGCGCCGGCTACGCCGCAGGTCAGGACCGGCTCTGGCTGATCGACCTGTTCCGGCACATCGGCCGCGGCGAGCTCACGTCGTTCGCGGGCGGCGCCCTCGCCAACCAGGGACTCGAGCAGGAGTTCTGGCCGCAGGCCCCGTACACCGAGCAGGACCTGGAGAAGCAGGTCGAGTACATCAGGACCACCCAGGGCGCCCGTGGCAAGCAGGCCATGGACGACGCGCAGGCCTACATCGACGGGCTCAACGCCTATCGCGAGAAGTCGAAGAACGGCCGCTACTTCCCCGGCGAGTACGTCCTGACCGGCAAGATCGACGCGATCACGAACGTGGGCGAGATCCAGCCGTTCAAGGTGACCGACATGATCGCGCTGGCCTCCGTCGTCGGCGGCCTCTTCGGGGGTGGCGGCGGGGGAGAGGTCGGCCAGGCCCTCTCGCTCCTGTCGGCGCAGCAGAAGTACGGCGTCGAGCGGGGCACCGAGGTCTGGGAGTCCTTCCGCGGGCGCGACGACCCCGAGGCCGTGACGACCATCCACGACGGCACGAGCTTCCCCTACGGCGCCAAGCCCGGGAAACCGCGCGGCGAGGCGCTGCCCGACAAGGGCACCGTCGAGAGCGAACCGCTCGTCCACGACCGTGAGGGCTCGGCCAAGCCGGCCGAGGCGGGGCGCAGGACCCCGGTCAAGGCACCGGCGAAGCTCAAGCCGCTCCAGGGCATGTACGACAAGGGCGTGCTGCCCGCGGACATGTTCAGGAACTCCGACTCCAAGAAGGGCATGTCCAACGCCCTCCTCGTCTCCGGCAAGCACACCGCGTCCGGCCACCCGGTCGCCGTGTTCGGCCCGCAGACCGGGTACTTCGCCCCGCAGCTCCTGATGATGCAGGAGCTCCAGGGTCCGGGCATCAGCGCGCGCGGCGTCTCGTTCGCGGGCGTCGGCATGTACATCCAGCTCGGCCGTGGCCAGGACTACGCCTGGTCGGCGACCTCGGCGGGCCAGGACATCACGGACACGTACGCCGTGGAGCTGTGCGAGCCGGACGGCGCGAAGCCCACCCGGCAGTCCACGAACTACCTGTACCGCGGCACCTGCACCCCCATGGAGAAGCTGGAGAAGAAGAACGCCTGGAAGCCGACCCTCGCCGACTCCACGGCGGCAGGCTCCTACCGGATGCAGGTCTTCCGCACGAAGTACGGCATCGTCACGCACCGTGCGACGGTCGGCGGCAAGCCCGTCGCGTACACCTCACTGCGCTCGACGTACCGGCACGAGGCCGACTCCATCATCGGCTTCCAGATGCTGAACGACCCGTCGTACGTGAAGGACGCGGCGACCTTCGAGAAGGCCGCGCAGCACATCAGCTACGCCTTCAACTGGTTCTACGCCGACTCGCGTGACATCGCGTACTACAACAGTGGCGCCAACCCGGTGCGCGCGGACGGTGTCGACGCTTCCTTCCCGGTGAAGGCCGAAAAGGCCTACGAGTGGCGGGACTTCGACCCGACGGACAACACGGCCGCGTACGCGCCGCCGTCCCAGCACCCGAACTCCGTCGACCAGGACTACTACGTCTCCTGGAACAACAAGCAGGCCAAGGGGTTCGGCGCCGCCAACTTCAGCCTCGGCGCCGTGCACCGCGCCGATCTGCTCGACGGGCGCGTGAAGCGGCTCGTCGCCGAGGGCGGCGTCACCAGGGCCTCGCTCACCCAGGCCATGGAGGAGGCCGCCCTCACGGATCTGCGGGGTGAGCAGGTGCTCCCCGAGATCCTCAAGGTCATCCGCAGCAAGCCCGTCGACGACCCCGCCCTGAACAAGGCCGTGGAGCAGCTGGAGGCCTGGCGCAAGGGGGGCGCCCAGCGCAACCAGACGTCGGCCGGTTCGCACACCTACGCGCACCCGGACGCCGTACGCGTCATGGACGCCTGGTGGCCGCTCCTGGTGAAGGCCGAGTTCGAGCCCGGCCTCGGCAGCGACCTGTACGGGGCGCTCACCGGCGAGCTGACCATCGACGAGTCGCCGTCCGCCGGCCACGGCCCGACCGGCGCGCACGCGGGATCGGCGTTCCAGTACGGCTGGTGGGGCTATGTGGACAAGGACCTGCGCACGGTCCTCGGGCAGCCGGTGAAGGGCAAGCTCGGCGCCGCCTACTGCGGCGGCGGCAAGCTCGACACCTGCCGCGACGCCCTGCTCGCCACGCTCGTGCAGGCGGTCGCCAAGCCCGCCGCCGAGGTCTACCCCGGCGACGACGCGTGCAAGGCCGGCGACCAGTGGTGCTCGGACACGATCATCCATCGGGCGCTCGGCGGCATCACGCACCGCGGGATCCAGTGGCAGAACCGTCCGACGTACCAGCAGGTCGTCGAATTCCCGTCGCACCGGCCGTAGTTCAGCCGCTTCCATGGGGCACGCACATGCGTGCCCCATGGGGGTCACCCCAGTTCGCGCTCCCGCGTCTCCGGCAGGGCGAGGACGCAGAGCAGGGAGACGACGGCCATCGCGCTGACGTACCAGCCCACCGAGGACGAGCCGAACTCGCCCTGGAGCCGCGTCGCCACGAGCGGCGACACCGCGCCGCCGAGCACCCCGCCCAGGTTGTACGCGAAGGACGCCCCGGAGTAGCGCACGCGCACCCCGAACAGCTCGGGCAGGTACGCGCCCATCGGCCCGTACACGACCCCCATGCAGAACAGCGCGCCGCCCAGGGCGAGCGCGATCAGCACGGGCTGCCCGGTGTCCATGAGCGGGAAGAGGACCAGGCCCCAGACCACCGCGAGCCCGGCGCCGGCCAGCACGAGCCGGCGGCGCCCGCCCGCGTCCGAGCGGGTCGCGGCCAGCCAGGTGCCCGCCGCGAGGAAGAGGCAGGCGACGAGCGAGACCGCGAGCATCGTGTTGCGCGGGACACCGAGGGTCGTCGTGCCGTAGGCGAGGCAGTACGTGGTCGCGGTGTAGAAGAGCCCGTACGCGACGACCATGCCGCCCGCGCCGAGCAGGATCTCGCGGGGGTGGCGCTTGAAGACCTCGAGCGCGGGGGCCTTGCTCGCCTCCTGCTCCTTCATCACCTTCGCGAACACCGGCGTCTCACTGATCTTCAGCCGTACGAAGAGGCCGACGGCGACCAGCAGGAAGGAGAGCAGGAACGGCACGCGCCAGCCCCACGAGTGGAACGCCTCGTCGTCGAGCGTTGTCGACAGGATCCAGAAGATGCCGGTCGCCGCGAAGAAGCCCACGGACGGGCCGAGTTGGGGGAACGCCGCGAAGAGACCGCGCTTGCCGCGCGGCGCGTGTTCCACGGCGAGCAGTGCCGCCCCGCCCCACTCGCCGCCGAGTCCCACGCCTTGGAGGAAGCGCAGCAGCACGAGCAGCAGCGGCGCCCACACGCCCAAGGTGCTGTATCCGGGCAGCAGGCCGACGCACGCCGTCGACAGGCCCATCAGGAGCAGCGAGGCGACGAGGACGGACTTGCGGCCGACGCGGTCGCCGAAGTGGCCGAACAGGAGCGAGCCGACGGGGCGGGCCGCGAAGGCCACCGCGTACGTCGAGAAGGACGCGAGGGTCGCGTTGAGGGAGGAGAGGTTCGGGAAGAACGCCTCGTTGAGGACGAGGGCGGCGGCCGTTCCGTAGACATAGAAGTCGTAGAACTCGATCGCGGTCCCGATGAAACTGGCGACGGCCACGCGGCGCAGGCTCTCGGGGCTGTCCCCGTCAGAATCCGCGCCGGTGACCGTGTTCTGCCTGGTGGAGTCATCTGTGAGCACGTACTGAACTGTGGTTGTGCGTGTACATGGCAGTCAATACGCGAAACGGGTCGTCCCGTATCGCGAGACGATACGTGCCGGGCCCTACTTGTACGCCAGGTACCGGCCGCGCACCGCCCGGAACGCCGCAAGCTCGCCCTGCCAGGCCGCGACCACCTCGTCCGTGGACGCCCCGGCGTCGATCATCGTCCGCACCTGGGTGGACCCCGTGAGCTTGTCGATCCAGTTGTCCGAGCGCCAGGCGAAGCCGCCCCAGGACTTCTTCGCCGTCACCAGGAGCGCGATGCCGGTGCGTACGGGGTCGTACGCGGCCCGGTCCCTGACGTGGATCTGCACGCCGCCGATCGTCTTGCCCTGGAACTTGGAGAAGGTCGGCGCGAAGTACGCCTCGCGGAAGTCCACGCCGGGCAGGTGGAGTTCATTGGCGGCGGCCGCCCAGCGCCCGTCGACGTCTTCGGCGCCGAGCAGTTCGAAGGGGCGGGTCGTGCCGCGGCCCTCGGAGAGGTTCGTACCCTCGAACAGGCAGGTGCCCGAGTAGACGAGCGCGGTGTCGGGGGTCGGCATGTTCGGGCTCGGCGGCACCCACGGCAGCCCCGACGCGTCGTAGAAGTCGCGCCGCTTCCAGCCCGTCATCCGGACCGTCTCCAGCTCGACGGGCTTCGCCAGGTACTCGCCGTTGAACAGACGGGCCAGCTCCGTGACCGTCATCCCGTGGGCCTGCGAGATCTCGCGGCGGCCGACGAACGTGGCGAACTCCTTGTGCAGGACGGGCCCGTAGGCGTTCCGGCCGGTCACCGGGTTGGGGCGGTCGAGCACCACGAACTTCTTGCCCGCGAGCTGCGCGGCCTCCATGCAGTCGTAGAGCGTCCAGATGTACGTGTAGAAGCGAGCGCCCGCGTCCTGGATGTCGAAGACGACCGTGTCGACACCGGACGCGGTGAAGACGTCCGCCAGCGCCTGCCCGCTCTTCAAGTAGGTGTCGTAGACGGGCAGTCCGGTCGCCGGGTCGTCGTAGCGCCCCTCCGAGCCGCCCGCCTGTGCCGTGCCGCGGAAGCCGTGCTCGGGCCCGAACACCGCGGTCAGCTTCACGCGTTCGTCGGCGTGCATCACGTCGACGATGTGCTTGACGTCGCGCGTGACGCCGGTCGGGTTCGTCACGAAGCCGACCTTCTGCCCGGCGAGGATCCGGTATCCGTCGGCCGCTAGCCGCTCGAAACCGGTGCGGAGCCGGCCGCCGTCCTTCTCCGCGGCGAGCGCGGGGGACGCCGCGCCCGCCGTGGCGGCCACCGCCGAGGCGGTGGTGGCGGCGAGCAGGCTCCGTCTGGACACGTTCATGTGGTGACCTCCGTGATCGCGGAAGGTGGCATGTGCACGCACGCTAGCGTGCGCCGCGCCCCCGCGGAACGAAGCCGACCGCCGACACCTCTTCCGTTGAGCTGACCGACTGCTTAGTCTGTGACGGGAAGTCGAGTCAAGGGAGACCGATGGTGGACAGCCTGCACGGCACGGGGGTCGTCGTCACCGGCGCGGGAGGCGGCATCGGAGCCGCGCTCGCCCGCCGCTTCGCCGCTTCGGGAGCGCGCGTCGTCGTGAACGACCTGGACGCGGGGAAGGCCAAGGCGGTGGCGGACGAGATCGGCGCCACGGCGGTGCCGGGCGACGCGTCCGAGATCGTGCCCGAGGCGCTGGACGCCCTGGGTGGCACCGTGGACGTCTACTGCGCCAACGCGGGGCTCGCCTCCGGCGGCACCGAGGACGCCGACGAGCAGATCTGGGCCGACGCCTGGGACGTCAACGTGATGGCCCACGTCCGCGCCGCGAAGGCCCTGCTGCCCGGCTGGCTGGAGCGCGGCAGCGGCCGCTTCGTGTCCACCGTCTCCGCGGCCGGACTGCTCACGATGGTCGGCGCCGCGCCCTACAGCGTCACCAAGCACGGCGCGTACGCCTTCGCCGAGTGGCTCTCCCTCACCTACCGCCACCGCGGGCTCAAGGTCCACGCGATCTGCCCGCAGGGCGTGCGTACGGACATGCTCACCGCCTCCGGATCGGCCGGGGAGATCGTCCTGGCGCCGACCGCGATCGAGCCCGAGGACGTCGCCGACGCGCTCTTCACGGGCATGGCGGAGGACCGATTCCTGATCCTCCCGCACCCCGAGGTCGCCGGGTACTACGCGGCGAGGGCCGCGACGCCGGACCGCTGGCTGTCGAACATGAACCACATCCAGCAGAAGTGGGAGGCGGCACAGAAGTGAGCTCCTCGATCTACGCGGCCAAGCCCTGGCTCGGGCAGCTCTCCGAGGCCCAGCGGGCCCCGGTCACCCCGGCCGACTCCGTGCTGCACGCCTTCCGCGCCGCGGTCCGCACCGCCCCCGACCGCACCGCCGTCGCCTACTTCGACGGCCGCCTCAGCTACCGCGAGCTCGACGAGCTCAGCGACTCCGTCGCCGGGCACCTCGCCGCGCGCGGCCTCGAGCGCGGCGACCGCGCCGCCCTCATGCTGCAGAACTCCCCGCACTTCGTGATCGGCCTGCTCGCCGCCTACAAGGCGGGCGCCACCGTCGTCCCGGTCAACCCGATGTACAAGTCGGGCGAGGTCACCCACGTCCTGCACGACGCCGACGTGACCGCCCTGATCTGCTCGGACCGGGCCTGGGAGGCGTATCTGCGCGGGACCGCCGCGGACTCTCCCGTACGGATCGTGCTCACCGCCTGCGAGCTGGACCTCCAGACGCGGGGCGACGAGCGGGTCCTCAAGTTCGAGCGCGTCGAGCCGCAGGCCGAGGACGCCGACGACCTCCTGACGGTCGCCCGCGCGGGCCACGCGGCGCCCGAAGGCCGCGACCCGGGCCCGGACGACATCGCGCTCATCAGCTACACCTCCGGCACCAGCGGCACGCCCAAGGGCGCCACGAACCTGCACCGCAACATCACGTACAACGCCGAGCGCCAGCGCACCGGACTCGGCATCCCCGAAGGCGGCGCCTACTTCGGGCTCGCGCCGCTCTTCCACATCACGGGCATGGTCTGCGAGCTGGTCTCCTCCTTCGCGAATACGGGCACCCTCGTCCTCGCGTACCGCTTCGAGGCCGGTGTCGTCCTGGACGCGTTCGCCGAGCACCGGCCCGCCTATACCGTGGGCCCCTCGACCGCGTTCATGGCGCTCGCCGCGCACCCGGCCGCGACCCGCGAGCACTTCGCCTCCTTCCAGTCGATCTCGTCCGGCGGCGCGCCGGTGCCGCCCGCCCTCGTGGAGAAGTTCCGGGCAGGCTTCGGCCCCTACATCCACAACGGCTACGGCCTCACCGAGTGCACCGCTCCCTGCGCCTCCGTGCCGCCCGGCAAGGAAGCCCCCGTCGACCCCGTCTCCGGCACCCTCGCCGTCGGCGTCCCGGGACCCGAGAGCATCGTCCGGATCGTGGACGACCTCGGCCAGGAGGTGCCTTTCGGCGAGCAGGGCGAGATAGCCGTCCGCGGCCCCCAGGTCGTGCCCGGCTACTGGAAGCGCCCCGACGCCACCGCCGAGGCCTTCCCGGACGGCGAACTGCGCACCGGGGACATCGGCTTCATGGACGCCGACGGCTGGCTCTACGTCGTCGACCGCAAGAAGGACATGATCAACGCCTCCGGCTTCAAGGTCTGGCCCCGCGAGGTGGAGGACGTCCTCTACACGCACGAGGCCGTGCGCGAGGCCGCCGTCGTGGGTGTCCCCGACCCCTACCGCGGGGAGACGGTCAGGGCGTACGTGAGTCTGCGCCCGGGCGCCTCGGTGGGCCCGGACGACCTGTCCGCCTACTGCAAGGAGCGGCTCGCCGCGTACAAGTACCCGCGCGAGGTGGAGATCCTGCCCGAGCTGCCGAAGACGACAAGTGGGAAGATCCTCCGGCGGGAACTGCGTTCTCGTACACAGAACAGCTGATCGCAGGAGAAAGGCAGGTGGCGGCAGTGCCCAGGACGTCGGACGGAGACGGTACGCCCGTCCCCCAGAGGCTGCTCGCCGCCGCCACCCGGCTCTTCGCCGAGCGCGGGTACGACCGCACCTCGGTCCAGGAGATCGTCGAGGCGGCCGGCGTCACCAAGGGCGCGCTCTACCACTACTTCGGCTCGAAGGACGACCTGCTGCACGAGGTGTACGCGCGCGTGCTCCGCGTGCAGCAGGAGCGCCTCGACGCGTTCGCGGACGCCGACGCGCCGGTCGAGCAGCGGGTGCGCGACGCCGCGGCCGATGTGGTCGTCACGACCATCGAGAACCTCGACGACGCGTCGATCTTCTTCCGCTCCATGCACCACCTCAGCCCGGAGAAGAACAAGCAGGTCAGGGCCGAGCGGCGGCGCTACCACGAGCGGTTCAGAGCCCTGATCGAGGAGGGCCAGCAGGCGGGTGTGTTCTCCACGGCCACGCCCGCCGACCTGGTGGTCGACTACCACTTCGGGTCGGTGCACCACCTCTCCACCTGGTACCGCCCGGGCGGCCCGCTCGCCCCGCAGGAGGTCGCGGACCACCTGGCGGACCTGCTGCTGCGCGCACTGCGCCCCTGACGCCGCTCAGGCCCGGACACGGCCAAGGGCCCCCGCACTCACGCCGAGTGCGGGGGCCGTTCGCTGCCTTGACCGGCCCGCGGACCGTCAGTGGTCGTCCCAGTGGCCTTCGTGCTGCGCGTGCCGGTGGCCGTCGTGGACGTAGTCGACGTGATCGCCGTGGGTGACGGCCTGGTGCCCGCAGTCCTGGCCGTGCTGGTGCTCGTGGCCCTGGTGCGTGGTGTGGGTGCCGGGCTCGCACTCGTCCCAGTGGCCGTTGTGCTCCGCGTGCAGATGCCCCTCGTGCGCGTAGTCGACGTGGTCGCCGTGCGGGACCGCCGTGTGGCCGCAGCCCTCGCCGTGGGTGTGCTCGTGAACGGGGTGTTCCTGGTGGAGAGTGGTCATGGAGTCAGGCTAGCCGGAAATGCCCGGATCATTCTGATATGGAACCCTTGTGCCTGTTCCTGTGCCCTTCGCGAGGAGTACGTCGGATGAAGGCGATCAGCTACAGCGGCTACGGCGGTCCCGAGGTACTCGAGTACGGCGAGGTGCGCGACCCCAAGGTCGGGCCCGACTCCGTCCTGGTGAAGGTCAGGGCCGCGGCGGTGAACCCCGTCGACTGGAAGGCCCGCGAGGGTTACCTCGCCCCGGCGCTCGACGCCGTCTTCCCGGTGATCCCCGGCTGGGACGTGTCCGGCGTCGTGGTCCAACCCGGCGCCTCCGTCACCGAGTTCGTCACCGGCGACGAGGTGATCGGCTACGTACGCGAGGACTTCCTCTCCCGCGGGACGTTCGCCGAGTACGTCGCCGCGCCCGTGCGCACCCTGGCGCGCAAGCCCCGGAACCTCACCTACGAGGAGGCCGCCGGGCTGCCGCTCGCCGGGCTCACCGCCTACCAGGTCCTGACCGGCGCCCTCGCCGTGCAGGAGGGCGACGTGGTGCTCGCCCACGCGGCGGCCGGCGGCGTCGGCTCGATCGCGGTCCAGCTGGGCCGCCACCTCGGCGCCCGCGTCATCGGCACGGCGAGCGAGCGCAACCACGACTTCCTGCGGGAGCTGGGCGCCGAACCGGTCACGTACGGGGAAGGCCTCGCCGAACGCGTGCGGGCCCTCGCGCCGGAGGGCGTGGACGCCGTGTTCGACACGGTGGGCGGGGAGGCCCTGAAGGTGTCCGCGAACCTGCTCGCGCCGGGCGGCCGGCTCGCCTCCATCGCGGACGCCTCGGTCGTCGACCTGGGCGGCCGCTACGTCTTCGTGCGCCCCGACGCCGCCGACCTCGCGCGCCTCGTGGACCTCGCGGAACAGGACGTGGTCACGGTGCACGTCGACGAGACGTTCCCGCTGGAGCGGGCCGCCGACGCCCAGCGGCTGAGCGCCGAGGGCCGCACCAGGGGCAAGATCGTGGTCACCGTGCCGTGGACCGACTGACCGACCGACCGGCCGACTGCCCGGGAACGGCCGCCCACCGCGTCGGGGCGTCACACCACCAGTGCCGCGAACGCGGCCAGCGCCACCGAGCAGGCCACCGCCACGACGGCCGCACGCTGGGACATCACGGGCGGACTGGCCTCGTGCAGCGCCAGATCGCGGATACGGCGGTGCGCCACCGCCAGGAACCCCAGCCACGCCAGGAAGAACAGGGCCGCGCCCAGCACACCGAGGGTGTCCGTGCCGCCGTGCAGCGCCGCCCTGGCCGCGAGGATCGCCGCCACCGTGCACGACAGCGTCGTCCTCCGCCAGGCGAGCCGCGTCCGTGCGGGCTGGAGCCCTGGATCGCGCCCGGCCGCAGCCGCGTCGCCGGCCGACGACGGCTCCGACGGGCCGCTCAACCCGCCCACCCGGCCAGCACGACCACCACCATCGCGACGGCCACCAGCGCCACGACCACGCTCAGCAGCGCCGGGAACCGCGAGACGGGCAGGTCCTCGCCCCGCCGCATCGCCCGCTCGCAGCGCACCCAGTGGCTGACCGCCCGCAGGGAGCACAGGGCGCCCGCCGCGAGCAGCGCGAGCGCGAGACCGGCCCGCCAGGCCCAGCGCAGGTCCGGCAGGAACTGGTCCACGGCGAACCCGCCGCCGATCAGCGCGAGCGCCGTGCGCAGCCAGGCCAGGAACGTGCGCTCGTTGGCCAGCGAGAAGCGGTAGTCGGGCGTATCGCCGTCGTCCCGCACCCGCTCGGGCGCGAACCAGAGGCGGACACTGCGCACAAATTCGATCACGGGGCGACCTTATCCGGGCGCCCGTGGCAGGCCCGCGGCCCCTGCGCGGTAGGCCCGCAGCCGCTCGTACGCGTCGAGTCCGTCCGGCACCCACGGCCACTCGGGAAGCCGCCGTTCCAGCTCCTCGTCGGTGAGGAAGTCGTGCCAGGCCACCTCCTCGGCCTGCGGGTTCACGGGCAGCTCGCAGTGCACCTCGTACAGGTACGACCACCAGGTCCGGCCCGCCCCGTCGTCGTACAGGAACTTGAACAGGGGCTCGGGGCGGGGCAGCCCGGTGACGCCGAGCTCCTCCTCCGCCTCGCGCAGCGCCGCGTCGTCGTAGGACTCCCCGGTGCCCACGACGCCGCCGACGAACATGTCGTACAGGGACGGGAACACCAGCTTTGTCGGCGTGCGGCGATGTACGAAGATCCGGCCGGCGCCGTCCCTGGCCTGGATGAACACGGCCCGGTGGCGCAGTCCGCGGGCGTAGGCCTCGCCGCGCGGGGCCTGCCCGACCACTCGGTCGTGCTCGTCGACGATGTCGAGGACTTCCGCCGCCGGATCCGGGGCGTCAGCGGCGTGCGTGGGATCGGTGGGAGGGGTCATGCGCCCATGAGACCAGACCCGGCAGACTCCCGGCGGATCAGACTTCGACCCCTGCCCGGTCCCCCTCCCGAGGGCCCGTGGTCGGCATCGCCGGATGCATCCCGAGCAGCACGATCCCCGCCACGATCGCCGTGAGCCCGGTCGCCTGCCAGGCGAGCGCCCCGGCGTCCGTGCGCAGTTGGTCGCCCATGAAGCCGACGCCGCACGCGATGCCCGCGAGCGGCTGCGCGGCCGTCAGCGCGGGCAGCGACATCCGCAGCGGCGCCATCTCGAAGGCGCTCTGCACCAGGATCAGGCCCGTGACGCCGAGCGCCAGGACCCCGTACGGCTGCCAGCTGGTGAGCAGCTCGCCCCAGCCGCCCGACGAGAACAGCTGCCCGCTCATCCGCGTCAGCGCGTCCTGCACCCCGTAGAGGAGCCCGGCCGCCACGCCCAGCAGGACCGGGGCCGAGCTCATCCGTGACTTCTTCGCGTACGCGGTGAGCAGCAGCGCGCCGCCCACCATCAGGCCGATGATCAGCCAGCGCCGCAGCGGGTCGGTGACCGCGTCGCCGCTGCGTGGCTCGCCCGCCACGATGAAGGCCGTCACCCCGCCCGCGAGCAGGGCCAGACCCGACCAGCCCTGTTTGCCCAGCGGCTGGCGGGTCTGGTGGCGCGAGAGGGCGAGCGCGAACAGGAGGTTGGTCGCGAGCAGCGGTTCGACGAGGGAGATCTCCCCGTTGCCCAGCGCGATCGCGCCGAGCACCATGCCGCACACCATGAAACCTATGCCGCCCAGCCAGCGGGGGACCCGTACGAGGTCGAGGAGCAGGCGCGGCGACAGGAAGTCGCTCAGCGGGGCGTGCTGCGCCGCGTTCTGCTGGAGCACGAATCCGATGCCTAGGCAAAAGGCCGCGGAGACGGCGAGGACGAGTACGAGAACCGACACGCTGCGCACCTCGAGAATGCAGGTATCAAGATCGGCCATGGGCGGGTCGTTGCACGGGTGTAAGGCCGACGATAGCGCCCCGCGGGACGGGCTGCCCCGCGAGTGACCCGGTCGGCGAGGTTGACGCCGCCCACCCCCGTGCCCAAGATCTGACCCACCGGTAACTTTCGAGAGGGACGGACCCCAATGACGACGTACGACGCGGACGTGATCGTGATCGGGGCGGGCCTCGCCGGGCTCGCCGCGGTGGCGGAACTCGTGGACGCGGGCCGCAAGGTGATCCTCCTGGACCAGGAACCGGAGCAGTCCTTCGGCGGCCAGGCGCACTGGTCCTTCGGCGGCCTCTTCTTCGTCGACTCGCCCGAGCAGCGCCGCCTGCGGATCAAGGACAGCCACGCGCTCGCGCTCCAGGACTGGATGGGCACCGCCGGCTTCGACCGCGCCGAGGACCACTGGCCGCGCAAGTGGGCCGAGGCGTACGTCGACTTCGCCGCGGGTGAGAAGCGGTCCTGGCTGCATGCGCAGGGCGTCCGGTTCTTCCCCGTGGTCGGCTGGGCGGAGCGCGGCGGCTACGACGCGAACGGGCACGGGAACTCGGTGCCGCGCTTCCACATCACCTGGGGGACCGGCCCCGGCCTCGTCGCGCCCTTCGAGCGCCGGGTCAGGGAGGGTGTGGCGCGCGGTCTGGTCGAGCTGAAGTTCCGGCACCGGGTGACGGGCCTGTCCCGCAGCGCCGGCGCCGTCGACACGGTCACCGGCGAGATCCTCGAACCGTCGTCCATCGAGCGCGGCCAGGGCAGCAGCCGTACGGTCACGGGCTCCTTCGAGCTCAAGGCGCAGGCGGTGATCGTCACCTCCGGCGGCATCGGCGGAAACCACGACCTGGTGCGCGCCAACTGGCCCGAGCGCCTCGGCACCCCGCCCGAGAAGATGCTCTCCGGCGTGCCCGCGCACGTCGACGGCCTGATGCTCGGGATCACGGAGAACGCGGGCGCGCACCTCATCAACCGCGACCGCATGTGGCACTACACCGAGGGCATCGAGAACTGGAACCCCATCTGGGACAAGCACGGCATTCGCATCCTGCCGGGCCCGTCCTCGCTCTGGCTCGACGCACGCGGCGAGCGCCTGCCCGTGCCGCTCTTCCCCGGCTTCGACACCCTCGGCACTCTCGACCACATCATGAAGACCGGGTACGGCTACACGTGGTTCGTGCTCAACCAGCGCATCATCGGCAAGGAGTTCACCCTCAGCGGCTCCGAGCAGAACCCCGACCTGACCGGGAAGTCCGTGCGCGGAGTCATCGACCGGGCCCGCGCCGACGTACCGGCGCCCGTCAAGGCGTTCATGGACCACGGCGCCGACTTCGTCATCGAGAAGGACATCCCCGCCCTGGTGCGCGGCATGAACGCCCTCGCCGAGAAGTCGTCGGGTCCGCTGATCGACGAGGCCGCGCTGCGCAACACCCTCGTCGCCCGCGACCGGGAGATCGCCAACCCCTTCACCAAGGACCTCCAGGTGACCGCCATCCGCGGCACCCGCAAGTTCCTCGGCGACCGCCTCATCCGCACCGCGGCGCCGCACCGCATCCTCGACCCGAAGGCGGGTCCGCTGGTCGCGGTGCGCCTCAACATCCTCACCCGCAAGTCCCTCGGCGGGCTGGAGACCGACCTGTCCTCGCGCGTCCTGACCGAGGGCGGCGAGCCGCTGCCGGGCGTGTACGCGGCGGGGGAGGCGGCCGGGTTCGGCGGCGGGGGAGTGCACGGCTACCGCTCCCTCGAAGGGACCTTCCTCGGCGGCTGCCTCTTCTCGGGCCGCACGGCGGGCCGCGCCGCGGCCGCCGCGACCGGCTGAATCTCGCCTTGACAGCACTTCGGACCCTGCTCCGCGGTTCGGGGTGCTGTCTCGTGTCATCAGTTCAACTGCCCAGGTGAGAGCGGGAATTGGCGGATCGCGAGGGTGAACTCGGAGGATTGTGAAACGAGTTGGTGAAGGCCACCCCTTGGTCTGCTCTTGACTCGGAGCGCCCGGTACCGCTTTGCTGTGCGTGATCACCTCAAGTAAGCCGCGTCGTAGAGGATTTCCTGCGGTGCCCCCACCCCCGCCACCACTCGGGCGTGCCCGCAAGCGGGCCGCTCCCCCGTTCGACTCCGCGCTCGACGACAGCCACCTCGTCGCCGCCCGCGCGGCCCTCGCTCAGGGGCGCTGGACCGAGGTCAGGGAACTGATCTCGGCCACCGGCGACGACTGGGACCGCCGCGGCCACCGCATCGTCGTCCTCGCCGAGGAACCGACGGCCACCGCCTGGGTCAGGGACTGGCGGCTCGCCGAACCCGAATCGGCCGACGCGGCCGTCCTGCTCGCCCTCGCAGCCGTGCAGCGCGCCCGCATCGGCAAGACGCGCCCCGAGAGGGCCCGCGACGCCTGCCGCGACGCAGCGGCCCTCGTGCCCGCCGACCCCACGCCCTGGCTCGGACTCCTGCTCCTGGAACGGGACATGGGCCGCGAGGAGGACGTCGTCCGTCTCTTCGACGAGATCCGCCACCGCCATGCCGAGCACCACCACGCCCACCACCTGATGGTCGCCAGACTCGCCGAACGCCGCCCCGACGCGGGCCAGGACCCGCTCCACGAGGTGTACGACTTCGCGTCCTGGGCCGCCGAACAGGCGGGCCCCGGCTCACCGCTCGCCGTCCTCCCCGTGGTCGCGCACGCCGAGCGCTACCGGGTCCTCGCCGCCGCCGGCAGCGAACCGCCCGACCCCAAGGCATCCGGACACTGGACGAGTCGCCGCGCCCGCCTCGTGATGAAGACCGCCTTCGACTGGTGGCTGGAATGGGGCACTCCGGAGCGCCCCGCCCATCCGCGCGGCCGCGTCGACCTGAACTTCCTCGCCCATGCCAAGTCCTGCGAGGGCAGGCCCGCGGAGGCCGCCGCGCTGTTCCACCGCATCGGCCGGCACGCCACCGCCGCCCCCTGGTCGTACCCGGACCGCGATCCGCACGAAGCGTTCCGGGCCGCGCGCAGTGCCGCGCTCGGCACGGCCTAGGACGACGCCCCCAGAAATTCCCAGACACCCGCACCAGCAGCGTTCATCCACAGGGAAGGGACAACCCCGCCATGACGACGGGCAGTTCGAGCACGAGCGACACGGCACGACCCCCCGAGTCCGATGCGGGGATCAGCACCTTCAAGGGACAGGACAGCGCCCTGCGCGCCGGCCGCCTCGGCACGGCGGGCCTGCTCCTGTCCGTGCTGGCCGCGACGGGCCCGCTCATGGTGGTCGCCGGCGTCATGCCCACCACGTTCGCCGTGATGGGCGTCGTCGGGCAGCCGCTGCTCTTCCTCATCCTGGGCGTCGTTCTCGCCCTGTTCAGCGTCGGCTACGCCGAGATGAGCCGGCACGTCCACAACGCCGGTGCCTTCTACGCCTACATATCCCGCGGCCTCGGCCCGACCGCCGGCGCGGGAGCCGCCCTGGTCGCGCTCGTCGCCTACAGCTTCCTCCAGGTCGGCATCTACGGGATGTTCGGCTTCGAGGTGTCCAACCTCTTCGCCTCCTATCTCGACCTGAGCATCGCCTGGTGGATCCCGGCGCTGGTGGCCGTGCTCGCCGTCGGCGCGCTCGCCCTGCTGAAGATCGACGTGAACGCGCGCGTGCTCGGCGTACTCCTGCTCGTCGAGGTCGCGCTCGTCGTTGTCTTCGACGTCGCGGCGATCGGCGACCCGGCGAAGGAGGGCCTGTCGCTGCACGCCTTCAACCCGGAGACCCTCACCGGCGCGGGCGTCGGCACCGCCCTGTGCTTCTGCATCGCCGCCTTCACCGGCTTCGAGCAGGCGCCCGTGTACGCGGAGGAGACCAGCCGCCCTCACATCCTCGTGCCGCGCGTGATGTTCATGGCGGTCGGCTTCGTCGCCGTCTTCTTCGCCATCAGCTCATGGGCGCTCACCGTCGCCGCCGGACCCTCCGCGATCATCCCGACCGCGCAGAAGCAGAGCGCGGGCCTGATGTTCTTCCTTACGGAGAGCAGGCTCGGCGGCACGTTCACGGACATCGTCCATGTCCTGTTCGTCACCGGCATGTTCGCGGCGCTCCTCAGCTTCCACAACGTCGTCTCGCGCTACGCCTTCGCCATGGGCCGTGAGGGCCTGCTGCCCGCCACCTTCGGCCGCACCAACAGCTCCAGCGGCGCGCCCGGCACCGGCTCCCTGCTCCAGACCGCCCTCTCCCTGATCGTCGTCGTGGCCTTCGCGGTCACCGACGACGGCAAGGCGGGCGACCCGACGGCGCCCGTGCTCAAGCTCTTCACCTGGGGCGGCAACGTCGGCGCGCTCGGCATCATCCTGCTGATGGCCGCCGCCTCGCTGGCCGTGATCGTCTTCTTCGTCAGGCGTGGCGCCGCGGGCGCCCAGATCTGGCGCCTGATCGCGTCGGGGATCGCCGGGATCGCGCTGCTCGTCATCGCGGTCTACACGGTCAAGGACTTCGACGTCCTCGTCGGCTCGGGCCCCGGCTCCTCCCTCAACTGGGTGCTGCCCGGCATCATCGCGCTGGCCGCCGTCATCGGCCTGGTCCACGGCGTCGTCCTGCGCGGGCGGAACCCCGAGGCACACGCCGGGATCGGCCTCGGCAACGAGGCGTTCCAGCTGGAGAAGGCGGCCGGCGTGCCCGCCGAGAAGTGACAGAACGCTGACGAACACCCGTGGCCCCTGGCCTCCAGAGGCCACGGGTGCTCGAATCAGTGTGTGAACCCGGAAGAACCCGTACCACCCGAGCGGGACGAGCAGAGCGGCGCGCCCGTCGGCCGCCGCCTCGTTCTCGGCATGCTCGGACTCGGCGCCCTCGGCGTCGCCGCCGCGCCCACTCTCCAGCGCGGCCTCGAATCCTTCCTCGGCAGCGCCGCGGACAAGGACCCCACCGGTCTGACGGACCTCCTGCCGAACGGCGGCGGCTTCCGCTACTACTCGGTTGCCTCCTCCGTCCCGCACAGATCGGCCGCCGACTACCGCCTCACCGTCGACGGTCTCGTCGACCGGCCCACCACCTACACGCTGCCCGCGCTGCGGGCGCTCCCGCAGACCCGGCTCGTGCGCGACGTCCAGTGCGTCACCGGGTGGCGCGTGCCGGAAACCCCCTTCGAGGGCGTACGCCTCTCCAGCATCCTCGACGCGGCCGGGGTCCGGCCCTCCGCCAAGGCGCTGCGGCTGACCTGCTTCGACGGCACGTACAGCGAGAGCCTCACCCTGCCGCAGGCCCGCCGCGCCGACGTGCTCGTCGCGCTGCGCATGCAGGACAAGCCCCTCGGCCACACCCACGGCGGGCCCGTCCGGCTCTACGTCGGCCCGATGTACTTCTACAAGTCGGCGAAATGGCTGTCCGGCATCACCGTCACCGACCGCGTCGAACCCGGCTACTGGGAGAACCGCGGCTACGACGTGGACGCGTGGGTCGGCCGCTCGAACGGACGCGACGATGAACCCACCCACTGAACTCCCGGCGCGCGTAAGGCGCTTCACCCGCTCCGAGACCTGGGTCCACTGGTCCATGGCGGCCCTCATGGGCCTGTGCATCCTGACGGCGGCCTGCCTGTACGTACCCCAGTTCGCGGAGCTCGTCGGCCGCCGCGAACTCGTGGTCACGCTCCACGAGTGGTCCGGTCTCCTGCTGCCCGCGCCCTACCTCGCCGGCCTCGCGTCCCGCGCCTTCCGCGCCGACCTGCGCCGCCTGAACCGCTTCGTCCCGCACGACCGCACCTGGCTGCGCTCCGCCCTGCGCCGCTCGGGCCCGAGGCCCGCGGGCAAGTTCAACGCGGGCCAGAAGCTGTACGCGGGCTGGCTCGCGGGAGCGGTTCTGGTGATGCTCGGCACGGGCCTGCTCATGTGGTTCACCCTCCCCCAAGCTCTCGGCTTCACTCGAGCAGGGGGGACCCCCATCGCGCCCCTCACCTGGCGCACCGGCAGCACCTTCGTGCACGACTGGCTGGCCCTCGCCCTCGGCATCGTGGTCGCCGGGCACATCGCGAAGGCGTGGGCGGACCCCGAGGCACGGCTCGGGATGCGGACCGGGTTCGTGGGGAGGGAGTGGGCCGAGCGCGAGCACGGCGAGTGGCTGCCGTGACGGCGCTTCGTTACGCGCCCGCACCGAAGTCCAGGAGGACCTTGCACGCCCGCGCGCGGTCCGCGGCCAGCACGAACGCCGACTCCGCGGCCGCCACCGGGACCACCGCACTGATCAGCTCCGCGAGCCCCGGCTGCTCGGCGAGCAGGCGCAGCGCGTCGTCGAACTCCGTGTCGAAGCGGAACGCCCCGCGCAGCTCGATCTCCCGGCTGACCACGAGGTTCCCCGCGAACGGGCTCTGCCCCGGCGGCAGCATCCCCAGCTGGACGACCACACCGCCGCGTCGCACATGGCGCAGACAGCTGTCGAGCCCGGCGGCCACGCCCGACGCCTCGACAGCCGTGTCGGCCTCCTCGGGCCAGCCCTTGTCGGCCGGGTCGTCGGCGCGGACGAGGGTGTCGGCGCCGGCGAGCCGCGCGTGACGGAGGGCTTCGGGGAGGAGGTCGGTGGCGGTCACCTGTGCCGCTCCGGCGGCCTTGGCCGCGGCGACGACGAGGCAGCCGATCGGGCCCGCGCCGGTGACCAGGACGTGCCCGCCCGCGACCGGGCCCGCCCGGCGCACCGCGTGCAGCGCCACCGCGAGGGGCTCGGCGAGGGCGGCCCGGTCGAGCGGAAGCCCGTCGGGCACGGCCCTCAACTGGCCGGCGGGGACGGCGATCCGCGCGGCGAAGCCGCCCTGGACGTGCGGGGTGCGGGCCGCGCTGCCCAGGTAGCGGGTGTCACGGCACACATTGCGCCGCCCGTCCACGCACTCGGGGCAGGTCCCGCAGGGGGTGGCGGGGTGCACGGCGACGGCCGTGCCGGGCGCGGGACCGGTGGCACCGTCTCCGTACGACAGGACCGTGCCCACGACCTCGTGGCCGAGCAGCATGGGTTCCTGGAGCCGGAAGTCGCCGACACCGCCGTGGCGCCAGTAGTGCAGGTCCGACCCGCACACCCCGCCGTAGCGGACGGCCACGAGCGCCTGGCCCGGGCCGGGTTCGGGGGAGGGAAGTTCGTCGACGCGCAGATCTCCCGCGCCGTGGATCACGCAGCCCAGCATCAGGTCTCCTCCAGCCATGAGGTCCTCTAGAGAACGCTCGTCATGCCGCCGTCCACGTAGAGGATCTGCCCGCTGACGAAGTCGGACGCGGGTGAGGCCAGGAACAGGGTGCCGCCGACAAGGTCGTCGGTGCGGCCCCAGCGGCCGGCCGGGGTCCTGCGGCGGACCCAGGCGCTGAACTCCTCGTCGCGGACGAGCGGTTCGGTCAGCTCGGTCTCGATGTAGCCGGGGCCGAGCCCGTTGACCTGGACCCCGGAAGGGCCCCAGTCGGCGCACATGCCCTTGGTGAGCATCTTCAGGGCGCCCTTGGTGGCGGCGTAGGGCGCGATGCCGGGCCGCACGACCTCGCTCTGCAGCGAGCAGATGTTGATGATCTTTCCGTGACCGCGTTCCACCATGCCGCGGGCCGCCTCACGGCCCACCAGGAACGCGCTCGTCAGATTGGTGTTCAGGACCCGGTGCCAGTCGGCGTCGGTGAACTCCAGGAGCGGGGCGCGCAGCTGCATGCCCGCGTTGTTGACGAGGATGTCGAGCGGACCCACCCGCTCCTCGACCCCGGCGACCCCGGCGGCCACGGAGGGTCCGTCCGTGACGTCGAACGCCGCGGTGTGGACCGGGCCGAGCCCGCACAGCCGCTCGGCCGCGTCCGCGAGGGCGGACTCGTCGCGTCCGTTGAGGACGACGGTCGCGCCGGCCTCCAGGAGGCCGCGGGCCAGGGCGAACCCGATCCCGCGGCTGGAACCGGTCACCAGGGCCGTGCGGCCGCTGATGTCGAAGAGGGGGTGGGTCATGGCTCAGTACTCCAGTCGCTCCGAAGGGAGCCAGATCATGAGGTGGCTAGATGACCAGGGACAGCAGCAGGACCAGGCCACCGGCGACGACCGAGATGATCGTCTCCATGACGGACCAGGTCTTGATGGTCTGCCCGACGTCCAGGCCGAAGTACTCCTTGACCAGCCAGAAGCCCGCGTCGTTCACGTGGCTGAAGAAGAGCGAGCCGGCGCCGATCGCGAGGACCAGCAGGGCCGTGTGCGAGGTCGACATGTCGGCCGCGAGCGGCGCCACGAGTCCGGCCGCCGAGATGGTCGCGACGGTGGCGGAGCCCGTGGCGAGGCGTATGACGACCGCGATCAGCCAGGCGAGCAGCAGGGCCGGGATCGACCAGTCCTTGGAGATGTCGAGGACCATCTGGCCCACGCCCGAGTCGATGAGGGTCTGCTTGAAGCCGCCGCCCGCGCCGACGATGAGGAGGACGCCCGCGATCGGGGCGAGCGACTTCTCGACGGTGGAGGACAGCCGGTCCTTGGTGAACCCGGCCGCGCGGCCCAGCGTGAACATGCCGACGATCACGGCGGCGAGCAGGGCGATCAGCGGCGAACCGATGACGTCGAAGACGCGCTGCACGGTGTGCTCGGGCTTGTCCACGACGATGTCGACGAGCGCCTTGGCGAGCATCAGGACGACGGGGAGCAGGATCGTGGCGACGGCCGCGCGGAAGCTGGGACGCTTCTCCAGGTCGTCGCTGGCCCGCGCCGGGGTCATCTTGTCCGGGGCCTGGACGTCCACCCAGCGGGCGGCGACCTTCGAGAACAGCGGACCCGCGATGATCACCGTCGGGATGGCGACGAGGACACCCAGGGCGAGCGTGACGCCGAGGTTGGCGCCGACGGCGTCGATCGCGACGAGCGGGCCGGGGTGCGGCGGGATCAGGCCGTGCATGACCGACAGGCCGGCGAGGGCCGGGATGCCGATGCGCATCACCGAGTAGTTGCCGCGCTTGGCGACCATAAGGACGACCGGGATCAGCAGCACGATGCCGACCTCGAAGAACAGCGGCAGACCGATCACCGAGGCGATCAGGACCATCGCCCACGGCATGGCGCGCCCGCCCGCCTTGGCGAGGATCGTGTCGACGATCTGGTCGGCGCCGCCCGAGTCGGCGAGCAGCTTGCCCAGGATCGCGCCGAGCGCGATCAGCACACCCACACCGGCCACCGTGGAACCAAGGCCCGTGGTGAAGCTGACGATGGTCTTGTCGAGGGGGGCGCCCGCGAAGGCTCCCAGGGCCAGAGAACCGATGGTCAGCGCCAGGAAGGCGTGGACCCGGAACTTCGTGATGAGCAGAACGATGACAGCGATGCCCGCGAGAACGGCGATCCCCAGCTGGGCGTGGCCCGCCGAGGTGATCGGTTCGACGGCATCCGCTGCCAGCGTCTCGACGCTGAGACTGGTCACGGTTTTTCCTTGGTGTGGGTGGGGACTTCTGGGACTAACTCAGCGCCGGGCGCTGGGGGGACGGGGACCGGCCTTCGAGGTCGGCGAGGGCCGCGACGGCCCGCTCCGTGATCTCCTCGGGGCTGCCCGACACATCGACGTCGACGCCCGCCTCGTCCGCCGCGAGCGGCTGGAGCGTGGCGAACTGCGAGTCCAGCAGGGCCGTGGGCATGAAGTGCCCCTGGCGGTGCGACATCCGGTCCTCGATCAGGGCGCGGTCACCCGTGAGGTGGACGAACACGACTCCGGGGGCCTCGGCCCTGAGCCGGTCGCGATAGCTCCGCTTGAGGGCGGAGCTGCTGACGACGCCGCCGAGTCCCGCCCGTCCGTGCGCCCACTGGCCGATGGCGTCGAGCCACGGCCACCGGTCGTCGTCGGTCAGGGGGGTGCCGGCCGACATCTTGGCGATGTTCGCCGGCGGGTGGAAGTCGTCGCCCTCGGCGTACGGGACGCCAAGCTTGTCTGCGAGCAGGGGGCCGATCGTGGTCTTGCCGGTCCCTGCCACGCCCATGACTACGACGACGTGGGGGGTGCGTCGTGTCTTCATTGCGTCCTCGCTGTCTTCTTCGACATCGCTGTGTCACGCCACTGAAACCTGAATGGTCGGACAAATTCAAGAGACTGTGACATAAAAGTCTGACTTTTTATTCCGTCGACCCGCCTCGTACGCTGACGGCATGACCACACAGGGCCGGGGGCTGCACGCCCACGTACTGGAGAACCTCGGCCCCGCCATCACCGCCGGGGAGTACCCACCGGGCAGCGTGCTGCGCACGGACGAGCTGGCCCAGCGGTACGAGGTGTCACGTTCGGTCATGCGGGAGGCCGTACGGGTGCTCGAGTCGATGCACCTCGTGGAGTCCCGGCGCCGGGTCGGCGTGACCGTCCGGCCCACAGCGGAGTGGAACGTCTACGACCCGCAGGTCATCCGCTGGCGTCTGGCCGGCGCGGACCGGCCGCGGCAGCTGCGCTCCCTCACGGTCCTGCGTTCCGCGGTCGAGCCGGTCGCGGCCGGACTCGCCGCGACGCACGCCACGGCCGCGCAGTGCGCGGCGCTCACCGAGTGCGCGCTCGGCATGGTCACCACGTCACGCGGCCATCAGCTGGAGGCGTACCTCGTCCACGACGTCGAGTTCCACCGGGTCGTCCTGAACGCGTCGGGCAACGAGATGTTCGCCCGGCTCGGTGACGTGGTCGCGGAGGTCCTCGCGGGCCGCACGCACCACCAGGTGATGTTCGAGGACCCGGACCCGGCGGCCGTGTCACTCCATGTGCACGTCGCCGAGGCCGTCCGCGAGGGGGACGCGGCCCGCGCGGAGGCGCTCACGCGCGAGATCGCGGTGGGCGCGCTCGAGGAACTGGACATCCTCGCGCCCTGAGCGCGCAGGCGCGCACTATTCGATGAAGTCGCCGTCGACGTACACCCATGCGCCGTCGAGCCGTATGAACCTGCTGCGCTCGTGCAGTGAGCCGGGCCGCCCGCCGTCGGTGTAGCGGGCCCGGAAGGTCACGGTGCCGGTGCTGTGGAAGGCAGAACCCTCGGTCGTTCCCAGGATCTCCAGCCCGGTCCACTTCATGCCCGGCTCGAAGGTGACGGCCGGGGGCCGCGTGGCCGGGTGCCAGGTCCGCAACAGATACGCGGCGTCCTTGACGGCGAAGGCGCAGTAGCGGGACCGCATCAGTGCCTCGGCGGTCGGCGCGTTCGCCCGTCCGGAGTGATACCGGCCGCAGCAGGCGTCGTACGCGGAGGGGAGCCCGCAGGGGCAGGTGGGGGCGGGGCGTGACATGCGGACGATTCAACCAGTTCCGCCGCCGATCACCCGGCCCCCACCCCCGTCATGGCGTCACGGTCAGTGCCGCGCCCCGTGCGCGGTCCGACGAGGGTCCCGTCTCGATCGAGAACTCGCCGGGCTCCACGGCGAGGTCCAGGTCGCGGGTGACCGATGCGAGCACCTCGGCGTCGACGGCGAAAAGGGCCTCGGCGCTCCCGCCGGGCTCCAGGTCGAGCCGTACGAACCCGCGCAGCTCCCGCACACGCGGCCACGACGTACCGCCCGACACCCGGCGCACATACAGCTGCACGGTCTCGCGCGCGGGCCGCGTCCCGGTGTTGGTCACGGTGACGGAGCACGTCGTGCCGGGTTCGCCGGCCGTGACGGTGGAGTGTGCGAGGCGGGGTGCCGTGTACGCGACCGTCGAGTAGGAGAGGCCGTGGCCGAAGGAGTGCCGCGCGGTGGCGCTCTGGTCCACGTAGCCGCCGTAGTCGTGGTCCTTGGCGTTGTAGAACACCGGCAACTGCGCGGCGGACCGCGGCACCGACACCGGGAGCCGGCCCGCCGGCGACGCGGCCCCGAACAGGACGTCGGCCACCGCCCGTCCGCCCCACGGCCCCGGATACCAGGCGCACAGCACGCCCTTCGCCTTGCACGTGAGGTCGGGCAGCGCGTGCGGGCGGCCCTGGACGAGGACCACGACGACCGGGGTGCCCGTCGCCGCCACCGCGTCGAGCAGCGCCGACTGGCCGTCGGGCAGGCGCAGATCGGCCAGGTCGACGCCTTCGCCACAGGTCATGCCGACCGGGTTCCCCGAGGAGACGACGGCCGCCCCGTTGGCCTCGAAGCGCGTGTCGGCCTCGCGGGCGCTCGACCCGCCGAGGACGAGCACGGCCACGTCCGCCGATGCGGCCAGAGCGACCGCCTCCGGCACACCGGACAGGTCGCCGCCGACGAGCTCGCACCCGCGCGCGTAGGTCACTTCGGCGCCGGGCGCGGCCCCCGCCCGGATCCCTTCGAGCACGGTGACACCCGAGCCGGGCCGCTGCGGCGCGGTGTAGTCCCCGATCTGGCCGGGAACGGAGTCCGCGCCGGGACCCACGACCGCGATGCGGCGCAGGGAAGGGCCGAGCGGCAGCGTCACCCCGTCGTGCTCCAGGAGCACGATCGACTCCCGGGCCACGCGCTCGCTCAACTCCCGTACATCGGAAGGCTGTTCAGGTATTCCGACGTAGGGCCGCTCGAAGAGGCCGAGCCGGAACTTCAGCGCGAGGACGCGCTCCACCGCCGTGTCCACGGTCTCTTCCGCGACCAGCCCCCGCTCGACGGCCTCGCCCAGCCGCGGGAAGCAGCCGTCCCACAGGCTCAGATCCGTGCCCGCCGCCAGGGCGAGCGCGCCCGCCGCCGCGGGATCGCCGGCCAGCCGCGTCAGCCGGTCGAGCGCGCCCCCGTCCGCCATCACGATGCCGTCGAACCCCCAGCGCTCCCGCAGGAGTTCGGTCAGGAGGTACCGGCTCGCGGCGCACGGAAGACCGTCGAACTCGTTGTACGCCGCCATCACGCCCGCGGCGCCCGCACGGATCCCCGCCCGCGCCGCCGCCAGATGGATCTCGTGCAGCTCGCGGACGCCGAGCTCGGTGGCCGCGCTGTTGCGCCCGCCCACCGAGGAACCCTGGCCCGCGAAGTGCTTCAGCACCACCCCGACCCCGGCCCGCCGCATGCCCCGTACGAGCGCCTCGGTGAACCGGGCCGCCAGATACGGGTCCTCGCCGAAGCACTCCTCGGTCCGGCCCCAGCGCGGGTCGCGGACGAGGTCGAGCGCCGACACCAAGGCCAGATGGCCACCCCTGGCCCGCAGTTCGGCCCCGGCCGCGGCCGCCGCCTCCTCGTAGAGGTCCGGGTCCCACGTCGAGCCGACGGCCAGGTTCACCGGCAGGACGGTGCCGTCGAGCGCCTGGTGGCCGTGCGGGACCTCCTCGACCAGGAGCACCGGGATGCCGAGCCGCGTCTGTTCGACCATGTGCCGCTGTACCGCGTCCGCGACGCCCGCCGCGTCCGCCGCCGTGATCCCGTCGGCGAACGTCACCCCGGACCACGGGTCCGCACGCTGGAGCCCGTACAGGGCGCCCATGCCGTCGTACGCGGCGACCTCGGAGCGGAACGCGTCCGTGAGCCGATGGCCCGAGCCGGTGCGCTCGTACGCGTGCCAGCCGTACATCCGCTGGTTGAGCTGCCCGACCTTCTGGGTGAGGGTCATACGGGCGAGCAGGTCCCGCACGCGCTCGGGCACCGGGGCCGCAGGGTCGCGGTACAGCGGCTCGCTCATCGCAGTTCCAGGACGCGCACGCCGTACGGGTCGAGGGTGACGTCCGTGACGGGCCCGCCCGTCCCCGCGTCGTGCAGTGTTCCGTCCGCCTCCGGACGCACCGCCACCTCCTGCCCGGACTGGCTCACCAGCCACACGAACCGCCGCCCGTCCTCGTGGACCAGCACATCGGCCGACACGTACGGGCTCTCGACCGTCACGGGCCGTGCCACACCGGCGACCTCGGCGAGCGCCGCGTACAGCCGGTGCGTCTGCTCCGGGTTGACGTGCGCCGTGCGGGCGGCCATGTGCTCCAGCGGATACGTCGCGAGGACGGTGCGGCCGAGGCGCGTGGCCCGCGAAAGCAGCGCGGGGCGGCCGTGTGCGTCGACGGCGACGACCTCCGCGCCGCGCGCCTCGACCGGCAGGTACGCCCGGCTGTCCTCGTTGCCCGCGACCGGGAAGCGCAGGGTCTCACCGGCCCCGATGCTCCCGAAGTCCTTCATGAACGTCATCTCCAGGACGTCGTCCTCGATCGGCTCGGCCACCCCGTACGACAGCTGCATCTCGACCCCGAAGAGCCCGTCCAGGTCGTCGAACCACGGCCCGCGCGTCCCGGGGTGCTCACCCGAGCAGAAGGACAGATAGACCGTCGCCCCCTCGGCGGCCCGCCGCGCGAGCGCGCGCCGGGTGCGGGTCGTCAACTGCCGTGTCGCGGGCAGGAGATAGAGCGACGCGTCCTCGCTGATGCCGTCCGCCTCCCGGGTGAGGCCCACCGCCAGGTCGGCGGCGCGCGCCGCGACGTACCCCTGGTGGAGCGAGGTGAAGATGAGCGGGCGGTCGGCGGGGCGGCTGTAGGGGTAGCCGCGCTCCAGGAAGGCGGGCACGACCAGCGCGGCCCCGGCGTCCGAGCGGCGGCAGCGCGCGAAGTCGACCCGATCCAACACCTCGGCGAACGCGGCGAGTTCGACGAGCGGGGCCTTCGGGGCGCCCGTGCTGTCCGTGATGCCGAAGTGCATCTCGAAGGGGTGGTGGTCGTAGGGGGACCGGTCCCACAGGTCGTCGTAGTCCGTGTTGTTCCAGGCGACCCAGCCCGTCGCGCCGCCGAGCAGTGAGTTGTGCAGGGTCTGGCGGTAGTACACGCCCGCGTTCTCGGCGGAGACCGTGTCCGTCGACAGGCCGAACTCCTCCAGGACCACCGGCTGCCCCGTGACGGCCGCGAGCTCGCACTCGAACGCGGCCCGGTAGTGCTGGCGCGGCCGGTCCGTGTCGGAGCGGTAGACGTGCGGGCCCACGAAGTCGACGTACTCGGCGGTGTCCCGCAGAGAGAAACCGTTGTCGCGGCCCGTCACCTCGATGCCCCACGCCCCGTCGCCCAGGGAGACGGGCTGGGTGCCGCCGGCCGCGCGCACCGCGTTGCACATGGCCTGCGCCCACGCCGTGACGACGTCACTGGGGGGCGGGTCGACCTGGTAGATCCGCCCGTAGCCCGGCATCTCGTTGGTGATCAGCCAGCCGGTGACCGCCGGGTGGTCCTTGAAGCGGCGCGTCATCTGGGACACGAACCACGCCTGGCGGCCGACCATCCACACGTCCTCGTACAGGTCCCGGCCTCCGCGCCAGGCCGGATCCCAGTTCTCGCCGGACATGTGACCGACGATGAACGTCGGTACGGTGCCCATGCCCGCCTCGGTGTGCGCGTCGAGGAAGTCGCGGAAGCGCTCGCACAACTCCTCGTCGATCCGGTGCGGTTCGGGGTGGAAGTCGGGCCAGTAGAAGAACGAGCGGGTCATGTTCAGACCGTGTTCGCGCAGCACCGCCAGTTCCTCGCGCACCGTCTTCGGCTCGTAGTCGCGCCACATCAGGGGACCGCCGGTGCGGGACCAGAAGTTGGCGCCGAGCCAGGGCAGGACGGCGGAGTCGTGGGTGAGGTGGGCGCTGTGGCGTCGCATGGTGGTACCTAGCTCCGTAGAAATGCGGGATTCATCAGGGGGTCGCGGGGCCGGTCGACTCGCGGACGACCAGGTGCGGGCGCCCCTCGAGCGGTGTCTCGGGGACGTCCTCGCCGCACCGGGCGAGCAGCACGCGCGCGGCGGCCGCGCCGACCCGCTGCACCTGCTGATCGACGGTCGTCAGGCGCGGGTGCAGCCAGCGGCCGAGGGGGAGGTTGTCGTAGCCGACGACGGACAGGTCCCGGGGCACGGCGAGGCCGGACCGCTGTGCGGTGCCGATGCCGCACACGGCCATCGAGTCGTTGGCGTACACGATCGCGGTCGGACGCTCGGCGCGCCCGATGAGCTCCTCGGTCGCGGCGACGGCGGCCGACTCCGAGAAGTCGGTGCTCAGGACGTCGGCGGGACGGAGTCCGGCGAGTTCGAGTGTCTCCTCGAAGACGGTGCGGCGCAGCCGGGTGTGCTGGAGCTCGACGGGTCCGGAGACGTACGCGATGCGCCGGTGGCCGAGCCCGAGCAGGTGGTCGACCGCCTCGTGGACGCCCGCCCCCTGGTTGCCGAGCCCGACGGTCGGCACGGTCGCCTCCGGGTCGGGCGCGCCGAGCAGCACCGACGGAAGGCCGATGCGGCGCAGCAGCGCCGGGCGCGGGTCGTCGGCCCGCGCGTCCGTCAGGACGGCCCCGTCGACCCGGCCCTCCGAGGCGAGCCGCTCGTACAGCGCGCTCTCCTCGTCGACACCGGCGACGAGATGCAGGAGCAGACCGTAGCCTCGCGGCGCCAACTCGCCCTCTATACCGGTGATCAGCTCACTGAAGTGCGGGTCGGCCCCGAGCACGTCGGTGGGCCTGCGCACGACCAGCGCGAGCGTGCGGGTACGCGCGCTGCGCAGTGCCGAGGCGGACGCGCTCGGCGACCAGCCGAGCTCCGCCGCCGCGTCGAGGATCCGCCGCCGGGTCGGCTCGGCAAGACGGCCTTTCTCGTTGAAGGCCTGCGACACGGCGGCCGTCGACACCCCCGCCGCGGCCGCCACCGCCTTGATGGTCGGACGACCGGTCGGCCGTTTCGGCCGGGTAGCGCTCACATCTTCACCGCCCCACTGACGAGTGCCTGCTGCATCCGCTTCTGGAGCACCGTATAGACGATCCACACCGGTACGAGGGTGAGGACGGTCCCCGCGGTCAGGACGCCGTAGTCCGTCCCGGTGATGGACTTCAGCGTGGGCAGCGCCACCTGGACCGTGCGCTGCGCCGGGTCCGGGCCGATGATGACGAGCGAGTACAGGTACTCGTTCCAGAACGTCAGGAAGTTCAGGAGGAGCACCGTCGCGATGCCGGGCAGGCACATCGGCGTGTACACGTGCCGGAGCACCGCGAAGGTCGAGGCGCCGTCCATGCGGGCCGCCTCCTCCATCTCCCTGGGGACGGTCCGCATGAACTGGACCAGGATCACCACCGAGAGCGGCATCGCCGTGGCCGGCAGGAACAGGATCATGAACGTGCGCGTGTGGAACAGGCCGGTGGCCGCGGCGAGCAGGAACGTCGGGAAGAGCGCCGCGAACGTCGGGATCAGGAACCCCAGCGAGAAGACGCTCTCGACGACGGAGGCGAGCCGGCCCGTCGAACGGGCCAGCGCGAACGCCGCGGGGATCGCGAGCGCCAGCGTGAGGACGAGCGAGAACACCGTCACCAGGGCCGAGTTGACGACCGCGAGTCCGAGGTCGGCGCTGTGGAAGGCGGTACCGAAGTTGCCGAGACCGAATGACGACGGCAGCGCGAACGGGCCGGCGAAGATCTCCTCGTTCGTCTTGAACGCCGAGGCGACGAAGTAGTACAGCGGCACGACGAGGAGCACCGCGTAGAGCCAGACGAGGATGTGGGCGGGCAGCCAGGACCTGCCGAGGCGGCTGTGCTGGGCGGACTTCATGGCGACGGCTCCGATCAGTGGTTCTGGCGGAACGCGCGCCGGATGGCGAGCAGTCCGACGAGCCCGGTGAGGAAGAGGAAGACACCGACGGTCTGGCTGTAGCCGAGGTCGGCCGCGATGAACGCCTTCTGGTAGACGAGGAATGACAGCGTTGTCGACGAGGTGCCGGGGCCGCCCTGCGTCAGCAGCAGCACATGCTGGGCCGACCCGAACAGCGTCCACAGGAACTGCAGCATCGTCACCACCCCCACGTAGTCGCGGATCACGGGGAAGTGGATGTGCCACATGGTCCGCCAGTGCCCGGCGCCGTCCAGCTGCGCCGCCTCGCCGATCTCCTCGGGGACGCTCCCGAGCCGCGCCGCGAACAGCACCGCCGTGAAGCCGATCCCGGCCCAGATGTCCAGCGCGATCAGGCACGCGAGCGCGGTGGAGGGGGAGGCGAGCCACGCGTCGGCCAGCGAGCCGAGCCCGACCGCCTTCAGGCCGCCGTTGACCAGGCCGTCGGGGGACAGCGCCGCGTAGAACACCATCGCCTTCGCCGGGGTCGAGATCAGCCCGGGGATGAACAACAGATAGCGGATGACCTTGTGGCCGGGCGGCTTCTGCGCGACGTAGTAGCCGAGCATGTACGCGCACACGATCATCACCGGGACGGCGACGACGAGTTGGACCGCCGTGTTGCTCACCGCGTCCCAGAACACCGGGTCGTCGAGGACCGTGCGCACATTGTCGAACCCGGCGAACGAGACGGGCTGCAGCATGCCCGGCCAGCGCAGGGCGGAGACCACGAAGATGGCGACCAGCGGGCCGACCATGAAGACCAGGTACCAGACGAGGGCGGGCAGGGCGAGGATCGTGCCGCCCTGGCGGCGCGGCCGCCGGGCGGCGGCCGGGGAAGACGGGGTGGGGCGGCGGACCGCGGTCTCGCCCGCTGTCGACGACATCGTCGTCATGAGCAACTCCCTTACGGATGAGGAGAGAGGGGGGCGTGCGGTCAGGCGCCGCGGTACGCGGCCTCGAGGACCGAGCGGACCTTGGCCGCGCTCGTGCCGCGCGTGAAGGAGGTGCTCGTCGCCGTGATCAGGGGCTGCGTCGCGGCCGGCGGGACGAACAGGTCGGGCAGCAGCACCTGGCTCACGTCACCGCCGAGCCGCTGTGCCGCCGCCACCAGCGGGAAGTCCGAGCTGACCGTGTCGGACCGCAGCGCCATGTCGCGCCCGGCCTCCTTGATGAACCGCGAGACGGTGTCCGGGCGGTACATGAACCGCAGGAACTTCTCGACGGCGTCGATCTTCTTCGTGCCGTTCGGGCTGATCCAGAAGCCGATCAGCGTGTATGTCCGCAGGATCGTCGGCTTGCCGTGCGCCGCCCCGGGGGCCAGCGGCCAGCCACCCACGTCGGTGTGACGCGCCACCTCGGCCGGCACCTTCGCCAGGGCCGACGACATGGCGGACTGCATCGCCGCGGCCTGCGTGTTGAACTGCGTGGTCATGGAGTCCGACGTCAGGCCCTGGGCCTTGTCGGCGAACACCCCGGCGTCGCGCAGCTCCACGAAGTAATCGAGGCCCTGCCGTGCGCCCCGGCTGCCGAAGTCCCCGGTCGCGTAGACGTGCCTGGCCTCGTCCTCGGTCAGAAACGTCTGGATGATCTGGGCGAGCAGCTTCTGGCCGGTCCAGTCGTTCCCGCCGACCGTGACGGGCGCGATGCCCTTCCTGCGGAGCTTGCCCGCCGCGCTGATCAGTTCGTCGCCGGTGGCCGGGACGTGGTCGACGCCCGCCTTGTCGAGGAGCGCGCGGTTGTAGGCGACCGGCCAGTTGGTGGCGAAGTACGGGAAGGCCCGCACCCGGCCCTTGCCGTCGGTCCACGCGTCCAGGGCCACGGGCAGCACCCGCTCGCGCAGCCCCCAGTCGTCCAGGTAGTCCTTCACGTCCACGGTGGCGCCGACATCGGTCCAGGCCAGCGTCTTGTCGTAGAGGTTCACCATGACGACGTCCGGCTCCTTGCGGGCCAGCCGCGAGGTCTCGTAGACCTGCGCGAGGTCGTCGCCGTTGACGAGGTTCCTGACCTTGAGACCGGGGTTCTCCTTGCGGAACCGGTCCAGGGCGGAGAGGTAGGTGGGGGAGCCGGGGGCGGTGGTGCCGAGCTGGCTGTGCACCACGAGGGTGCCGGGGTCGTCGTCGGCAGCGGCGAGGGCGGAGCAGCCGGACAGGGCGGAGGCGGCGGCGAGTCCGCCGCCGGCGGCGAGGAATCCGCGCCGACTCATCGTCGAGGGCACAGAGCGCACAGCGGTATGTCTCCAACCGGGTTACGGGTAACGACGGAGTGGTTAATCGATATACCTGTGGGAGGTGCGAGCACCGTAAGGGGCGGGAGAAGAACGGTCAACCCCCCATTGCGCATGCTGAAACAGGGCCGCCGCAGGCCCGTGCATACCTATGGAAAGCGGGGTCTGTCAGACCTGTTCGGCACGGAATGACGCCGGCGTCATTCCCGTGTGCTGCTGGAAGTACTTGGAGAAGTTCGCCGAGTCGCCGATGCCGACCGCCACCCCGATCCGGCCCACCGGAAGGTCCGTGTGGGCGAGCAGCCGCTTCGCCTCCAGGGTCACCCGGCGGTCGATGAACGCCTTCGGGGTCTGGCCGGTCGCCGCCCGCACCGCGCGGACGAGGGTGCGCCGCGAGTAGCCGAGCTCGTCGGCGTACGCGCTCACGCTGTGGTTCGTCGTGAAGCCCTGCTCGACCGCCGTGCGGAAGCGGCTGAACGTCGTGTCCGGCTGCGGCCTGCACTCGTCCGCGGCCGCCTGCGCCGACACATGTGCGACCCGCAGCATGAAGGCCGTGAGCGAGTGCCGCAGCACGGAGGTGTGCAGGCTGAGCGGCAGCGTCGCTGTGTCCAGGTACTCGCGCTTCAGCTGCTCCAGCGAGGCGTCCAGGGCAGTGCGTTGGGCCTCGTCGGGGTGGAGGAGGGGCGGCCGGTCGTAGCGGTACAGGCCCGTCGCCTCGACGATCGCGCGCGGCAGGAAGCCGGGCTGCATGGTGAGCGCCGTGCCGACGTAGCGCTCGTTCGTCGAGAAGCCGTGCACCTGGCCGGGCCGGATCCACAGGATGTCGCCGGCGCCGACCTCGTACTCCGTGAAGTCGATCATGTGGTGGACCGGGCCCTCGCGGAAGAAGAGCAGGACGTGGAAGTCGATCCGGTGCACGCGGCGCGACAGGCCGACGCCGCCCGCCCAGGGACCCTCCGTGCCCATCGGGCCGATCTGTATCCCGACCCCGGACACGCTGGCGCTCGGGTCGAAGGGATACGTACGGATGTGCGCCGCCGCTCCCATATGTGCGCTCGGATGTGCGCCGCCCTGCTCCGTCATTCAATTTCCTTGGCTCAAACCGGCTCGGCCTCTTGTAGGTGTCCCATTTTCACCGAACGCTGGCACGGGGGCACCTGCCGCTCCAAAAGTATGACCTTTAGATTCGTAGGTAGTTCGACCAGGGCTTTAGCCCCGGTCGGGCGGTGCCTTTCGGTACCTCGGATGCACAACGGATGCGAAGGAAGTCGTACAGATGAGCACGCAGATACCGGACGCCCTCGGCCCCTTCGAGTGGAGCGACCTCGACCGGCGTGCCGTCGACACCGCGCGCCTGCTCGCGGCCGACGCCGTGCAGCAGGTCGGCAACGGCCACCCGGGTACGGCGATGAGCCTGGCCCCCGCCGCGTACACCCTCTTCCAGAAGGTCATGCGCCATGACCCGGCCGACCCCGAGTGGACCGGCCGCGACCGCTTCGTCCTCTCCCCGGGCCACACCAGCCTCACCCTCTACACCCAGCTCTTCCTCTCCGGCTACGAGCTGGAGCTGGACGACCTGAAGGCCTTCCGCACCCACGGCTCGAAGACTCCAGGCCACCCCGAGTACGGCCACACCGCCGGCGTCGAGACGACGACAGGCCCCCTCGGCCAGGGCGTCGCCAACGCCGTCGGCATGGCGATGGCCGCCCGCTACGAGCGTGGCCTCTTCGACCCCGAGGCCCCCGAGGGCGAGTCCCCCTTCGACCACACCATCTGGGCGATCGTCTCCGACGGCGACCTGGAGGAGGGCATCTCCGCCGAGGCCTCCTCCCTCGCCGGCCACCAGAAGCTCGGCAACCTCGTCTTCGTCTACGACGACAACCACATCTCCATCGAGGGCGACACCGCCACCGCGTTCTCCGAGGACGTCCTGAAGCGGTACGAGGCCTACGGCTGGCACGTCCAGCGCATCGAGCCCAAGGCCGACGGCGACACCGACGCGCAGGCCCTGTACGAGGCCCTGGCCGCGGCGAAGGCCGAGACCGGCCGCCCGTCCATCATCGCGATGCGCACGATCATCGCCTGGCCCGCCCCGAACGCGCAGAACACCGAGGCGTCCCACGGCTCCGCCCTCGGCGCCGAGGAGATCGCCGCCACCAAGCGCGTCCTCGGCTTCGACCCGGCGCAGACCTTCGAGGTCGCCGACGACGTCATCGCCCACACCCGCGGGGCCCTCGACCGCGGCGCCGACGCGCACGCCGAGTGGGACAAGCGGCTCGGCGAGTGGCGCACGGCCGAGCCCGAGCGCTCCGCCCTCCTCGACCGCATCGTCGCCGGCCGCCTCCCCGAGGGCTGGGAGCAGGCGCTCCCGTCCTTCGACGCGGGCACGAAGGTCGCGACGCGCGCCGCGTCCGGCAAGGTCCTCCAGGCGCTCGGCCCGGTCATCCCCGAGCTGTGGGGCGGCTCCGCGGACCTGGCGGGCTCGAACAACACGACGATCGACAAGACGTCGTCGTTCCTGCCCAAGGGCAACCCGCTGCCGGAGGCCGACCCGTACGGCCGCACGATCCACTTCGGCATCCGCGAGCACTCGATGGCCGCCGAGATGAACGGCATCGCGCTGCACGGCAACACCCGTATCTACGGCGGCACCTTCCTCGTCTTCTCGGACTACATGCGCAACGCCGTCCGCCTCTCCGCGCTGATGCAGCTCCCCGTCACGTACGTGTGGACCCACGACTCCATCGGCCTGGGCGAGGACGGTCCCACGCACCAGCCCGTCGAGCACCTCGCCTCCCTGCGCGCCATCCCGGGCCTGAACATCGTCCGCCCGGCCGACGCCAACGAGACCGCCGTCGCCTGGCGCGAGATCCTGCGCCGCGGCACGACCAAGCCCGCCCCGCACGGCCTCGCGCTGACCCGCCAGGGCGTGCCCACCTACGAGCTCGACGAGCGGGCGGCGAAGGGCGGTTACGTCCTGCGCGAGGCCTCCACCGAGACGCCCGGCCTCATCCTGATCGCGACCGGCTCCGAGGTGCACCTCGCCGTGGCCGCCCGCGAGCAGCTGGAGGCCGAGGGGATCGGCACGCGCGTCGTGTCGATGCCGTCCGTCGAGTGGTTCGAGGAGCAGTCGCAGGACTACAAGGACAGCGTCCTGCCGTCGTCCGTGAAGGCGCGCGTCGCCGTCGAGGCCGGCATCGGACTGACCTGGTACCGCTACGTCGGCGACGCCGGACGCATCGTCTCCCTGGAGCACTTCGGCGCCTCCGCCGACGCCGCCACGCTCTTCGCCGAGTACGGCTTCACCGCCGACAACATCGCCGCCCAGGCGCGCGAGTCCCTCACCGCCGCCCGCGCCTGACCCGTACGCACCCGTACACCCGAAAGAAGATGAAGAACATGAGCAACGCCGACTCCACCGTCACGCCCCTCAAGTCCCTTGCCGGCGAAGGCGTTTCCATCTGGCTGGACGACCTGTCCCGCAAGCGCATCGAGTCCGGCAACCTCGCCGAACTGATCGAGAACAGCCACGTCGTGGGCGTCACGACGAACCCCTCGATCTTCCAGGCGGCCATCGGCTCCGGTGAGGGTTACGAGGAGCAGCTCGCCGACCTCGCCACCCGCGGCGTCACCGTCGACGAGGCGGTCCGCATGATGACCACCGCCGACGTCCGCGCCGCCGCCGACATCCTGCGCCCCGTGTACGACGCGACGCAGGGCCGCGACGGCCGCGTCTCCATCGAGGTCGACCCGCGCCTGGCCCACGACACCGAGGCCACCGTCGCCGAGGCCAAGCAGCTGTCCTGGCTGGTCGACCGCCCGAACGTCATGATCAAGATCCCGGCGACGAAGGCGGGCCTCCCGGCCATCACCGAGGTCATCGGCCTCGGCATCAGCGTCAACGTCACGCTGATCTTCTCCCTGGAGCGCTACCGCGCCGTCATGGACGCCTACCTCGCGGGCCTGGAGAAGGCGCAGGCCGCGGGCATCGACCTGGCGGGCATCCACTCCGTCGCCTCCTTCTTCGTCTCGCGCGTCGACGCCGAGATCGACAAGCGCCTCGACCAGGTCGGCACCGACGAGGCCAAGTCCCTCAAGGGCAGGGCCGCCCTCGCCAACGCCCGCCTCGCGTACGAGGCGTACGAAGAGGTCTTCGCCTCCGGGCGCGCCACGAAGCTGGAGACCGCCGGCGCCAACAAGCAGCGCCCGCTGTGGGCCTCCACCGGCGTCAAGGACCCCGCGTACAAGGACACCCTGTACGTCGACGAGCTCGTCGCCCCCGGCACGGTCAACACGATGCCGGAGGGCACCCTGAAGGCCACCGCCGACCACGGCGAGATCACCGGTGACACGGTGACGGGCGGCTACGAGCAGGCCCGCGCCGACCTCAAGGCCGTCGACGCGCTCGGCATCTCCTACGACGAGGTCGTCCAGCAGCTCGAGGACGAGGGCGTCGCCAAGTTCGACGTGGCGTGGAACGACCTGCTCGGCACGGTCGCCGGCCGCCTCGCCGACAAGGAGGCGCAGGCCAAGTGAGCACCACCGCTTGGCAGAACCCGCTGAGGGACCCCCGCGACCGCCGTCTGCCGCGCATCGCGGGCCCCTCCGGGCTCGTCATCTTCGGCGTCACCGGCGACCTCTCCCGCAAGAAGCTGATGCCGGCCGTCTACGACCTCGCCAACCGCGGACTGCTGCCGCCGGGCTTCTCGCTCGTCGGCTTCGCCCGCCGCGAGTGGGAGGACCAGGACTTCGCCCAGGTCGTCCACGACGCGGTGCGCGAGCACTCCCGCACGGAGTTCCGCGAGGAGGTCTGGCAGCAGCTCGTCGAAGGCATGCGCTTCATCCCCGGCGACTTCGACGACGACACGGCGTTCAAGCAGCTGCGCGAGGCCGTCGACGACCTCGACGAGAAGCGCGGCACCAGCGGCAACTACGCCTTCTACCTCTCCGTGCCGCCGAAGTTCTTCCCGCAGGTCGTGCAGCAGCTCAAGAAGCACGGCCTCGCCGACGGACCCGAGGGCTCCTGGCGCCGCGCCGTCATCGAGAAGCCGTTCGGCCACGACCTCGCCAGCGCCCGCGAACTCAACGCGATCGTGCACGACGTCTTCGCCCCCGACCAGGTCTTCCGCATCGACCACTACCTCGGCAAGGAGACCGTCCAGAACATCCTGGCCCTCCGCTTCGCCAACCAGATGTACGAACCCATCTGGAACCGGAGTTACGTCGACCATGTGCAGATCACGATGGCCGAGGACATCGGCATCGGCGGCCGCGCCGGCTACTACGACGGCATCGGCGCCGCCCGTGACGTCATCCAGAACCACCTCCTCCAGCTCATGGCCCTCACCGCCATGGAGGAGCCGGCCTCCTTCGACGCCGAGTCTCTCCTCACCGAGAAGCTCAAGGTCCTCAAGTCGGTACGGCTGCCCGAGAATCTCGGCGAGCACACCGTCCGCGCCCAGTACGCGCCCGGCTGGCAGGGCGGCGAGAAGGTCCCCGGCTACCTCCAGGAAGACGGCATCGACCCCAAGTCGAATACCGACACCTACGCGGCCATCAAGCTGTCGGTCGACAACCGCCGCTGGGCGGGCGTCCCGTTCTACCTGCGCACCGGCAAGCGCCTCGGCCGCCGCGTCACCGAGATCGCCGTCGTCTTCCAGCGCGCCCCGCACTCCCCGTTCGACTCCACCGCGACGGAGGAACTCGGCCAGAACGCCGTGGTCATCCGCGTCCAGCCCGACGAGGGCATGACCGTACGCTTCGGCTCGAAGGTCCCGGGTACGTCGATGGAGATCCGGGACGTGTCGATGGACTTCGCCTACGGCGAGTCCTTCACCGAGTCCAGCCCGGAGGCGTACGAACGGCTCATCCTGGACGTCCTGCTCGGCGACGCCAACCTCTTCCCCCGCACGGAGGAAGTGGAGGAGTCCTGGAAGATCCTCGACCCGATCGAGGGCCACTGGGACACCCACGGCCGGCCCGCGCAGTACGCCTCGGGAAGCTGGGGCCCGAAGGAAGCGGACGAGATGCTCGCACGAGACGGACGGAGCTGGCGCAGGCCATGAAGATCGACCTCACCGACACGACGGCAAGCAAGGTCAACAAGGCCTTGGTGGAAGGCCGCAGGGCGATTGGCACCCCGGCCGTGGGCATGGTCCTCACGATGGTCATCGTGACCGACGAGGAGAACGCCTACGACTCCATCAAGGCCGCCGAGGAGGCCTCCCGCGAGCACCCCTCGCGCACCCTCGTCGTGATCAAGCGGCACGCCCGCTCGCCCCGCGACCGCCAGGGCAACCGCCTCGACGCCGAGGTGCGGGTCGGCGCGGACGCCGGCACCGGCGAGACCGTCCTGCTGCGCCTGTACGGCGAGGTCGGCCAGCACGCCGACTCCGTCGTCCTGCCGCTGCTGCTCCCGGACGCGCCCGTCGTCGTCTGGTGGCCCGTCGACGCCCCCGAGGTTCCCGCCAAGGACCCCCTGGGTGCGCTCGCCCAGCGCCGCATCACCGACACGTACGCGGTCGAGGACCCGCTGTCCGCGCTGGCCGCCCGTGCCGCCTCGTACGCCCCCGGCGACACGGATCTGGCCTGGACCCGCCTCACCCCGTGGCGCTCCATGCTCGCCGCCGCCCTCGACCAGGCCGGCGCCGAGATCACCTCGGCGGCCGTCGAGAGCGAGGCCGAGAACCCCAGCGCCGAGCTGCTCGCCCGCTGGCTGGGCGTCCGCCTCGGCGTGCCCGTCGAGCGCGTCACCACCGCGGGACCGGTCGTCACCGCCGTCCGCCTCGGCACGGCCGGCGGCGAGATCCGCATCGACCGCCCCGAGGGCCCGCTCGCGCAGCTCACCCTGCCCGGCCAGCCGCAGCGCACCCTGGCCCTCAAGGTCCGCACCACCTCCGAGCTGATCGCCGAAGAACTCCGCCGCCTCGACGCGGACGAGATGTACGCCGTCGCTCTGCGCGGCGACGGCACCAAGGAGCGCGTTCAACATGCCTGACACCACCCCGCACCTCACGGTCCGTCCCCAGTGGACGGCCCTGTCGGACCACCGCGCGAAGCAGCGCCAGGTCCATCTGCGGGATCTGTTCTCCACCGACCCGGACCGCGCAGGGCGCTACACCGTCCAGGTCGGCGACCTGCACATCGACTACTCCAAGCACCTGATCACGGACGAGACGCTCGCCCTGCTCCAGGAACTGGCCACCGCCACCGGCGTGTTCGGGCAGCGCGACGCCATGTTCCGCGGCGAGAAGATCAACACGACGGAGGACCGGGCCGTACTGCACACGGCGCTGCGGGCCCCGCGTGACGCGGTGATCGAGGTCGACGGTGAGAACGTCGTCCCGGCCGTCCACGCCGTCCTCGACAAGATGGCCGTCTTCGCGGACAAGGTCCGTTCGGGCGAGTGGACGGGCCACACCGGCAAGCGGATCAAGAACGTCGTGAACATCGGCATCGGCGGCTCCGACCTCGGTCCCGCGATGGCGTACGAGGCCCTGCGGTCCTTCACCGACCGCGGTCTGACGGTCCGTTTCGTGTCGAACGTGGACGGTGCGGACCTGCACGAGGCCGTGCGTGACCTCGACCCGGCCGAGACGCTGTTCATCATCGCCTCGAAGACGTTCACCACGATCGAGACGATCACCAACGCCACGGCGGCGCGCGGCTGGCTGCTCAAGGCGCTCGGCGACGACTCCGCGGTCGCGAAGCACTTTGTCGCCCTGTCGACGAACGCCGAGAAGGTGTCCGACTTCGGCATCGACACGGCCAACATGTTCGAGTTCTGGGACTGGGTCGGCGGGCGCTACTCGTACGACTCGGCCATCGGGCTCTCGCTGATGATCGCGATCGGTCCGGACGCCTTCCGGGAGATGCTCGACGGGCTCCACCTCGTCGACGAGCACTTCCGCACCGCCCCCGCCGAGGCGAACGCCCCGCTCCTGATGGGCCTGTTGGGCATCTGGTACGGCAACTTCCACGGCGCCCAGTCGCACGCGGTCCTGCCGTACTCGCACTACCTGTCCAAGTTCACGGCGTACCTCCAGCAGCTCGACATGGAGTCCAACGGCAAGTCCGTGGACCGCGAGGGGCGCCCGGTGGACTGGCAGACGGGACCCGTGGTCTGGGGCACCCCCGGCACCAACGGGCAGCACGCCTACTACCAGCTCATCCACCAGGGCACGAAGCTCATCCCGGCCGACCTGATCGGCTTCGCCCGCCCGGTCGGCGAGCTCTCCGCTCAACTGGCCGACCAGCACGGCCTGTTGATGGCCAACCTGTTCGCGCAGGGGCAGGCCCTCGCCTTCGGCAAGACCGCCGACGAGGTCCGCGCCGAGGGCGTCGCCGAGGCGCAGGTGCCCCACCGCACCTTCAGGGGCAACCACCCCACGACCACCATCCTGGCGAAGGAACTCACCCCTTCCGTCCTGGGCCAGCTCATCGCCCTCTACGAGCACAAGGTGTTCGTCCAGGGCGCCGTCTGGAACATCGACTCCTTCGACCAGTGGGGCGTCGAACTCGGCAAGGTCCTCGCCAAGCGCGTCGAACCCGCCCTCACCCACGGCGCCGACGTCCCCGGCCTCGATGCCTCCACCCAGGCGCTCGTCGCCACCTACCGCACGCTCCGGAAGAAGTGAAGACAGACATGACCGCGATACAGCTCGGACTCATCGGCCTCGGCAAGATGGGCGGCAACATGCGCGAGCGCATCCGCCGCGCGGGCCACACCGTCATCGGCTACGACCGCAACCCCGAGGTCTCCGACGTCGCCTCCCTCGCCGAGCTCGTCGAGAAGCTCGAGGGCCCGCGCGTGGTCTGGGTGATGGTCCCCGCGGGCGCCGCCACGCAGTCGACGATCGACGAGCTGAAGGAGCTCCTCTCGCCCGGCGACATCGTCGTGGACGGCGGCAACTCCCGCTGGACCGACGACGAGAAGCACGCCGCCGAGCTCGCCACCAAGGGCATCGGCTTCGTCGACGCCGGCGTCTCCGGCGGTGTCTGGGGCCTGGAGAACGGCTACGCCCTCATGGTCGGCGGCGACAAGGAGCACATCGCCCGCGTCCAGCCCGTCTTCGACGCCCTCAAGCCCGAAGGCGACTTCGGCTACGTCCACGCCGGCAAGGTCGGCGCCGGGCACTTCTCCAAGATGGTTCACAACGGCATCGAGTACGCCATGATGCAGGCCTACGCCGAGGGCTGGGAGCTCCTGGAGAAGGTCGACTCCGTCACCGATGTGCGTGAGGTCTTCCGCTCCTGGCAGGAGGGCACGGTCATCCGTTCCTGGCTGCTCGACCTGGCGGTCAACGCGCTGGACGACGACGAGCACCTGGAGAAGCTGCGCGGCTTCGCCGCCGACTCCGGAGAGGGCCGCTGGACCGTCGAGGCGGCCATCGACAACGCGGTGCCGCTGCCCGCGATCACCGCGTCCCTCTTCGCGCGCTTCGCGTCGCGCCAGGACGACTCGCCGCAGATGAAGATGATCGCGGCGCTGCGCAACCAGTTCGGCGGCCACGCCGTCGAGAAGAAGTAATCAGGGGGAGACGGCAGCCATGGGCGACCTCCTGCTGGTCCGCCACGGCGAAACGGAGTGGAGCCTGTCCGGACAGCACACCAGCTGGACGGACAAGCCCCTCACCCAGCACGGCGAGGAACAGGCCAAGTCCCTCGCCCCGCTCCTCGCCGGACGTCCGTACGCCCTCGTCCTCACCAGCCCGCTCGGCCGCGCGGTCCGCACCGCCGACCTCGCGGGCCTGAGCGGGGCCAGGCCCGAACCGGATCTCCACGAGTGGCACTACGGCGCCTACGAAGGCGTCACCACCCGCGAGATCCACCGCACCCGCCCCGACTGGGACCTGTGGACCCAGGGCGTCCCGCTGGGTCCCGAAGGCGGGCCCGGCGAGTCCCCCGGGGCCGTGGGCGAGCGGGCCGACCGCGTCCTGGCCCGCGTGGCGCCCGTGCTCACGGAGGGCGATGTGGTCCTCGTGGCCCACGCCCACGTCCTGCGCGTGCTCACGGCCCGTCGCCTGGGTCTCGCCCCGGCGGACGGCCGGCTGTTCCAGCTGGCGACCGGGACGGTGAGCCGCCTTTCGACGGAGCACGGGCGACCGGTGATCGCGGAGTGGAACGTGCGGGCGCCCGGACACGAGTGAGCCGAGTGAACGCGGGGTCTTGACAAGGGGATTGGTCCATACCAACTTGGTGGTCGCGCCTCGCGCGCCGCTGGTGTCCGGTCCAATCCCCTTGCCCCCACCGGGAGTTCATGTGTTCTCCAGACGCAAGAGACGCTCTGCAAGGCCCCGCCTTCTCGCCCTCATCGGAGCCGCCGCACTCGCCGCGGCCGGCGCGGTCGCCCTCCCCACCACCGCGCAGGCGGCGAACGTGCTGTCCAACGCGGGCTTCGAAAGCGGCAGCACGAGCCCGTGGACCTGCTCCGGCGGGCTCGGCTCGGTCGTGTCCAGCCCGGTCCACGGCGGCACCAAAGCCCTCTCGGGGGCGGCCAGTTCCAGCGACAACGCGAAGTGCAGCCAGACCGTCTCCGTCCAGCCGAACACCGCGTACACCCTCTCGGGCTGGGTGCGCGGCAACTACGTCTACCTCGGCGTGGACGGCGGGGCCTCGACCTGGACGCAGTCCCCGACGGCCTACAGTCAGCTCACGGTGCAGTTCACGACCGGCGCCTCCCAGACCAGCGCCACCATCTACACCCAGGGCTGGTACGCGCAAGGCACCTACTACGCCGACGACATCAGCCTCGACGGGCCCGGTGGCGGGGGCGGCGACACCCAGGCGCCCACCGCCCCGACGGCTCTGAAGTCCACCGGCAAGACCTCGACGAGCGTCTCCCTGTCCTGGACCGGGGCGAGCGACAACGTCGGCGTCACCGGCTACGACATCTACAGCGGCGGCAGCAACAAGCTCCTGACGGTCTCCGGTACGAGCGCCACCGTCAGCGGCCTCTCGCCGAGCACCGCGTACGCCTTCACGGTCAAGGCCCATGACGCGGCCGGCAACGCCTCGGCCGCCTCCAACTCGGTCTCCGTGACCACGGATCAGGGCTCCGGCGGCGGCACCGGCTTCAAGCAGGCGGCCCCGTACTTCTACACCGGCTGGGGTGACCCGCCCAGCCCGGCCACGGTGATGAACGCGACCGGCGTCAAGTGGTTCACGATGGCGTTCGTCCTCTCCTCCGGCGGCTGCAACCCCGCCTGGGACGGCCAGCGCGCCCTCACCGGCGGCCAGGACCAGACCGCGATCAACGCCATCCGCTCCGCGGGCGGCGACATCGTCCCGTCCATCGGCGGCTGGAGCGGCAACAAGCTCGGCCCCAACTGCTCGACCCCCGAAGCCCTCGCGGGCGCCTACCAGAAGGTCATCGACGCGTACGGGCTCAAGGCCATCGACGTCGACATCGAGAACTCCGACGAGTTCGAGAACGAAGCCGTCCAGGACCGCATCCTGGGCGCCCTGAAGATCGTCAAGGCCAACAACCCGGGCCTGCGCACGATCCTCACCTTCGGCACCTCGACGACCGGACCGACGTACTACGGCAACCGCCTCATCGAGCAGTCCAAGGCCCTGAACGCGGACATCGACGTCTTCACGATCATGCCGTTCGACTTCGGCGGCGGCTCCGACATGTACGGCAGCACCGTGAACGCCGCCGAGGGTCTCAAGACCAAGCTCAAGTCCGTCTTCGGCTGGGACGACACGACGGCGTACGCGCACATCGGCATCTCCGGCATGAACGGCCTCAGCGACCAGCAGGAGACCACGACGCCGGCGATCTGGACCCAGGTCAAGGACTGGTCCAACAGTCACCACATCGCCCGCCTCGCCTTCTGGTCGGTCAACCGTGACCGGCCGTGCGCGGGCGGGGGAGTGGCGGAGAACTGCTCCGGCATCAGCCAGGACAACTGGCAGTTCACGAAGATCACCGCCGGGTTCACCGGCTGAGCGCCTCCGCACCGGACAGGCCCCCGGGATTCCCGGGGGCCTTGTCGTTGCCGAATGCCCCGAGAGCCCCGAAAGATCCTCAACTTCGTTGTGAACGCGAGGACTTACGCAGGAGACGCATCGCGCGTACAGTCCCGGGCAACCTCGTTTAGTTACGTAACTTTACTGGCGCCTCCCTCCCGCGTGAGGAGCTCCATGTGAACGTGCCTCCCTCCACGCCCGTCGTTCTCGCCCTCGATTTCGGCGGCACCAAGACGGCTCTGACCGTCGCAGACCAGCACGGCGCCCGGTTGCGCGACCTCACCGTCGAGACCGCGGCGGAGCACGGCGCACGGGCCGGCCTCAAGAGGGCCGTGGGCGCCGCCCGAACACTTCTCGACGGCCGCGAACCCGTCGCCGTCGGGGTGTCCACCATCGGCATCCCCGGCGCCGAAGGTGTCGCCCTCGCCCCGAACATCCCCGGCTGGGAAGAGCTCGCCCTCGGCCATGAACTCGCTCTGGAATTCCCGGGGTCGGAGCTTCGACTCGCCACCGATGTGAAGGCCGCGGCCCGCTACGAGCACGATGCCGGGGCGTTGAAGGGCTGCGACCCGGGCCTGTACGTCAACCTCGGCACCGGCCTCGCCGTCGCGATCGTCGCCGGCGGTACGGTCCTGGCCGGACGGCACGGTGCGTCCGGCGAGATCGGTTACAACCTGCGCACGGTCGCCGACGTCGGACGCGGCCCGGGCGACCGGATCCCGCTGGAGGACGTCGTCAGCGGCAAGGCCCTCAGTCGGGCGGCGCAGACCAATGGCTCCACCGAACTCGCCCATCACATAGGGGAGTTCATGGACGAGCTGGCCTTCCATCTCGTCAACCTCGCCATCGCCGTAGATCCCCAGCGGATCGTCGTCGGCGGCGGCATGGTCCGCTCCTGGGCCGCTCTGCACGCACCGCTGCGCACCGCCCTGGACGCGGCCGTGCCCTACCCGCCGCAGCTCGTACCCGCAGCGCACCCGTACGACGCGCCCCTCCTCGGGGCACTCGCGCTGGCCGTCGAGGCCGCGCGCACCGGAACCTGACGCACCCGGCCCACGAAGGGACTGGCAGGACATGAGGCCCACGCGCATCCTCGCCGCAGCGGTCATCGGCGCGCTCGCCGTGACGGCGACGGCCTGTTCGGAGACCAAGCACAAAGGCGGCTCCGACAGCAACGACGCCACACAGAGCAGCGGCCCGAGGAAGAAGGGCGGCACGGTCACCATCGCCAACACGGCGGGGCAGACCTGGACCTGCAACTTCAACCCGTTCAACCCGGCCGTCTACAACACCTCCATCGGCTTCGTCTACGAACCCCTGATCTACGTCAACACCCTCAAGAACCAGGCCGAGACACCGATGCTCGCCAAGAGCTACAAGTGGAACGCCGACAAGACGCAGATCGACTTCACGATCCGCTCCGGAGTGAAGTGGAACGACGGCAAGCCGCTCACCGCCAAGGACGTCGCCTTCACCTTCGACCTCATGAAGCGCGTCAAGTCCACCGACCTGTACGCCCTGTGGACCACGGCCGGACTCCAGTCGGCGACCGCCTCCGGAGACCAGGTCACCCTGAAGTTCGAGAAGGCGGCGCAGCCCTACTTCTACGCGTTCGCCCACCAGGTCGCCATCGTGCCCGAGCACGTCTTCGGCACCGGCGCGGCCGCCGCCCACCCCGACACCTGGGTCGACAAGAAGCCCGTCGGCACCGGCCCGTTCGAGGTCGACCCCTGCTCGCCGAACAACATCCAGTACACGGCCAACCCCGACTACTGGCAGCAGGGCAAGCCGTACATCCAGAAGGTCGAGTACCCGGCCTACCTCGACAACGGCCCCGCCAACCTCGACCTCGCCAACGGCAAGGCGCAGTGGGGCAGCCAGTTCATCCCGGGCATCAAGCAGTTCTACCTGGACAAGTCGGCCGACAACCACACGTGGTCGCCGCCCGTCCAGAACGTCAGCATCCACCCGAACCTGGACCCGTCCCACAAGATGACCAGCAACCTCAAGGTCCGGCAGGCGATCTCGTACGCCATCGACCGCGAGAAGGTCTCCAAGATCGGTGTGGGTGGACAGGAACCGGCCGCGAACCAGTCGGGCATCGTGACACCGACGTTCGACAAGTACTACGACAAGGCGGCCGTGGAAAAGGCCGGATTCGACAAACCGGACCCGGCCCGCGCCAAGAAGCTGCTCGGCGAGCTCGGCTACTCCCCGTCCAAGCCGCTCAAGCTGAAGATCATCACGATCACCGGCTACACCGACTGGGACGCCTCGCTGAACGTCATCAAGCAGAACCTGAAGGCCGTCGGCATCGACCTCGCCGTCCAGGACCTCGCCCAGCAGACCATGGTGGGCAAGCTCTACACCGGCGACTACGACCTGGCCTATTACAGCCAGCAGACCAGCGGCCCCACCCCGTACTACGAGCTGCGCCAGATGCTGCACTCCGCGAACACCGCGCCGCTCGGCAAGAACGCCGCGAGCAACTGGGAGCGCTACAAGAACCCGAAGGTCGACCAGCTCCTCAACGACTACGCGTCGGCGGACGAGACCAAGCAGGTCGACATCGTCAAGCAGGTCGCCCAGTACATGATCGACGACGTACCGCTGATCCCGGTCGTCGAGTCGGTCGACTGGTTCCAGTACAACACCAAGGACATCGGCGGCTGGCCCACCGAGGACAACCCCTACGCCCAGCCCGCGGCCTACAACTTCCCCGACACGGGCCAGGTGCTCACCCATCTGTACTCCAAGTCGGCCCAGTAGGCGGTGACCTGTGCGCTTCATACTGCGCCGCCTGGGGTTCTTTCTCCTCACGCTCTGGGCGGCCCTCACCCTGAACTTCTTCATCCCGCGCTTCATGCCGGGCGACCCGGTCGACGCGCTCGTCGTGCGCACCCGCGGCCGCGTCTCCCGCGACGCGCTCGAACAGATGCTGACGTCGTTCGGCTTCAAGCCCGACCAGAACGTGGTGGTCCAGTACGTCGACTACCTGGGCCACATGTTCACCGGCAACTGGGGCCGCTCGATCGGCCAGACGCTGGGCGAGCCGGTCACCAAACTGATCGGCGGCGCCCTGCCCTGGACCCTGGGCCTCGTCGGCATCACCACGGTCCTCGCCTTCGTGCTCGGCACACTCATCGGCACCGTCTCCGGCTGGCGCCGCGGCGGCGCCCTCGACGCGATCCTCCCGCCGATCTTCGTGATCACGTCGGCGCTGCCGTACTTCTGGGTGGGCCTGCTGCTGATCCTGGTCTTCTCGCAGGGCACCGGCGGCTGGTTCCCCGCCAACTTCAACTACGACACCACGATCGTGCCCGGCTTCTCCCCGGGCTTCGTCGGCAGCGTGCTCTCCCACGCCGTGCTGCCGGCGGCGACGCTGCTCATCACGACGATCGGCGGCTGGATCCTCACCATGCGCAACAACATGATCACGACGCTGGCCGAGGACTACGTCCGGATGGCCCGTGCCAAGGGCCTCGGCTCCCGCCGCATCATGTACGGCTACGCGGCCCGCAACGCGATCCTGCCCAACCTCGCCGGCTTCGCCATGTCCCTCGGCTTCGTCATCTCGGGCGCGATCCTCATCGAGTACGTCTTCAACTACCCCGGCATCGGCTACCTCCTCTACAACGCCGTCCAGAACGTCGACTACCCGCTGATGCAGGCCCTGTTCATGCTGTTCACCGTCGCGGTGCTGGTGGCGCTGCTGGCCGTGGACATCGCGACCGTGTGGCTCGATCCACGAGCCAGGGCGAAGGGGTGAGCGCCCGATGACCACCACCGCCATCACCGCCCCACCTCCCGAGAAGGCCTCCGCCCGCACCCGGGCGGGAGGCGGCCTGTGGAGGGCGGTCCGCGGCAACCGTAAGGCCATGGCCGGTGCGGTGATCCTGCTGATCTTCACCGTCGTCGCCGCGTTCCCGAGCCTGTTCACCTCCGTCGACCACCCCGACGAGGCGAACTTCGCCCCGCGCCTCGACCCGTCCACCGCCCATCTCCTCGGCACCACGGCGCTCGGCCAGGACATCTACTCCCAACTCGTCCACGGCACACGGGAATCGCTCGTCATCGCCGTCGTGGCCGGCGCGCTCGCCACCGTCCTGTCCGTGATCATCGGCGTCTCCGCCGCGTACCTCGGAGGCATTGCCGACGACCTCCTGTCCCTGCTGACGAACGTGGTCCTCGTCATCCCCGCCTTCCCCCTGGTGATCATCCTCGCCAAGTACGCCGGCAAGGGCTCGCTCACCGTGATCCTCGCCGTCCTCGTCTTCACCGGCTGGTCCTACGGCGCCAACCAACTGCGCGCCCAGGCCTTGTCGTTGCGCAACCGGGACTTCCTGGAGTCGGCCCGAGTACGCGGCGAGCGACGCTCGTACATCATCGTCTTCGAAGTCCTGCCGACGATGACGTCCCTGATCGTCGCCAACTTCCTCGGCGCCGCGCTCTATTCGGTGCTGAGCGCGGCCGGCCTGCAGTTCCTCGGCCTCGGCGACCCGAACTCGCAGAGCTGGGGCACGATGCTCTACTGGGCCCAGAACCAGCAGGCACTGCAGACCGGCACCCCGCTGTGGTCCATCGCCCCCGGCCTCTGCGTCGCCCTGCTCGGCGTCGCGTTCGCCCTCGTCAACTACGCCTTCGACGAGATCGGCAACCCGGCCCTGCGTCCCGTACGAAGGAGGCGCAAAGGTGCCTGAACCCCTGCTGAGTGTCACTGACCTGACCGTCGTCTACGACACCGCGCGCGGCCCGGTCACGGCCGTCGATCACGTCGAACTCGCCGTGGAAAAGGGGCAGTTCACCGCTGTCGTCGGTGAATCCGGCTGCGGCAAATCCACCCTGATGTTCGCCGTCGCGCAGCTGCTCAACCCGCCCGCCCGCATCGCCGGCGGCGCTGTCCGCTTCCGCGGCGAGAACCTCGTCACCCTCGGCGAACGCGAACTCAACACCCTGCGCTGGCGCGACTACTCCGTCGTCCTGCAGTCCGCCATGAACGCACTGAACCCGGTGGCCACCCTCGCCGCCCAGTACAAGGACGCCATGGCCGCCCACGGGACTTACACGAACGAGGAGATCCGCGCCCGCTCCACCGAGGTCCTCGACCTCGTCGGCATCGACCCGGTCCATCTGCACAGCTACCCGCACCAGCTCTCCGGAGGCATGCGCCAACGCGCCATGATCGCCATGGCGCTGGTGCTCACCCCGGACCTGGTCATCATGGACGAGCCGACCTCCGCGCTCGACGTCGTCGCCCAGCGCTCCCTCATGGTCCAGATCAAGGAACTCCAGCAGCTCCTCGGTTTCGCCGTCGTGTTCGTCACCCACGACATGTCCCTGGTGAGCCACTTCTCCGACCAGCTCCTCGTCATGTACGCGGGCCAGGTCGTCGAGCAGGGCCCCACCCGCACCGTCTTCGACCACCCCTCCCACCCCTACAGCCGCGGCCTCCTCGAAGCGTTTCCCTCGATCCGCGGCCCCCGCGTCCCGCTGCACGGCATCCCCGGCAGCCCGCCCGACCTCGCCGCGCCCCCGGCCGGCTGCCGCTTCACCCCGCGCTGCCCCCTCGTCCACGAGCGGTGCCACGTCAGCGAGCCCGCCCTGTACGAAGTGGGCGCGGCCCGCTCCCGCTGCCTGCTGCACCTCACGGAGGCCGCCTCATGAGCCCTCTCCTCGAAACGATCGGCCTCACCCGCCACTTCAAGGTCGGCACCGGGCTCACCCGCAGCGTCCTGCACGCCGTCGACGACGTCGACCTCGCCATCGGCGAACGCGAGATCGTCGCCCTCGTCGGCGAGAGCGGGAGCGGCAAGTCCACGCTCGCCCGCCTCGTCGCCCAGGTCCACAAGCCCACCCGCGGCGAAATCCGGTACCAGGGACAGCTGTTGACCGCCCAGCGCGGCCGCAGGGCCAAGCTCGCCTACCGCGGCGACGTCCCCATGGTCTTCCAGGACCCCTTCGCCTCCCTCAACCCCGCCTACCGTGTCTCCCACGGCATCCTGCGCGGCCTCAAGCTGCACCGCCCCGAACTGAGCGGCGCCGAGCGCCAGGCGGAGGCCGAGCGGGTCGTCGAGGCCGTCGGCCTCACCCCCGCTACCGAGGTCCTCTCCCGCTTCCCGTACGAACTCTCCGGCGGCCAGCGCCAGCGCATCGGTTTCGCCCAGGCCCTCGCCCACCGCCCCAAACTGATCCTCGCCGACGAACCCGTCTCCATGCTCGACGTCTCCATCCGCATCGGCCTGCTCAACGTCATGGCCGACCTGCGCGAGACCGAGGGCGTCTCCATCCTCTACATCACCCACGACATCGCGGGCGCCCGCTATCTCTCCGACCGGATCGCCGTCATGTACGGCGGTCACATCGTCGAGACCGGCCCCACCGAGGACGTCCTGGCCCACCCCCGCCACCCCTACACCGAGCTGCTCCTGTCCGCCGTCCCCGATCCGCGCGCCCCCCTCGACGTCGACGCGGCCGCAGCCAAGACCGACCCGCCCGTCGTCATCGACCCCACCCCCAGCTGCCGCTTCCGCACCCGCTGCCCGCTCGCCGTCGACCAGTGCCACCACGTCACCCCGCGCCTGCAGCCGGTCGCCGAGGGCCACACGGCGGCCTGCCACGTCACCGCCCCGCCCGAGGGCGCCCGGTGACCACGCCCCCCTGGAACCGCCGGCGCCTGCGCAGCAACAACGAATGGCTGCTCCTCGAGCGCCTGCGCCTGGAAGGGCCCGCCTCCCGCGCCCAACTCGCCCGCGACAGCGGCCTGTCCAAGCCCACCGTCTCCTCCGCCCTCGCCGCTCTGGAACGCGCGGGCCTGGTCCGCGAGGCAGGTACTCACGCCCAGAGCAGGGGACGCGTCGCCGTCCTTTACGAACCCGACCCGAGTGCCGGACACGTCCTCGGCATCGACATCGGCCGCGCCCGGCTGCGCACGGCGGTGGCCGACCTGGCGGGCGAGATCGTCTCCCGTACGGAGTTACGCAACCGGGGCCGCAGCGCGGGAGCGGTCGCCGACGCCGCCGTCGCCTGCGCCGAACAGGCGCTCGCGGAAGCCGGGTTGAGCCAGGCCGACATCGTGCACACCGCCGTCGGCACCCCCGGCGTCCTCGACCGCCACACCGGCCGGGTCCGCTACGCCGTCAACCTGCCCGGCTGGGGCCGCCCCGGCCTCGTCGAGCGCATGCGCGACCGGCTCGGCACCCCGCTCTCCGTCCACAACGACGCCAACCTCGCCGCGCTCGGCGAGTACACCTTCGGCGCGGGCGCCGACAGTCATCTGTTCGTGTACGTCCTGATCGGCACCGGGCTCGGCATGGGCGTCGTCGCCGACGGTGAACTCTTCCTCGGCGCGCACGGCGCCGCGGGCGAGATCGGCTTCCTGCCGCTGGACGGTGTCCCGGCATCGGGGGCGGCCCCCCGGCGCGGCATGCTGGAGGACGCGGTCTCCGCCGACGCCGTCGTCCGCGCCGCCCGCACCCTGGGCATGACCGGACCTCTCACCGCCAAGCGTGTCTTCGACGCCGCCCGCACCGGCGACAGTGCCGCCCTGGCCGCCGTACGCCAGGAAGGCGAGCGCCTCGCCCTCGCCGTCGCCTCCGTGACCGCAGTCCTCGACCCCGATCTCGTGGTGCTCGGCGGGGGAGTGGGCCGCGGCGCCGACCTCCTTCTGACGACCGTGGCCGACACCTTGCACCGCCTCACCCCGCTGCGCCCCCGCGTCGAGGCCAGCACGGCCGGTGACGACGCGGTCCTGCGCGGCGCCCTCACCACGGCACTGCGCGCGGCCCGCCCCCTCGTCTTCGACCGGCGCACCGCAGCCACATGACACACCGGGTGCCGTCGGCTGAGACGCACCGGTTCCGTGCCCTGTATACGCACCGTGGGCCGCCCGGCACGAGGCGTCGATCACACACGGAGCCTGTCCGACGGCCCGGCGTCGCCAAGCTCACGGGACGGAGAAGCCGTGCGTTACGAACTGTCCGACCTGCGCCTCCGCGCCATCGCGGAGGCGCACAGTCTCTCGCTGGGCACCTCCGCCGTGTTCATCACGCCGTCCACCGCCAGCTACCGGCTGAAGAACCTGGAGAGCGCGCTCGGCACCCCTTCGTCGGATCGGCCATCGCCCTGCTGCGACGCTCCTCGGAACAGCCGACGACCGCCGCCTGAGCGGGGCATCGAGGCTGGCGAGACCCCTGTGAGGGCATGATCAGAGCTCTGGGTGTGCTCACCGGCCGACTGCCCGCCTCGGCCCCGGACCGCAAGCGGCCGCTCTACGAAGCGTTCAGGCTCGCCATCACCCTGGACATGAAAAAGAGGACCGCGATGGTCACATCGCGGCCCTCTCAAACATGTACTTCTTGAAGTGTCCGAGGGGGGACTTGAACCCCCACGCCCGATAAAGGGCACTAGCACCTCAAGCTAGCGCGTCTGCCATTCCGCCACCCGGACAAGGTGTCTGTCTTCGCGGGGTGTTCCCCGCGGCGACAGAGAGAACATTACCAGGCCCGAAGGGGTACCCGATCCCGCCACCTCTTCGCTGTGAACGGCGGATGACGACCCCCGCCCGCCCTTGGGCCGCGGCCTCCGGAGAGGGAGGATGAGGGGGACCACCAGCAACGACAGTGGGAGGAACAGGCGTGAGCGAGTCGAGCACGGGCAGGACGGTCTCGGGCGAGGACGAGGTCGTCGACCTCTGTCGTGAGCTGATCCAGATCGACACCAGCAACTACGGCGACCACTCGGGCCCCGGCGAGCGCAAGGCCGCCGAGTACGTGGCGGAGAAGCTCGCCGAGGTGGGCCTCGAGCCCAAGATCTTCGAGTCGCACCCGGGCCGGGCCTCCACGGTCGCCCGCATCCAGGGCGAGGACCCCTCGCGGCCCGCGCTCCTGATCCACGGCCACACCGACGTCGTACCGGCCAACGCGGCGGACTGGACCCATCACCCGTTCTCCGGCGAGATCGCCGACGGGTGTGTCTGGGGTCGCGGGGCCGTCGACATGAAGGACATGGACGCGATGACCCTCGCGGTCGTCCGCGACCGGCTGCGTAGCGGCCGCAAGCCCCCGCGCGACATCGTCCTGGCCTTCCTCGCCGACGAGGAGGCGGGTGGCACGTACGGCGCGCGGCACCTCGTCGACAAGCACCCGGACCTCTTCGAGGGGTGCACGGAGGCGATCAGCGAGGTCGGCGGGTTCTCCTTCACCGTCAACGAGAAGCTACGGCTCTACCTCGTCGAGACGGCCCAGAAGGGCATGCACTGGATGAAGCTGACCGTGGACGGCACCGCCGGCCACGGTTCGATGATCCACAGGGACAACGCGATCACCGAGCTGTCCGAGGCCGTCGGGCGCCTGGGGCGGCACAAGTTCCCGGTGCGGGTGACCAAGACGCTGCGGCACTTCCTCGACGAGCTCGGCGACGCGCTCGGTACCGAGCTCGACCCGGAGAACATGGACGAGACGCTCGCCAAGCTCGGCGGCATCGCCAAGCTGATCGGCGCCTCGCTGCAGAACACCGCGAACCCGACCCAACTCGGCGCCGGCTACAAGGTGAACGTGATCCCAGGGCAGGCCACCGCGCACGTCGACGGCCGCTATCTGCCGGGCTACGAGGAGGAGTTCCTCGCCGACCTGGACCGCATCCTCGGCCCGAACGTGAAGCGCGAGGACGTACACGCGGACAAGGCCTTGGAGACCACCTTCGACGGTGCGCTCGTCGACGCCATGCAGACGGCGCTCCAGGCCGAGGACCCGATCGCCCGCGCGGTGCCGTACATGCTCTCCGCCGGCACCGACGCCAAGTCCTTCGACGACCTCGGTATCCGCGGGTTCGGCTTCGCCCCCCTGAAGCTGCCGCCGGAGCTGGACTTCGCAGGCATGTTCCACGGCGTCGACGAGCGGGTTCCGGTCGACGGGCTCAAGTTCGGTGTGCGTGTGCTCGACCGGTTCATCGACGCGTCCTGATCCGGCGGGACCGCGCCGCCGGTATTCGACTGCGCGTACGCACTGGACTGGAAAGAGTGAAAGGAAACATAGGCTCGTAGCCTCATCAGTCCCTCCTCGTTACAGGAGGTGCGGTCCGCGGCTGGGACTGCATTGCCAACAAGGAGGAATAATGATCAAGAAGGTCGTCGCTGCTGCGGCTGCCACGGGTGGTCTCGTGCTCGCTGGTGCGGGCATCGCTGCTGCCGACTCCGGTGCCCAGGGTGCCGCCGTGAAGTCTCCCGGTGTGATCTCGGGCAACGTCATCCAGGTTCCGGTCCACATCCCGGTGAACGCCTGTGGCAACACGGTGTCCGTGATCGGGCTGCTGAACCCCACCTTCGGCAACGCCTGCGTCAACAAGTGACGCTGTTGTGCATCGCCCCTTGAGGGCCTGAGTCCGTCGGCCCCGGAGTGCGCGCCATGCGCTCCGGGGCCGATTGGGTATTCCGCGCACGTGTATGGATGCCCGTGCGCATTCCGCAAGGCATAAGGCAGGTTAAAGCTATGCGACAGGTCACGCGCAAAGGCCTGATCACCGTGGCGGCCGCGACCGGCGTACTCGCCGTGTCCGGTGGCTACGCCCACGCAGACTCCGGTGCCGAGGGGGGCTCGTCGGGATCGCCCGGCGTCCTCTCCGGCAACACGATCCAGCTCCCCGTGGACATCCCGGTCAATGCGTGCGGCAACACAGTGAACGTCGTCGGGTTGCTCAACCCCTCGTCGGGCAACGACTGTGCCAACACGTCGAAGCCGGGCGGCGGCCACCCCGGTGGGAGCCACCATCACGGCGGCGGCGCCACGGCCGAGGGGGGCACGAGCGATTCGCCCGGTGTCGGCTCCGGCAACCATGTGCAGGTCCCGGTCCACGTGCCGGTCAACGCCTGCGGCAACAGCGTCTCGGTCATCGGGCTTCTCAACCCCGCAGGGGGCAACGACTGCGCGAACTCGCCGGGAGGCGGCGAGCCGACGACCCCGCCTACCAAGCCGCCGACGAAGACCGTGCCGGGCACGCCCCACCACCCCGTCACGCCGTCGAAGCCGAGCCACCCCGTCACGCCGTCGAAGCCGAGCCACCCCAGCACCCCGAACCACCCGGGGCCGCAGACGGTCACCCAGCCCAAGGGTTCGGAGCAGCTCGCCGAGACCGGCAGCTCGATGCCGCTGGGTACCGTCCTGCCGGCCAGTGCGGGTGCCCTGCTCGCGGGCGCGCTTCTCTACCGGCGGGCGCGGGCAGGCGTGTGACCGCCGCGTGACGCGGCGTGACTGAGAAGGTGCGGAACGGAGCGGGCCCAGTAGCGACGGGGCCCGCTCCGTTCACTCACCACGTGGCGCGCAGCTGGCGGATGATCCGCCGGCGCAACCGCACTCTGCGGCTGCCGTCGCGCAGCAGGCTCAGGCGGTCCAACTCCCAGTGTCCGTACTCGGCATGGTCGGTCAGCAGGCGTGTGGCGTCCTTGCGGGAGACCCCGCGAGGGACGTACACGTCGACAAATTCGTATTCCGGCATCGCATCTATTGTGCGGGCACGGGCTGTGTACGGATAGCGTCTGCTCTATGTCTGATGCTGCGCAGCCCACCGCTGCCGAGGTACGCGCCGCCGCCGAGGCGGTCAAGGCTGCGCTCGACCGCCACCTGGCGGCTGTCGAGCGCAGGTCGGGTGAGGACGATCCGGCCGTCTACGAAGCGTTCAACGAACTGGCCGCGGCGGCCGAGGAGTACGACGAGCTCCTCTACGACCGCTACGACGAGGTCACCCCGTTCGAGATTCCCGGTACGGAGGACTCGCTGCCCCCGTACACCGGCCCCGAGGAGCCGAACGCCCTGAGCGTGCTCATCCGCCGCGACTACGCCGTGGTGGAGCCGCAGCGACTGCTCGCGCAGGCCCAGCGGGTCGCCGACGTGGAGGCCGACTCGGACCTCGGCGACGGCGCCGCGGCGGCCGTCGGGACCATCGGGAACAGCGTGCACGCTGCCCTCGGTGTCCTCTTCGGCGAGTTCGAACCCGACGAAATCGCTTCCCGGCACAAGGAGTTCGGCCTGGAGGAGGGCGACTCCACGCTGTGGGTGACGGCCTCGGACGAACCGGCGGAGCCGGGGGAGTGGCTGGACGCGCCGTTCGACCAGGCCGATCCGCAGCGGGTCGTCTGCCGCTTCGACGTCAGCTCCGTCTTCGACGACGAGCTGGACGGCGACCTAGCGGACGACGAGCCCGACGCGGTCGCGGGCGCCACGGAGGACGAGCTGGAACCGACCTGACACGGCCGGTGACGGTGTGAGCGAGCGAGTGAGGGGCGGGTGGACTTCGGTCCGCCCGCCCCTCACGCTTGCCGCTGTGTGTCTACTGCGTCGGCGGGACCTGCGCGCGCAGCAGGGTCTGCAGTCGCGTCGTACGCGGCTTGGCCGGGACCTCGGCCACGGCGCGCGGCAGGGCCGCGTCCGCGCCGTGCACCACCGAGAGGTGCCGCTCACCGCGGCCGAACGCCGTGTACACCCACGGGCGGCTCAGCGCCTGCGTCGCGTCGCCCGGCAGCACGACCACCGCCGCGGGCCACCGCAGCCCCACCGCCTGGTGCGCGGTCAGCGCCCACCCGTGCCGCACGGTCCGCTCCACCGCGTCCTGCGGTACGACGACCGGGGTCCCGGCGCAGTCCAGGTGCAGGCCCTCCGCGTCGGCCCGCACCACCCGGCCGGGCACCGTGCGGCCAGGGGCCGGTACGTACGCGATCCGGTCGCCCGGGTCGAAGCCGCCGAAGCGGCCGGGGCCGGGGTTGAGGCGCTCCTTGAGGGCCGCGTTCAGCGCGCGTGTCCCGGCGGCGCCCCCGTGGCCGGGGGTGATGACCTGGGTCTGCTCGGAGGGCACGCCGATCGCCCGCGGCACCGAGTCGGCGACCAGCTGTACGGCCCGATGGATCGCCTCGGCGGCGTCGCGCACCGGCACGATCACCACTTCCTTGCCGGGGGCCGCCACCTCGTTCAGCTCGCCCACGCCGATGCCGGAGACCAGCTCGCCGACCGGGCCGGGGTCCGGGGTGCGGGAGGCGATCTGGGGGCACACGCGGGCCGCGAGGAGATCCGCGAAGACCCGGCCGGGGCCCGCGGACCACAGGACGGACGGGTCACCGCTGAGGACGAGCCGCGCGCCGTCCGGGAGCGACTCGGCGAGCATCGCGGCCGTCTCCACGTCGAGCTGCGGCGCGTCCAGGACCACCAGCAGGTCCACCGCGAGCGCGCCGTCCCGGTCCCGGCCAGGGCCCTCGGTGCCGGACAGCAGGCCGGACACGGTGACCGCGGTGCCCTCCGGGGCGTCGGGGCCGAAGTGCTCGGCGAGGCGGCGCCGCCCGTCGACGCTGTGCGCCGCGGCGCACACGCGCAGGCCGAGGCGCGTCGCGGCCTGGACGAGTGCGGCGGGCTCGGCGCGGGCCGCCTCGGCGCCCGTGTGCAGGACGAGGCCGTGTCCGGCGGCCGCCCTGATCAGCTCGGCGGTGGAACCGCCGGCCGCCGCGGCGACCGGCTCCCAGTCCGCGAGGGCCTGCGAACTGTCTTCCTTGGAAAGGGAGTTGACCATCCGGGCGAGCCCGTCGGCGAGGCTCTCCTCGGCCAGCGCGTACCGCTCGAGGCCGACGAGCACCCGGACCGGCCGCTCGGCTTCGTCGCCGTCCTGCGAGCCGTCCTCCGGGCCGTCCTGCGCTGAGGTCTCCTGGGTGCTCTCCGGGGCGCGAGCGGGCCCACCGGGCGGCTCTTCCAGCGCGTCCTGGAAGACGAGCGCGTCGCCCTCCGCGATGGCGCTCTGCACCGCCTCGTCCGGGTCGGGCACGGCGCGCTTGCCGAGCGCCTCCGCGAGCAGAGGCGCGTCCAGGGCGGTGTGCCCCGCGACCGCGGCCTGTTCCAGCAGCCATACGGTGACGGCACGGCCCCTGCGCTCGTCGTCGGGGCCGCACTCGGCGCCGAGCAGCGCGCGGGCGAAGCCGTCCGCCTGCTCGGGGCGCACGCCCGGGATCCGCAGAAGCTGCCACGGGTCGTCCCGGAGCGCGCGGTCCGCGCCCTCGCCGAGCGTCGCGGCGGCAGGTGCGGACAGCGAGGTGGGGGCGCCGCCCTCGGCCAGGAGGGCCCGCACGGCGTCGACGGCCTCCGCGGCCGGTTCGGCAGGCCCCGAGGGCGCGGCGGCCGGCGCACGGCGGACGGGCTCGGCGACGACCTTGCGGGGAGCCGGTGCCGGCTCGCTGAACACGGCGGCGGGCCGCTCACCGCTCTCGACGGCCCGGACCGCGGCGAGGAGATCGGCGGCCGTACCGCTCAGCTTCCCCCCGGCCGCGATGGGCCCTTCCTTGGCCGCCTTCCGCTGGGCGATCCGCTCCTGCAACTCCCGCTGCGCGGCGATCTCGGCAGCGGCCTCGGACTCACCCTCGCCTTCGGCGGCGGCTCCGTCCTGACCGGCGGCGGCACCGGCGCCCTCGTCCGTCTCGGCCGGATCAGGGGTGCCGGCCCCTTCCTCGGGGCCGGTGGCCTCCGCGCCTTGCCCGGCGCGGGGCGCGTCGGTGTCGGCCGGGCCCGGGTGGCCCTCCGCGGCAGCGGGCTCCGTACTCACAGCGTGCTCCAGTCCTGATCGGGATAGCGGTGCACGGGCGCCGACACGTCGTCGAGCGCCTGGCAGATCTCGTCAGGAAGACTAAGGGCCTCCACTGACAATGCCGCCGTGAGCTGCTGCGAGTTGCGCGCGCCGATGATGGGGGCGGCCACCCCGGGCCGGTCGCGGATCCAGGCGAGGGCGACCTGGAGCGGCGTCACCGCGAGGCCGTCCGCCGCCGTGGTGACCGCGTCGACGATGCGGGCCGCGGCGTCGTCGAGGTAGGGCGCGACGAAGGGCGCCATGTGGTCGGACGCGCCCCGCGAGTCGGCAGGTGTGGCGTTGCGGTACTTGCCGGTGAGGACCCCGCGGCCGAGCGGCGACGACGGGAGCAGACCGATACCGAGGTCGCGCGCTGCGGGCAGGACCTCCCGTTCGACCCCGCGCTGGAGCAGGGAGTACTCCATCTGCGTACTGGCGAGCCGGGTGCGTATCCCCGGTGCGGCCAGCTGCCACGTGCCGGCCTTGGCGAGCTGCCAGCCGCAGAAGTTGGAGACGCCGGCGTACCGGGCGCGGCCGCTGCTCACCGCGATGTCGAGAGCCTGGAGCGTCTCGTCGAGCGGGGTGGCCGGGTCGAAGGCGTGGACCTGCCACAGGTCGACGTAGTCCGTGCCGAGGCGGGCGAGGGACGCGTCGAGGGCGGAGAGGAGATGGGCGCGCGAGCCGTCGAAGCGGCGGTCCGGGTCGGGCACGCTGCCCGCCTTCGTCGCGATGACCAGATCGCGCCGCGGCACGAGGCCCTCGACGAGCTGCCCGAGGAGATACTCGGCCTCCCCGCCCCCGTAGACATCGGCCGTGTCGACGAGTGTGCCGCCCGCCTCCCAGAAGGTCTTCAACAGGTCCGCGGCGTCGTGCTCGTCGGTGTCGCGGCCCCATGTGAGGGTGCCGAGCCCGATCCGGGACACGCGCAGGCCGGTGCGGCCGAGATGCCTCTGCTCCATGGGCGCTGAGATTACTGGCCGGAAGTCGGTTATTGGGGGCCTGTGGACAACCGGCCTCTGCCGACCCCCGAACCGGCGCGCTAGGGTGCCCGGACAAAGGACGTTACTGATCAGTAAGGGGATCGGCCATGGAGCTCGGCATCAACCTCGGTTACTGGGGCGCCGGAATGGACGCGGACAACCTGGCCGTCGCGCGGGAGGCCGACAAGCTCGGCTACGCAGTCTGCTGGGCCGCGGAGGCCTACGGCTCGGACGCGCCCACGGTGCTCTCCTACGTCGCCGCGCAGACCGAGCGCATCGACATCGGCTCCGCCATCATGCAGATCCCCGCCCGCCAGCCCGCGATGACCGCGATGACGGCCGCGACCCTCGACTCCCTGTCCGGCGGCCGCTTCCGCCTGGGCCTCGGTGTCTCCGGCCCGCAGGTCTCCGAGGGCTGGTACGGCGTGAAGTTCGACAAGCCGCTCGCCCGCACCCGCGAATACGTCGACATCGTGCGCCGCGCGATGAGCCGCGAGCGGCTGTCGTACGAGGGCGAGCACTGGACGCTGCCGCTGCCGGGCGGCCCGGGCAAGCCGCTCAAGATGACCGTGCACCCGCAGCGCGAGCACATCCCGCTCTACATCGCGGCGATCGGCCCGAAGAACCTGGAGCAGACCGGCGAGATCGCCGACGGCGCCCTGCTGATCTTCCCGGCCGCCGAGCACCTGGAGGAGACCGCCCTGACGCACCTGCGGGCGGGGCGCGAGAAGGCCGGCAAGACCCTGGAGGGCTTCGACGTCGTCCCGACGCTGCCCCTCGCGCTCGGCGCCGACAAGGACGTGCCCGCGCTCGCCGACATGTTCCGCCCGTACACCGCCCTGTACGTCGGCGGCATGGGCAGCCGGAAGCAGAACTTCTACAACCAGCTCGCCCAGCGCATGGGCTACGAGAAGGAAGCCGCCGAGATCCAGGACAAGTACCTGGGCGGCGACAAGGAGGGTGCGGGGGCCGCGGTGCCGCACCAGCTGATCGACTCGACGACGCTGCTCGGCTCCGTGGAGCGGATCGCCGAGCGGATGCAGGCCTACGCGGCTGCCGGGGTGACGACCCTGACGCTGGCCCCGGCCGGCTTCACGCTCGACGAGCGGCTCGCGGCCCTGCGGGCCGGCACCGAGGCCCTGGGACGGGCCGGACTGGCGTAACCGCGGGGAGAGGAAAGTTCTGCGGCCGTGGTGGGGGCTCGGGGGTCTTCCCCGCCACGGCCGTCACGGGTAACAACGTCTCATCGGGCACCTGGTTACGCCTAGGGACCCTCTCTCGGGGTCCTTCCTTCGGCCGAGTGGCCCCACACAGCTGTTGCCCGGTCCGGCATGCCGTATTTGACTCGTTTTCGGCGGAACCCCGCACGGACGCGCGGCGCGCACGGAGGTGCCAGAGATGCTGTCGGCCAAGAGTCTGTTCCAGGAGATCCTCGACGACGACGAGTCTTTCCGGCTCTTCTGCTCCATCGCGGCGAGCGGGGAGTCGCAGGGAGGCTGGGAGAACGGCCGAATCGCCGCGCTCGTCCCCCTCAGCGAGCGGGACCTCGCGCCCAAGGTGGCGCGGCACGGCGCGGACGAGGACAAGCACGGCCGGATCTTCAACGCACTGATGAAGAAGCGCGGCCTGCAACCCGTGGACGTACCGCCGGAGACCGACTACACGATGCTCCTGGAGAAGCACGGCATCGGCCTCGCGCACCAGCAGCTCAAGGCCGACGATCCGCTCACCGTGCGGGACGTCGTCACGTATCTCGCCCACAGCCGGGTCACCGAGCAGCGGGCCTCCGAGCAGATGGACCTGCTGCGCAAGTACTTCGCGGACGACCCCGACATCGGCCGCGCGGTGAAGATGATCTCGGCCGACGAGGACAACCACCTCGCGTACTGCCACGAGGAGCTGCTGCGCTTCGCGTACGCGGGCCACGGCCGCGACATCCAGCGCATCCTGCGCGAGTGCGCCCTGGAGGAGATCCGCGTCTACCGCGACGTCAGCCTCGCCGTCACGGAGCACATGGGGCACATCCTGCGCTGGCCGAAGCCCAAGGCGGCCCTGCTCGCGGTCGGCATCCACGCCGTGTACGCGTACGAACGCCTGGTCGGCTGGCGGCGGATGGTGTCCCTGGAGATGCCGGAGCGGCGCAACGCGCTGGGCGGGCCCGCGGCGAGCGCGGTCGAGTTCGCCTAGGCCCCCGCGGGAGGTGCGCGCTACAGCCAGCCGCGCCGCTTGAACGTCCGGAACAGCAGAAGTTCCAGGGAGAGCATCAGAAGGATCACCAGCGGATACGACCACATCCAGTGCAGCTCCGGCATGTGGTCGAAGTTCATGCCGTAGATGCCGGCGATCAGGGTCGGGACCGCGGCCATGGCGGCGTACGCCGAGATCTTGCGCATGTCGTCGTTCTGCCGCACGCCCATCTGTGCCAGGTGCGCCGACAGGATGTCCGAGACGAGCCGGTCGAGGGCGTCCACCGACTCGTTGACGCGCAGGAGGTGGTCGCTGACGTCACGGAAGAACGGCCGCGCCGAGTCGTTCACGAAGGGCACGGATCCCACGTACTGGCCGGTTCCGGAAAGCCGGGCGAGCGGGAGCATCAGCGGGCCCGTGGCCCGGCGGAACTCCAGGATCTGGCGCTTGAACGTGTAGATCCTGGACGCCGTGTTGCGCGAGCCGCCCCCCTCCGGCGAGAACACCTCCGCCTCCAGCCCCTCCATGTCGGTCTGGAGCTCGGTCGCGACCTCCAGGTAGTGGTCGACGGTCGCGTCGGCGATCGAGTACAGGACCGCGGTGGGGCCGTGCCGCAGCACGTCGGGGTCGGCTTCGAGCCGCTTACGTACGACCTTCAGGGGTGCGCCCTCGCCGTGCCGGACGGTGACCACGAAGGAGTCGCCCATGAAGAGCATGATCTCACCGGAGGTGACCTTGCCGCTGTCCGTCTCGTACACGACCGGCTTGAGGACCACGAAGACGGAGTCGTCGTACACCTCCAGCTTCGGCCGCTGATGAGCCTTGAGTGCGTCCTCGACGGCCAGGGGATGCAGCCCGAACTCGGCGCTGACCCGCTCGAACTCGGCCTCCGACGGCTCGTACAGGCCGATCCAGACGAAGGAGTGGCCCTCGGCCCTGGCCTCGGCGAGCGCGTCGGAGAAGTCAGCGGGCCCCTCGGTCCTGCGCCCGTCCCGGTAGATGCCGCAGTCGACGATCACGCTTCGTATTCTTCCCAGGGGGTGCCCGGGCCGCACGTTGCACTGGGCCTAGGCTGGCCCGCATGCCCACGCTGATCCTCGTCCGGCACGGACGCTCCACCGCCAACACCGCGGGCCTGCTCGCCGGGTGGACCCCCGGTGTCTCCCTCGACGAGCGCGGCGCCGCACAGGCCGCCGCGCTGCCGGAGCGGCTGGCCGCGGTGCCCCTCGCCGAGATCGTCACGAGCCCCCTCCAGCGCTGTCAGGAGACCCTGGCCCCGCTGCTCGCCGCCCGCCCGGAACTCACCCCGCACACCGACGACCGCATCGGCGAGTGCCACTACGGCGACTGGTCGGGCCGCAAGCTCGCCGAACTCGTCGACGACCCGCTGATGGAGGTCGTGCAGCAGCACCCGTCGGCCGCCGCGTTCCCCGGCGGCGAATCCATGCGGGCCATGCAGCACCGGGCCGCGGAGGCCGTACGCGAGTGGAACGCGCGCGTGGAGCGCGACCACGGCCCGGGCGCCGCCTATCTGATGTGCTCCCACGGCGACATCATCAAGTCGCTCGTCGCGGACGCCATAGGGCTTCATCTGGACCTCTTCCAGCGCATCTCCGTGGAGCCCTGCTCGGTCACGGCGATCCGTTACACCCGGCTCCGCCCCTATCTCGTCCGCCTCGGCGACACCGGCGACTTCGCGTCGCTCGCCCCGCGCGAGAAGCCGGCCGAGGGGGACGCCCCGGTCGGGGGCGGTGCGGGCGCCCCGTGATCGTCCGCCGCAGTAGGGTGAAGCCGTCGCAGTAACTGCAGTTGTTGCCGCGCCCGATCAAGCAGTCGGTCCCAGCAGTCGATTCCAATGGAGACAGGACGTGTCCCGTCAGGTGTTCCTCTACGACCCCCCGGAGCGCTTCGTGGCCGGCACGGTCGGGCTCCCCGGGCGCCGGACCTTCTTCCTCCAGGCCTCGGCCGGCGCCCGTGTGACGAGTGTGGCCCTGGAGAAGACCCAGGTCGCCGCCCTCGCCGAGCGCATGGACGAGCTCCTCGACGAGGTCGTGCGCCGCAGCGGCGGGAACGCGCCGGTGCCCGCCGTCGTGCCCACGGAGATCCACGACACCGCGCCTCTCGAGGCGCCCGTCGACGAGGAGTTCCGGGTCGGCACGATGGCCCTCGCCTGGGACGGCGAGGAGGAGCGGATGATCGTCGAGGCGCAGGCGCTCGTCGAGCTCGACGCGGACTCCGACGAGGACCTCGCGGAGGCCGAGGAACGGCTGCTCCAGGACGAGGAGAACGGCCCCCCGATGCTGCGGGTCCGGCTCACCGGCGTACAGGCGCGCGCGTTCGCCAAGCGCGCCCTGGACGTCGTGAACGCGGGGCGTCCGCCGTGCCCCCTGTGCAGTCTGCCGCTCGACCCGGAGGGACACGTATGCCCGCGTCAGAACGGATACCGGCGAGGAGCGTGACCGTCTCGGACACGGACCTCCTCACCAGGGGCGAGCTGGCGGTCCAGGGGCGCATCCGTGAGGCGTCGAACGCGGTGCTCCTGTGCACGGTCACCCACGCGGGCCGAGAGGCGTCGTGCGTGTACAAGCCCGTCGCCGGCGAGCGCCCCCTGTGGGACTTCCCCGACGGCAACCTCGCCCGGCGCGAGGTCGCCGCCTACGAGGTCTCCGAGGCCCTCGGCTGGAGCCTCGTACCGCCGACCGTGCTGCGCGACGGGCCGTACGGCGAAGGCATGTGCCAGCTCTGGATCGACCGGGCCGAGGAGCCCGCCGAGGGTGCTGAGCTGCTCGCTCTCGTGGAGGGTGAGGAGCCGTCCGACGGGTGGAAGGCCGTCGGGTTCGCGGAGGTCGGAGAGGGGCGCACGGCGCTGCTCGTGCACGCCGACGACGTACGGCTGCGGCGCCTCGCCGTGCTGGACGCGGTGATCAACAACGGCGACCGCAAGGGCGGCCACCTCCTGGTCGACGCCGAGGGGCGCCTGTTCGGCATCGACCACGGCGTCTCCTTCAACACCGAGGACAAGCTGCGCACGCTCCTGTGGGGCTGGGCGGGGGAGCCCCTGACCGGAGAGGCGACCGAGGCCCTGAAGGCGCTCACGGGCGCCCTGGAGGCCGGGAAACCCCTCGCGCTGCGGCTCGCGGAGCTGATCACCGAGGCCGAGCTGGACGCCGTACGCGCACGGGTCGACGCGATGCTCACGACCGGGAAGCACCGGGAGCCGAGCGGGGAGTGGCCGGCCATCCCCTGGCCGCCTGTGTGAGCCGGCCCGTCCGAGCTCTGCGGTCCGCGTCCGGGGGCGCATGTCCGTGGCTGCGGCTACGTTCGAAGAGATCCTCAGGGGATCCCTGGAACGGAGGCCACGCCGTGAAACTGATCGTCGAGGACCGGATCGACCGGCCCGTGAAAGACGTGTTCAACTCCATCGTGAGCCCGGAGGGGCTGTCCAGCTTCTTCACGGCTGACGCCTCCGCCCCGCTGATCCCCAACACCACGGTGACCTGGCGTTTCGGCCATGTCGACGCGACGTTCGACGTCGAGATCGGGCCCGTGGAGACGGACCGGCTGATCTCGTGGAGCTGGCCCGGGGGAGACGTGACCATCGAGCTGGAGCGGGCCGACGACGGCGCGGCCACCCTTCTCACGATCACCGAGCAGCCCATGGGGCAGAGCCTGGAGGGCGCCGCGCGGGCCGTCGGGCAGACTCAGGGGTGGACGTACTTCGTGACGGGGCTCCGAGCCCATCTGCTGTATGGCATCCGCCACTTCGGACTCTCGGGCGCCATCCGTGCCACCGTCGAGGCCTGACATGGCACCCGAGCGGACCGCAAGAGGGCCTTCCCGGCCATCGGACCCGGTCCGGTTCGTATGCGGAAGCTCCGTCCGGTTAGGCTCATGGCATGCATGCCTGGCCCGCTTCTGAGGTCCCCGTCCTGCCTGGCAAGGGCCGCGACCTGAGGATCCACGACACCGCGACCGATGGCCTCGTCACCCTCGAGCCCGGTCCCGTCGCCCGTATCTACGTCTGTGGGATCACCCCGTACGACGCGACCCATATGGGTCACGCGGCGACCTACAACGCGTTCGACCTCGTCCAGCGCGTGTGGCTCGACACCAAGCGGCAGGTTCACTACGTCCAGAACGTGACGGACGTCGACGATCCGCTGCTCGAGCGCGCGATTCGTGACGGCGTCGACTGGACCGGACTCGCGGAGCGCGAGACCGCCCTCTTCCGCGAGGACATGACCGCCCTGCGGATGCTGCCGCCGCAGCACTACATCGGAGCCGTCGAGGCGATACCCGGCATCGTGCCGCTCGTCGAACGGCTCCGGGACATGGGCGCCGCCTACGAGCTCGAGGGCGACGTCTACTTCTCCGTCGAGTCCGACCCCCGGTTCGGCCAGGTCTCGCGCCTGGACGCCGCGGCGATGCGGCTGCTGTCCGCCGAGCGGGGCGGTGACCCGGACCGCCCGGGCAAGAAGAACCCGCTCGACCCGATGCTGTGGATGGCCGCCCGCGAGGGCGAGCCGAGCTGGGACGGCGGCTCGCTGGGCCGCGGCCGGCCCGGCTGGCACATCGAGTGCGTCGCCATCGCCCTCGACCACCTGGGCATGGGCTTCGACGTGCAGGGCGGAGGGTCCGATCTGGCCTTTCCGCACCACGAGATGGGCGCCTCGCACGCGCAGGTACTCACCGGCGAGTTCCCGATGGCCAAGGCGTACGTCCACGCCGGCATGGTCGCGCTCGACGGCGAGAAGATGTCCAAGTCCAAGGGCAACCTCGTCTTCGTCTCGAAGCTGCGGCGCGACGGGGTCGACCCGGCCGCGATCCGTCTCGCGCTCCTCGCGCACCACTACCGGGCCGACTGGGAGTGGACCGACCAGGTCCTGAGCGACGCCGTCGAGCGGCTCGGCCGGTGGCGTGCCGCCGTGTCCCGCCCCGACGGTCCGGCCGCCGAGGCGCTCGTCGTGGAGATCCGCGAGGCGCTGTCGAACGACCTCGACGCACCGTCCGCGCTGCTCGCGGTGGACCGCTGGGCCGCGCTTCAGACGGAGCGGGGCGGCACGGACGAGGGGGCGCCCGGCGTGGTGTCCCGCGCGGTCGACGCCCTGCTCGGAGTGGCGCTCTAGACGCCTCGGTCCCGGGCCCGGTCCCGGGGCACACATCCCTCGACCGCCCTCGAATTCCACGGAGTTCGGGGGCGGTCACGTTTGCCCGTGCGAGGGCAGGCGCACAGCGAAGGGGCGGTGCACACCATGTGTGCACCGCCCCTGCTGAGCCGTCTTCGTCCTACTCCGGCGAGTCCTCGGAGGAATCGTCCCCGGAGTCGGCGGACGTGTCCGTGTCGCCCGTCCCGCCGGGGCCTTCCGTGCCCGGATCGGGGCGCTGGGGCCGCGGCGGCCGGGTGCGCTCGCTCGGGGTGTCCCGCAGGTACGACGCCGTGTCGCCGGCGTCCGTCGCGTGGCCGGCCGGACCGCCCGGAGGGCCGCCGCCGTCCCTGCGCCGCAGATAGCGCTCGAACTCGCGGGCGATCGCCTCGCCGGACGCCTCGGGAAGCTCCGCGGTGTCCCGGGCCTCCTCCAGCGACTGCACGTACTCGGCGACCTCGCTGTCCTCCGCCGCCAGCTGGTCCACGCCCAGCTGCCACGCCCGGGAGTCCTCGGCCAGCTCGCCCAGCGGGATGCGCAGGTCGATCAGGTCCTCCAGGCGGTTGAGCAGGGCCAGCGTCGCCTTCGGGTTCGGCGGCTGCGACACGTAGTGCGGCACCGCCGCCCACAGGGAGACCGCGGGGACGCCCGCGTGCGTGCAGGCCTCCTGGAGGATGCCGACGATGCCCGTCGGACCCTCGTACTTGGTCTCCTCAAGGTCCATGGTGCGCGCCAGGTCCGCGTCGGAGGTGACGCCGCTGACCGGCACGGGCCGCGTGTGCGGGGTGTCGCCGAGCAGCGCGCCCAGGATGACGACCAGTTCGACGCCCAGCTCGTGCGCGAAGCCGAGCAGCTCGTTGCAGAACGAACGCCACCGCATCGACGGCTCGATGCCCCGGACCAGGACCAGGTCGCGCGGCTTGTCGCCGCCGACCCTGACCACGGAGAGCCGGGTCGTCGGCCAGGTGATCTTGCGCACACCGCCGTCGAGCCACACCGTCGGCCGGTTGACCTGGAAGTCGTAGTAGTCCTCGGCGTCGAGCGCCGCGAACACCTCGCCCTTCCACTCCTTGTCGAGATGCGCGACCGCGGCGGAGGCGGCGTCACCGGCATCGTTCCAGCCTTCGAACGCGGCCACCATGACCGGGTCGACCAGCTCGGGAACCCCCTCGAGCTCGATCACCCAGCGCCTCCTTCCGACGTTCCCCCAGTGCCCTGGTGGCCTGGGGGGACCCCCATCGCGTACCTGCCCACCTTACGGCGTCCGCGAGGGCCATCCGCAGCCCCCTTGTGCGGGGGGAGTGACCGGATCACTGCCCCGCGATCCGCCCTCGCACTCCCCTTTCACGCCCGTAGCGGAACCCGTGTCAGAGCGTCGAGCGCAACCACTGCTCCACGCTCGCGATGTGCACCGTCGCCCACGACCGCGCCGCCTCCGCGTCACCGTCGCGCAGCGCCGCCAGGATCGCCCGGTGCTCGTGCAGGGTCCGGCTGACCGCGTCCTCCTGCGTCAGCCCGCGCCAGACGCGCGCACGGGTCGTCGGGCCGGACAGGCCGTCGATGAGCGAGCACAGGACCGAGTTGCCCGAGCTCTGCACGATGCCGCGGTGGAACTCCAGGTCGGAGGCGACGAGTTCCTCCACCGAGGGCGCGGCTCCGAGCGCGTCCAGCTGGGCCGCGAGCGCGTCGAGCCGTGCCTCGTCGATCCGGGTGGCGGCCATCGCGGTCGCGGCCGGCTCCAGGATGCGACGCACCGCGAGGAATTCGAGGACGGTGTCGTCGCGGTGGAAGTCGACGACGAAACTCAGGGCCTCGAGGAGGAGTTGGGGGTCGAGGCTTGTGACGTACGTCCCGTCGCCCTGCCGCACGTCGAGGATGCGGATGAGGGACAGGGCGCGGACGGCCTCGCGCAGGGAGTTGCGGGACAGGCCGAGGTCGGCGGCGAGTTCGCTCTCCTTGGGGAGCCGGTCGCCCGGGCGCAGGGCGCCGGAGACGATCATGCCCTTGATCTTCTCGATGGCCTCGTCGGTGACAGCCATGGCGGCCTCCCTGTCCTCGGTTGGAGCGCCACCGTCTGGAGCGCCGATACCTCCGATGTATCGGCTCATTATGTGTGCAGGGATGCGGTGGGCGGGGCGGAGTCCCGCAACCACGACCTGATCGTGCGGGTGTGGAACGGAACACCCGGACGACGAACGACGCATGCCCGGCCGGGATCTCCCCGGCCGGGCGGCCTCAACTCGCCTCGCTGTGCTCCAAGTCGGAGCACTCTGTCGAGGACTTCGCACCTGCGCCCGACGGGCCTTGAACCGGCCGCGCGAGCAGCCAGGCCCCGCACACCAGCGTGATCAACTGCGCCCCGGCCAGCAGCGTGAACCCGGCGCCGAAGCCGTGCCCGCCGCTCGCCGCGATGGCCACGCCCATCAGCATCGGCATGAACGCCGAGACCAGGTTGCCGACCCCGTTGACCACCCCGTACGCGCTGCCCACGAAACGGGCCGGCGCACAGTGCTGGACCAGCGTGGGGATCGCCGGACCCTGCAGGCCCCAGAACGCGCCCGCGAGGATCAGGCCCGTCGTCGCCGCCCCGTCGCTGTCCGCCCCGGCGACGAGGAGGACACAGACCGCCGTGCCGGCCGAGCCGACGACGAACGGCAGCGCGAGCAGCCGCCGCGGCAGCCGGTCGAGCAGCAGCCCGCCGAGGAACCCGGACACCAGCGACATCAGGAACGGCAGCGATGACACGGCGCCCATGGCGGTCAGGGAGAAGTGCCGCTCCTGGATCAGATACGTCGGCAGCCAGGCGCTCGAACCCCACAGATACGCGAGCGTGGCGATCTCGATGAGCAGGATCGGCGCCAGGCGCGGCATGCTCAGGGCGCCCTTGAGGGTGGTACCGAACCCGGACCGGCGGGCCCCCGCCACACCCCGGCCACGGACGAACAGGGCTATCAGCGGCAGGCCGATCACCGCGTTGAGCGCGGCCAGGGCGAGGAACGACGTATGCCAGTCGAAGTGGTAGACGAGATACGTGATCAGGGGGAGGCCCGCGGCCGTGCCCAGGGACACCCCCATCGAGCTGACCGCGTTCGGCCGTCCCGCCTCGTGCGGCGGGAAGTGCTCGCGCACGTACATCGTCTTGAGCGAGAACAGCGGCCCCTCGGCCGCGCCCAGCAGGGCACGCAGGACGGTGAGCGTGAGCGCGCCCAGGGCGTACGGCGACAGCAGCGTCATCACCGACCACAGGGCCACGCTCACGAACAGGCCGCGCCGCGCCCCGAGCGTCGTCTCGTAGAACGGGGTGAGAAAGAAGGCCGCGATGCCGTAACCCACGAGGAAGACGGTCGACAGGGCGCCCTGAGCCACCCGGTCACCGGTGATGCCGAAGTGGTCGGTGAACGCCTCGTCGGTGATGAGGACGGAGACGTTCACCCGGTCCACGTAGCTGATCAGGACGATGACCAGGAGGCTGAGGACGCCGGCCCAGCGGGCTCTCAGACTCACGCGGACGCCTGCTCCGCGGCGGCCGCCCGGTACATGCGGCGCAGGCGCACCACGCCCAGGTCGTGCTGGTAGAGGTTCTCGCGCTGGTCGGCGTCCGCCGGCATGGCCTCCAGCATCACGCGGTCCTGTTCGAGCACATCCCAGTGGCGCTTCTCGATGAGGGTCTTGTAGAGGAAGCGCCAGGTGTCGCGCTGCCAGCCCTCGACCCTGCGGTAGCGCCAGAAGAAGACGCCGCAGCGCTTCTCGTCGACGGGGCAGACCATGCCGACGATGCCGAACGGGCCGCCGGGGCCGGCCGACGGCGGGTACGGGATCGACAGGTCGACCCAGTCGACGCCGGTCTGGCACAGCTCGACCCAGTCGAAGTTGACGCCCCGCTGGTCGGTCTTCTCGAAGAAGTAGCCCCGGTCGGTCTCGCGGATGCGGAACTTGGCCGTCGTGTCACCGTCGAACATGGTGTGCGAGTCGTGGTGCAGGAAGGCACCGTGCATCGGGTCGAGGAGGTTCTCGACGGCGTAGCGCCACGGCACGTCCCACTCCGCGTAGCACAGGATCGCGTCGGTGCCGGGGTCGGTCAGCGGCTCCGGGAGCGTCAACTCGGCCGGTTCCGGGTGCTCTTCGTCGCCGAAGTAGGCCAGGACCGCGCCGCCGACCTCGCGCACGGGCAGCGACCTGACGAGCTTCTTGCCCTCCAGGTTGCAGCCGGGCAGGCCGGGCACCGAGGAGACGGTGCCGTCGCCCTCGACCTCGACGCCGTGGTACCAGCACGCCACCCGGTCGCCGAGGTGCTTGCCGAGCGACAGGGGCGCGCCGCGGTGCGGGCAGCGGTCCGCGAGCATGGACAGCGTGCCGTCGGAGCGGCGGAACAGGAGCCACTGCTCGCCGAGCGCGGTCACCTTGCGCATGGCGCCGGGCGCGACGAACGAGGACGGCACGACGGGGTGCCACTGGTTGCGCAGGCCCGTCGCGTAGATGTGGTCGGCGGTCATCGGGGTCACGCTCCCAGTCGGTGCATCTCGGCGCGGAACGAGTCCTCGGTCCACGGGGCGCCGTCGGGGGCGTGGACCTGGCGGGCGTTCAGCCCACGGATGACGTCGGCGAGTTCGTGGCCGTCCTTGGTGAAGACCTCTTCGAGGGTGGCGGCCAGCTTGTACTCGTAGGGGGTGGGTTCGTGCGTACGGGACTGGTGGACGTCCAGGTACGGCCAGGTGGTGGTCACACGTGCCTCCAGGGAAGGGGTTACAGGTCGAGGGCCAGGCGGCCGGAGGCGCAGCGCGAGACGCAGATCATCATCGAGGCGCCCGCGGCCCGTTCGGCGTCGGAGAGCAGGAAGTCGCGGTGGTCGGGCGTGCCGTCGAGCACCCGGGTCTCACAGGACCCGCAGATCCCGTCGCGGCAGGAGCTGGCCACGTCCAGGCCGGCCGCCTCCGCCGCCTCCAGGATCGACGTGTCGGCGCCGACGGTGAGCGTGAGCCCGGAGGTGCGGCACTCGACCTCGAAGCCCTCGTCGTCCGCGGACCGCTCGACGACCGGGGCCGCGAACCGCTCGACGCGCAGCCGGTCCGCCGGGCAGAGGGCCTCGACGGCGGCGAGCAGCGGCTCGGGACCGCAGCAGTAGACGAGCGTCCCCTCCGGCAGCCCGGCGAGAGTGGACGCGAGGTCGATGTGGCCCTGCTCGTCCTGCGGCACCACCGTCAGATCGCCGCCCAGCGCGGTGAGTTCGTCGACGAACGCCATCGACGCCCGGCTGCGACCGCCGTACACCATGCGCCACGCGGCGCCCCGGCGTGCGGCCTCGCGGGCCATCGCGAGGATCGGCGTCACACCGATGCCGCCCGCGACGAAGACATAGCCCGGCGCGTCCTCCAGCGTGAAGTGGTTGCGCGGCGCCGACACCGTGACCCGCCCGCCGGGGCGCAGCTTCGTGTGCACATGGCGCGAACCCCCACGTGACGACGGCTCGTTGAGGACGCCGATGCGGTACGACGCCGGGGTGCGCGGGTCCGAGCACAGGCTGTACTGGCGGACCTGCCCGCCCACGTGGACGTCGAGGTGCGCGCCGGGCTCCCAGGCGGGCAGGGGCTTGCCGTCCGGGTGGGTCAGCTCGACGGAGAGGACGCCGTCGGCCTCCCAGGTCATGCGGTGTACGAGGAGGTCCAGGAGGGTCTCGTCGGTTGCGGTCATGGCTGCGGGGCCTCCCTACGCGGTGGGGATCTTCACGGGCGGGGTGAACGGGTTCTTCATCGGGCCGAGCGCCGCGAGGTCGACCTCGACGAGCGTCGGCCCGTCGGAGGCGACGGCCTCGCAGATGACGGGCTCCGCGTGCTCGGTGGCGGCGATCCGCAGATACGGCAACCCGCAGGCCCGGGCCAGGAGTTCGAAGTCGGGAGTGGCGAGGTCGACGCCCGAGCGGCGGTCGCTGTGCCGGTCCTGCATGTTGCGCAGGACGCCGTAGCCGCCGTCGTTGAACACGAGGAGGGTCAGGCGGGGGCGCTCCTGGGCGAGGGTGAGCAGTTCACCGAGGTGCACGGCGAGCCCGCCGTCGCCGGCGATGACGACCGTGGGCGCGTCGGGCCTGGCGAGCGCGGCCCCGATGCCCATGCCGAGGCCCTGCCCGATGCCGCCGCCGCGCGGGAAGACGTTGTCGCGCGGGTCGTACATGTCGAGGAGGCGGTTGCCCCAGCTGCTCGACGGGATGGTGACGTCGCGGGCGACGACTGCCTCGCGGGGGAGCGCGGCCCGGATCGCGTCGCAGATGGCGGCCTGCGGGCCGATGTTGTCGTGCAGGGTGGCGCGTACCTCGTCGCGGACCGCGGTGGCCCGCGCCGTCCAGCCCGGCTCGGCGGGCTTCGCGTACGGGAGCAGCCGCTCCAGCACGCCGGCGGCGTCGCCGTGCAGCGCGTGCGGGGCCGGGTACACACGGCCGAGCGCGTCCGCGGCCAGGTCGATCTGGATGTGGGCGGCGGGGAGCTCGAGGCCGTAGTCGGCGGTCTCGTTGGACCGGAAGTGGGTGCCGATCGTGAGAAGCACGTCGGCGTCGGCGAGCAGGGCGCGCCCGGCCGGCGTCGTCGCGAAGTTGCCGACGACCTGCGGGTGGTCCTCGGGGACGGACCCGCGACCGGAGTTGGACGTCAGGAGAGCGGCGCCGGTCGCGGCGAGCAGGTCCGCGAGCTGGGTACGGGCGCGCGTGGCACCGCCACCGGCCCAGATCACCGGGCGCTCGGCCGAGGCCAGCAGGGCGCCCGCAGCGGCGAGCTCGTCGTCACCGGGCGCGGGCACGGCGGCCTCCGTGGACTCCTCCACGGCGGTGTCGGTCTGGGCCGCGTACTGGAGGTCGACCGGCCACTCCACGCTCGCGGGGCCGCCCGGGGCGGTGAGCGCGGCGCGGGCAGCCTCGCGCAGGATGCGGCCCGCCGCGTCGGTGGACGGCACCGTCGCGGCGTACTTGGAGACCGCCGTCAGCATGCCCAGCTGGTCCTTGGTCTCGTGGATGAAACCGCGGCCGCTGCCCAGGAACTCCGACTCGACCTGCCCGGTGATGTGCAGGACGGAGGTGCCGGACGCCAGCGCCTCGATCAGGGAGCCGGCCGCGTTGCCCGCGCCCGTCCCGGTCGAGGTGAGGGCGCAGCCGAGCGTGCCGCGGGCCCTGCCGTAGGCGTCGGCCGCGTTGACGGCGGACGCCTCGTGCCGCACGGGCACGAACCGCAGCTCGCGGTCGACGGCCTCGACGAGCGGCAGGTTGTGCACGCTGACGATCCCGAAGACCGTGTCGATGCCCAGTTCCCGCAGAACGGCGACGAGGAGATCGCCTCCGGTGTCGTAACGCATAGTGGTCTCCTCAGAGGATGGAGCGGCCGACTCCGCCGCAGACGTCGATGCTGGTTCCGGTGATGTACGAGGCTCGCGGCGAGAGCAGCGCGACGATCGCGTACGCGACCTCCTCGGCCCGGCCGAGCCGCCCGAGCGCGATCCCGCGGTCGGCGGCGAGCTCCGCCTGCCAGTCCTCGTAGGAGAGCCCGGACTCCGCGGCGGCGTGCCGGCGGGTCCACTGGCCGGTGTCGACGAGGCCGAGGCAGACCGAGTTGACGCGGATCCCCTCGGGGGCGAGCTCGGTGGCGAGGGACTTGGAGAGGTTGAGGATGCCGGCGCGGGCGGCGCTCGTCGTGATCAGCCGGGTCTCCGGCTGCTTGGCCAGGACCGCGTTGACGTTCACGACGGACGCGGCGTCGGACGCGGCGAGATGGGCGCGGGCGGCGTGCAGCGGATTGAGGACGCCGGAGAACTTCAGCTCCAGCTCGTCGCGCCAGTCCTCGGCGGTCGACTCGTCGAGGCTCTTCATACGGGACTGGCCCGCGTTGTTGACGAGCCCGTCGAGGCCCCCGAAGGTGTCGGCGGCATGCCGGACGAAGTCCCGTACGGCCGTCGCGTCCCGCACGTCGCAGACGCCGGTCAGGAGGCGGTCGCTGCCGAGGCGCGCGGCCGCCTTCGCGAGGCGGTCGGCGTCACGGCCGCAGGTCGCGACGCGCGCGCCCTCGTCCAGAAGGGCGCGGACCGTGGCCAGGCCGACGCCCGAGCTGCCGCCGGTGACCAGGACGGTCCGGTCGGCGAGGCCCAGATCCATGATTCTGCACTCCTGTGGGTCAGTTCATCGTGAAGCCGCCGTTGACGGCGATCACTTGTCCGGTGAGATAGCGGGACTCCTCGCCGAGCAGGAAGGCGACGAGACCGATGAGGTCGCCGGGCTCCTGCGGCCGCGAGATGGCCCGGCCCGAGCGATACAGCTCGTGCCGTTCCTCGGGGACGGTCTCGGTGGCCTCGCACTCGGTGAGGCCGGGCGCGACCGCATTGACGGTGATGCCCTTGTCGCCGAGTTCCCTGGCCATCGCCCGGGTCAGCGCGATGACCGCGCCCTTCGAGGCGATGTAGTGGGCGAGGCGGGGCGAGCCGTAGAGCGCGGCGTCCGAGGCGACGTTCACGATCCGGCCCGGCGAGCCGAAGAGGGGGTACAGGGCCTTCGACACCAGCCAGGGGCTGCGGGCGTTGACCGCCATCAGGCGGTCCCACACCTCGACGTCGATGTCCTGGAACTCCTTGCCGCCGACGCCGTTGGCGAGAGCCGCGTTGTTGATCAGGCCGTACAGCGGGCCCAGATCCCGTACGCGACCGGCGAGTTCGGCGACCGACTCGGGGTCGGCCACGTCGCAGCGCACGAAGTGGGCGTCGAGCCCGTCCCTTCGCAGTCCCTCGACCGCGTGGGTCCCGCGCTCGGTGTCGAGCTCGGCGACCACGACACGGAAGCCGTCCTCGGCGGCCCGGCGGGCCATGGCCAGCCCCAGGCCACGGCCCGCCCCGGTGACGACGACGGTGCCGGCACCCCCTGAGGGGTCAGTCACGGGTGACACCGTGCATCGGCGAGTGCTCCGGGTACGTCGGGACCTGCGGCTTCTGCGTGCCGATGACGACGCAGAACAGGGCGTCGGTGTCGCCCTCGTTCTTCAGGGACCGGGCCACGCCCGCCGGGACGACGATCATGTCGCGGTAGCCGAGGGTGCGGTACTCGACCTCGCCGGCCCCGCGGTGGATGCCGACGCGGACCTGGCCCTCCAGGACGAAGAAGGCCTCCTCGACGTCGTGGTGGGTGTGCTCGGGGCCCTCGGCGCCGGGCGGCAGCAGCATGTTGGAGAAGGTGAAGCCGCCGGACGGGAGGATCCGCGAGTCGTTCTCGTGGTTGCCGGTGGCGCCGGAGCCGACGTAGCGGATCTGGCCGCGGCGGTACTGCGGGCCCGCCTTCTCCTGGAAGGAGAGCGTGTTGAAGTCCGCGACGCGGGACTCCTTGGTGGCGATGAGCGAGTCGGTGTACTTGCCGAGGTCGCTGCCGTTGTCGTAGTCGGTGGTGGTCAGAGGCATGGCTGGACTCCTACTCGGGGATGCGGGCGGTGATGCGGAGGTGGGACAGGACCCACGCGTCGAAGCGCGCGGGCTGTTCCTGGTTGGCCAGGTGACCGGCGTCCTTGACGATCACGTAGGCGGTCTTGTGGAGGGCGCCGGCGAGGACCTGTGAGGCCTCGACGCCGGTGACCTGGTCCTGGTCGCCGCACAGGACGAGCGTGGGCGCGGCGATCGCGGGCAGTTCGGCCCGCAGGTCGGCGGAGGCCATGGACTCGGCGGCGTAGGCGTAGCCGGGCAGCCGCACGGACCCGGCCATGGTGTCGACGACGCGCTGTACGAGTTCCTCGGGCGCCCCGCCGGACACGAGCCGCGGTCCGCGCTTCTCGGCGAAGGCGCGCGGTCCGAGCTCGGCCAGCTCGGCGGCCCGCGCCCGCATGCCCTCGGCCTTGGCGGGGTCGGTGCCGGATCCCGCGCTGGAGTCGGCGACGACGAGGGACTCGACCAGATCCGGGTGGCGGGCCGCGAGCCGCAGCGCGATCACCCCGCCCCAGGAGACACCGAGGACGTGCGCGCGTCCGCCGCGCTCCCGGATGAGCTCGGCCGCCGCATCCGCGAATCCGTCCAGGTCCAACGGCCCTTCCGGATCCGGCGACTTGGCGTAGCCGGGCGCGTCCCAGGCCACGACCCGCGCGTACACGGACAGCTCGGCGAGCTGCGGGGCGAACGCCGCCGACGAGGAGCCGATGCCGTGCAGGCACAGCAGCAGGGGGCCGTGGTCGCCCGCCTCCTCGACATGGACGGCGCTCACAGGATCTGGCCCGTCCGCCCGGCCAGCGCCGCCAGGCTGCGCAGCACCGCGTACGGCACGACCTGGCTGGTCGCGGGGTTGCCCGGGTCCGGCAGGTGCGCGACGTCGAAGCGGTACGCGCCGTGTGCGCCGGACGCCTCGACGACGTGCCGGGTGTGGCGGGCGCCGGGGTCGGCGACGACCCGGACCCGCACAGCGTCCAGGTCGCCGACGGCGAGGGCGACCGAGGCGGCCACGTTCGTCGACTTGGGGAACTTCACGGGGATGTCGCGCGCCGTGCCGGACATGACCTCGACGGGCCCGGTCGCCGTCCGCAGCTTGGACAGCAACTCCTCGTCCATCCAGGGCTGTTCGAGGGTGGACGGCAGCTTGGTGGTGGTGAGCCGCACCTCGTCGAGGGGGCCGAGGGAGCGCACCGCCTGGAGGAGGTCGAGCCCGCCGACCGCGCCGCCGGTGAAGTACACCCGGCCGGGGCCCGCCGCGAGCAGCCGCTTGGACAGCTCGTCGTCGGTCAGCGCCCCGGTCGACGCGACGAGCAGATCGGTGCCGGAGGCGAGGACCCGCTCGCCCCACTCCCGTACGACACCCTGCCCGGCCGCCTCGACGATCAGGTCGCAGCACTCCAGGGCCTCGTCGAAGGTCCGCTGGGGCGCGGGCGCCGTGTCGCCGAGGGGGCGGTTGTCGATGATGCAGGTCAACTCGGCGCCGGGGACCTGCTGTTCGGCGAGGGCGGTGCCGACGACACGTCCGATCGCGCCCCAGCCGACGAGGCCCACCTTGCGTACCGTGCTCATGCGGAGACCTCCAGGGAAGCGGATGCGAGCGGACCGGGGTCGGGCGACCCCGCCATGTGGCAGCGGATCTCCTTGGACGGCGGGCCCGCCGTACCCCACAGGTCGGACAGCTCGGGCACGCGCCGCCACACCCGCGCGATCCAGGCGTCCTCGACGATCTGCGCGACCTCGGACGTGTATTCGCACACGAGGCCGGACGGGTCGGTGAAGTAGGAGAAGGTGTTGTTGCCGGGCCCGTGACGCCCCGGCCCCCACTGCGGGTCGATGCCGTGGTGCTTGAGCCGGCCGAGCCCGCGCATGAAGTGGTCGACCGAACTCATCTCGTACGCCACGTGGTTGAGGGAAGCCCACTCGGCCTGGTTGAACGCGATGCAGTGGTGGTCGGCGTTGCAGCGCAGGAACGCCATCTGGTGCTCGGACCAGTCGGAGACGCGCAGGCCGAGGACGTCGCAGTAGAACGCGACGGAGGCGTCGATGTCGGCGGTGTTCAGGACGGCGTGCGTGACGCCGACGGGGACGGCGGCGTCCCTGCCGCGCGGCGCGACCGCCTCGACCTGCGCGCTGATCTCCACGAGCCGCTGCTCGGGGTCGGTGAAGCGCAGGCCGTAGCCGCCGCCCACCTGGTCGAGCGGTCCGGGGCCGAAGACCGGGGTGATCCCGCGGGCCTCCAGGCGCCGGGCCGCCTCGTCCACCTCGGCGGGCGTGGCGACGGCGAACGCGAGCCGGCCGAGTCCCGTGCGGTCCGCGCGGGTGAGGTGCAGGACGTGGTGCTCCTCACCGGTGCCGCGCAGCCAGGCCGCCGCGCCGCGCTCCGCCTCGACGGTCCGCAGGCCCCAGACCTCCTCGTAGAAGTCGGCGGCCTCGGTGAAGGCGGGGGTGAGCAGCTCGACGTAGCGCAGGGAGCGCAGGCGGGCGACGGGTCCTGGCGATGGGTGGGGCATGAGTGTCTCCAGACGACGGGGCGCGGTCAGTTGGCCCAGGGCAGGGGCGCGTCCGAAGTACCCCAGTACAGGGACTTCTGGCGCTGGTAGGCGCGGATGGCGTCGCGGCCCTTCTCCGTACCGAGACCGCTGTCCTTCATCCCGCTGAACGGGGTGGACGCGCTGAACTGCTTGTACGTGTTGATCCAGACCGTCCCCGCCTCGATCCGGCGGGCCAGGCGCCACGCGGCCCGGTGGTCGCGGGTCCAGATCCCGCAGGCGAGCCCGTAGACGGAGTCGTTGGCCTGGCGGACCAGGTCGTCCTCGTCGTCGTAGGGCAGGGCGACCAGGACGGGCCCGAAGATCTCCTCCTGGCAGGTCCGTGAGGTGTTGGGGAGCCCGTCGAGGACGGTGGGCAGGTAGTACGCGCCGTCCCGGTAGGCGTCGCCGTCGGGCGCCCGGCCGCCGCACAGCACCCGGGCGCCCTCCGAGCGGGCCAGATCGACATAGGCGGCAACGGAGTCCCGGTGCCGGTGGTGGACCAGCGGCCCGACCTGGGTGCCGGGGTCCGTGCCGGGACCGACGCGCAACTTGCCCACCCGCTCGACGAGCTCGCCGACGAAGCTGTCGTAGATCTCGCGTGCGACGAAGAGCCGGGAACCGGCGATGCAGGACTGGCCGCTGGACGAGAAGATCCCGAACATCACGCCCGCCAGGGCCTGCTCGACGTCCGCGTCCGCGCGCACGATCGTCGGCGACTTGCCGCCGAGTTCGAGCGAGGCGGGGATCAGCTTCGAAGCCGCCACCGCCGCGATGGACCGGCCGGTCTCGGTACCGCCGGTGAAGCCGATCCTGGTCACCAGGGGGTGGTGCACGATCGCGTCCCCGACGACCCGGCCGCTGCCGGGCAGGACCGACAGCAGGGCGGTGGGCAGTCCGAGTTCGCCGAGTGCCTGGTGGATCAGGCGCCCGAGCGCGAGGGAGACCAGCGGGGTCCAGGCGGCGGGCTTGAGCAGGACGGCGTTGCCGCCGGCGAGGGCGGGCGCGATCTTCTGCGCGTCGCTGGCGACCGGCGAGTTCCAGGGGTTGATGGCGCCGACGACGCCGATCGGCTCGTACACGCTCATCGTCACGTACGGGCCGCGGGACGGGGTGAGGGTCTCCTCGGCCGTCTCCAGGGCCGCCGCCATGTACCGGAAGGTGCCGGCCGCGCTGAGCGCGAGGGCCTTCGTCTCGGTGAGGGTCTTGCCGGTGTCGGCGGTCTGGAGGGCCGCGAGCTCGCCTGCGGCGTCCTCGGTCAGCTCCGCGATGCGGTAGAGGAGCCGGGCCCGCTGGTGGGGGAGGAGATCGTGCCAGGCCGGGTCGGCCACGGCGAGCGCGGCGGCCCGAGCGGCTTCGTCGACCTCGTCCGCGGACGCGGAGTGGACGGTGGCGAGCACCTCTCCGGTCGCCGGGTCGACGGTATCGACCGGTTCGCCCGCGCCGCGTCGCCACTGGCCCGCGATCAGGATGTCGGTGGGGTGGTGAGGCACGGGCGGGACCTCCAGGCGGTCTACGGCCAACGGGTGCGGGGGAGTTGGGCTCACCGAGGCGCTCGCTTTCGTTGGTTGCGCCGGTCGGCTTGCTCAGTGATAGAAATCTAAGCGCTTAACTATTTTCCCGCAAGACCCCCCGGCGAAGTCGTCGAGCGACGCTGTCCGAGGTGGGTTACGTGAGGGTGACGGTGAGGTCTCTTCCGATGTATCTAAGTCATTAATCATTGACCGCTTAGATAAGTCCTCTTAGTGTCTGCGCAACTCCTCTGTTCGCGTTGTCGCGGAAGGACCCCCTCATGACGACTGTGGCCGGCAAGCCAGGCCTCGGCTCGATAGCAGCCCGGCTCGAACGACTCCCGCAATCCCGCTGGCACGTGAAGGTCCGGTTCCTGATCGGCGCCGTGACGTTCTTCGAGGCGTTCGACCAGCTCCTTGCCGCCTCCGCGCTGCCCGTCCTGATCAAGGACTGGCACCTGACCACGGGCCAGGCCACCTTCGCGGTCACCACCGGCTCCGTGGGCATGCTCCTGGGCGCCCTGGTCGCCGGGTGGCTGGGCGACCGGATCGGCCGGGTGCGGACCGTGGCCCTCGGCGTCGCCGTCACCGCGCTCGGGAGCCTCGCCGTGGCCTTCTCGAACGGCATCGAGCTCTTCTCGCTCTTCCGCTTCGTCCAGGGCCTCGGCATCGGCGGAGTCGTCCCCGTGGCGGCCACGTACATCAACGAGATCGCCCGCTCCGACAAACGCGGTCGCTTCGTCCTGATCTACGAGATGATCTTCCCGGCCGGTCTGGCCGTGGCCACCCTCGTCGCCGTGTGGGTGGTGCCGAACTTCGGCTGGCGCGCGATGTTCGTGATCGGCGCCCTGCCCGTCCTGCTCGCTGCCGTCCTGCCCAAGCATGTCGCCGAGTCGCCCCGCTGGCTGCTCTCCCAGGGCCGTACCGAGGAAGCCGAACAGGCCATCACGCGGATCGAGGAGGAGGTCGCCGCCGCCACCGGGGAACCCCTGCCGCAACCGGCCGCGGACCGCACGGAGGAGACGTCTCGGGGCCGCCTGCGCGAGCTGTTCACCGGTCGCTACCTGCGCCGCACGACCGTGGTCTCCGGGCTCTGGTTCGTCGCCTACTACGTCAACCATGGCATCTCCACGTGGCTGCCGTCGCTCTACACCAAGTACTTCGGGCTCGACCTGACCACCGCGCTCGTCTACACGCTGCTCAGCAACGTGACGGGACTCCTCGGCACTCTGGCCATCGCCCTCGTCATCGACCGCGTGGGCCGGCGCCCCGCGCTGGTGGCCGCGCTCGGCGGCACCACCTTCACCCTCGCGGTACTCGCCCTGGTCGGCGTGACGTCGGGCAGCCAGGTCGCGATCTTCGCCTCCTGCACCACGTTCTTCGTGTACGCCATCAACGCGGGCCTCTACCTCTACTCGCCCGAGCTGTACCCGACGCGCAACCGCGCCAAGGGCGCCGCGTTCGGCGGCCTGTGGAACCGCCTCGGCGTCATCCTGGGCCCCATCACGGTCGGCGCGATCATCGGCGGGGGCGGCAGCCTGACGCTCGTCTTCGCCCAGCTCGCCGGGGTCGCCGCGGTGGGTGCGGTGATCGCGCTGTTCGCGGTGGAGACGAAGGGGAAGACGCTGGAGGAGCTCAACTCCTGAAAGAGGGTTTGGTGTTCGGCGCCGGTCTTTCGCACGGGGGGTGCGAGGGGGCCGGCGCCGTTCGCGTGCCCGCCGTGCCTGCTCAGGCCTGTCTCGCCGTGCCGGCTCAGCTATGTCCCGCCGTCCCGGCTCAGTCCTGTCTCTCTGTCATCGACCGTCCCAAACCGTCCAGCAGCGCCGCGAGTTGCCGCTGCTCGCCCGGTACGAGCCCCGCGAGCAGCTCCCGTTCGTGTGTGCGGCGTTCCTCGGCCACCCGGCCGACCAGGTCGGCCCCGGCCGGGGTGAGGCGGAGGCGGACGACGCGCCGGTCCTGGCCGTCACGTTCGCGTTCGATGAGGCCCGCCTCCACGAGGCGGTCGGCGTGCTGGGTGACACCGCCCGCGCTGACCGCGCCGGCCGCGGCGATCTCGCCCATCGTGCGCCGGTAGGGAGCGCCCGTCGCGTGCAGCGCGGACAGCACTTCGAAGGCGGTCAGGCTGATGCCGTGCCGCTTCACGACGCGGCCGATCAGGGTCCGGTAGCGCGCGGTGCAGGCGTTGAGCGCGGCGAACACGGCGAACACGGCGGGGCCGGACGCGCCGGGGGTCTCGCGTGCGGGCGGGCGGCGGGCCGGCGCGGGGTCCGGCCCCGGGGCCTGCCGCTCGGGGACCTGCGGCTCCGGGATCCGCCCGGTCAGCGCCGCCGTCAGGACGTCCGCGAGGACGGGCTCCAGCGTGTCCGTCGACACCGACGCGGCCGGTTCGTGGGCGAACAGATAGCGCTCCATGATCACGCCGAAGAGGATGCTGCGGATCATGGCGATCCGCGCGTCCGCCTCGTCGCAGTCGCCGAGCAGCCGCCGCAAGGGCTCGCTCACCTGCCGGTCGAGGATCGTGGACAGCAGCTCGGCGCTGGGGGGATGGCTGAGCCCCGAGCGGATCAACGCCGGCCAGGGGTCGTGTGCGGGGAGCCGGTCCCAGCGGTCGAGATAGTCGTGGGCGAGGGCGCGCGGCAGCTCCTCCCGGCCGACGGAGGGGTCGTCGAGCACACCCTCGGTGACCCCGGTCCCGCCGCCGACGACCTCACGGAACAGTCCGTCCTTCGAGCCGAAGTACGCCATGACCAGGCCGGGGGTGACGCCCGCCTCGGCGGCGATGGCCCGGATGCCGACCCCCTTGTAGCCCTGGGCCGCGAACAGCCGGCGGGCCGCCTCCAGCACGGCGCTGCGCCGCCCCTCGGGGTCGTGGGAGCGACCGCGACGGGGCTCGGGGGCGGTCCGGTCCGGGGTGCTGTGCTCTGCGTCCACGTGCCTCAGATTAAACGAGTGTTCAGATTGGGGTGTTCGGGCCGGTCATATGGGGCGACCCACCCTGGCCGCCGTCGCCGCGAGCCACCCGGGCCACAGTCGCCGCAGCGCGCCCGGGCCGCGGTCACCGGCCGGCCTGCCCGGCGCGCCCTCGCGGGGCGCGTTCAAAAACAGCCGTTCAAAAACGCCCGTTCAAAAATGGCTCACGACGCGTGCACCGGCCCCGCGAGGCCGCTCAGCGCCCGTCCGCTGCCGCCCCGTCGCACCGCGATGAGCTCCGCCGCGATGGACACGGCCGTCTCCTCCGGCCCGCGCCCGCCGAGATCGAGGCCGATCGGTGAGCGCAGCCGCGCCAGTTCGGCCTCGCCGAGCCCCGCGGCCCGCAGCCGTGCCAGCCGGTCCTCGTGCGTGCGCCGGCTGCCCATGGCGCCCACGTACCCGGCCCTGCTGCGCAGCGCCAGTTCGAGGACGGGCACGTCGAAGCGGGCGTCATGGGTCAGCACGCAGACGGCGGTGGCCGCGTCCACCTGGTCCTCGTGGGCCGCGAACCAGCGGTGCGGCCAGTCCACGACGACCTCGTGCGCGTCCGGGAAACGGGCGGCCGTCGCGAAGGCCGGGCGGGCGTCGCACACGGTCACCCGGTGTCCGAGCAGCGCTCCGATACGCACGAGGGGGCGCGCGAACTCGACCGCCCCGCACACCAGGAGGTGCGGCGGCACCCCGAAGACCTGCACGAACAGTTCCCGCTCGGGCGTGCACGACGGGTCCGAGCCCGGCTCGCCGACCCGTACGAGGCCGCTCGTGCCGCGGGCGAGCAGCGCTTCGGCGGCCTGAGCCGCGGCCCGGTCGAGCCGTGCGTCGCCCAGCGTCCCGCTCACCCCGGAAGCGCCCGCGGCGAGGCTTCCCGGCTCGCCCTCCACCGGCGTCACCAGCGCTACCGGGACATGGGCCGCGAGGTCGGCGGCCACCCGGGTGAGCGGTGCGTCGCCGGTGACCTCGCGGATCAGTACCTCTATGGTTCCGCCGCAGGTCAGGCCCACAGAGAAGGCGTCGTCGTCGCTGACCCCGTACGTCTCGCGGGCGGGCCCCGCGCCGGCGAGGACGTCCTCCGAGGCCGCGCACACCGCGGCCTCCACGCAGCCGCCGGAGACGCTGCCGACGACGCGGCCGTCCTCGGCGACCAGCATCGACGTACCCGCGGCGTGCGGCGCGGAGCCCCAGGTGGCCACGACCGTCGCCATCGCGAAGCGGGTCGCGGAGGCCTGCCACGCGGCTGCCTGGTCGATCACGTGTCGCATATCGCTCACCTCGAGCTCATCGAATCGGCTGCACCCTCTTGCCAAGAAGAAACTTTAGTGTAAATCATTTTAGGCATTAGATAGATGCGTCGACCCGAGAGGCCTGGTGGAAGCCGGTTGAAACCGACACCCTTTGACTACAGCGCTCCAGGCAGTGTCGCCGAGGTGCTCGCCCTCCTCGCCGACGAGGAGCGGGAGGCCAAGGTCCTGGCCGGCGGCCAGTCCCTGATCCCCATGCTCAGCATGCGCCTCGCCCGCCCGGGACTGCTCGTCGACATCACGCGGGTCCCCGGCCTCGACCGCCTGTACGCCGACGTGTCGGGCGCCCTGCACATCGGCGCCGCCGTCCGCCAGTCCCGTGCCGCGGACGACCCCGCGGTGCGCGAGGGGTGGCCCCTGCTCGCGGCGGCGATCCGGCGCATCGGGCATCCGCAGATCCGCCACCGCGGCACGGTCTGCGGCAGCCTCGCGCACCACGACCCCGCCGCCGAACTGCCGACCGCCGCGCTCGCGCTCGACGCCCGATTCGTGATCGCCGGACCCGGCGGCACCCGTACCGTCGGCGCCGCCGACTTCTTCGTGGCCACCTTCCAGACCGCCGTGGCACCGGACGAGCTCCTCACCGAGGTCGTCCTGCCGCCGCGGGCCGGTGACGGCTGGGCCTTCGAGGAACTCGCCCGCAGACATGGCGACTTCGCCACCGTCGGCGTCGCGGTCACCCTGCGCCGGGCGCCGGACCGGCGCACGGTCGCCGCCGCCCGCGCGGTCTTCTGCGGCGCGGGCCCCGTCCCCGTCCGCCTGCCCGCCGTCGAGGAGGCGCTGACCGGGACCGACGCGGGAGCGGCGGCCCTCGACGCGGCCGCGTCCGCCGCGCTCGCCGGACTCACGCCCACCGACGACGTCCACGCCACGGCCGCCTACCGCCGCGAGGCCGCCGCCCACCTCCTCGTCCGTGCCTGCACCCTCGCCTGGGAGCGCTGCTCATGACCACCGACCTCGCCACCCCCGACCCGGCGACAGCCACCCACGCTGCCCCGCCGCCGCTCGCCGAACCCTCCGGCTGGCACGAGATCCGCCTTACGGTCAACGGCGCGCCCGTGACCGCCCAGGTGGAGTCCCGGCTGTTGCTCAGCGACTTCCTGCGGGACCGGCTGCGCCTCACCGGCACCCACGTCGGCTGCGAGCACGGCGTCTGCGGTGCCTGCACCGTCCTCGTCGACGGGGAGCCGGCCCGCTCCTGCCTGACCCTGGCGGTGCAGTGCGCGGGCGCCGAGCTGCGCACGGTCGAGGGCCTCGCCCCCGGTGACGCCCCGCTCACCCCCGTACAGCGGGCGTTCCACGAGTGCCACGGGATGCAGTGCGGCTTCTGCACTCCCGGATTCGTGATGACGGCGACCGCGCTGACCGAACAGCCGGAGCGGCCCGACGCGGCTGATGTCGCCGATGCCCTCAGCGGACACCTGTGCCGCTGCACGGGCTACCGCAACATCCGCCGTGCCGTGTGCCAGGCACTGGACGAGCGCTTCGCCGGCGGCCCCGCCGGGCGGGGGGAGTGACCCGTATGTCCCACGAACCGTCCCACGCACCCCAGCAGCACACGCCGGACGGCGGCCCCTGGACCGGCCGCCCCGTTCCGCGCGTCGAGGACGACCGCCTCCTGCGGGGCAACGGCCGCTACGTCGACGACGTCGCCCTGCCCGGTGCCGCCGAGGCCGCCTTCCTGCGCAGCCCGCACGCCCACGCCCGCATCCGGTCGGTCGACGTCACCGCCGCGCTCGCCGCCCCCGGGGTCGTCGCCGTCTGGACCGGCGCCGACGTGGCCCATCTGCCCGCCATGCTCAACAGGGAGGAGCTGCGTACCCCGCCCGGCCTCGCCGAACTCCTCGACCCGTACGTCGCGATCACCCCGATGCCGCTCCTCGCCACGGACAAGGTCCTCTACGTCGGTCAGCCCGTCGCGGTCGTCCTGGCCGAGAACCGCTACCTCGCCGAGGACGCCCTCGAACTCGTCGACGTCCGCTACGCGCCCCTGCCCGTCCTCGTCGACCCCGACCGCGCGCTGACCGACGGCGCGCCGCTGCTCCACGACGACCTCCGCGACAACACCGCCGTCGCCGTGGCCACCAAGGTGGGCGACCCCGACGCGGCGTTCGCCTCGGCCCACACCGTCGTCAGCGAGGAGTTCCAGGCCCACCGCTATGTCGCCTCGCCCATCGAGACCCGCGCGGTCTCGGCCCAGGTCGACCCGTACAGCGGCGAGCTGACCGTCTGGTCCAACACCCAGACCCCGCACCGGGTGCGGGAGGCCACGGCGCACACGCTCGGTCTCGACCCGGAACGCGTCCGCGTCATCGCGACCGACGTCGGCGGCGGCTTCGGACAGAAGGGCATCCTCTACGTCGAGGAGATGCTCGTCCCGTACGCGGCCCGTGTCCTGGGCCGCCCTGTGCTCTGGCGCGAGGACCGCAACGAGAACCTGACGGCCTCCTCGCACGCCCGTGAGCAGATCCACCGCATCGAACTCGCCGCGGACGCACAGGGCCACCTCCTCGCCGTACGCGACCGCATCACCGTCAACTTCGGCGCGTACAACATGACCGGCCTGGTCGTGCCCTACAACTCGGTGTGCCACCTCCTCGGCCCCTACCGCGTCCCGCACGTGGACATCGACGTCGTCGGTGTCCTCACCAACACCACCTTCGCCACGCCCTACCGGGGAGCGGGCCGCCCCGAGACCGTCTTCGCGATGGAGCGCGCGATGGACCGCCTCGCCGCCGAACTCGGCCTCGAACCAGCCGAGTTGAGGGCGCGCAACCTCGTGGGCCCCGACGAGATGCCTTACGCGACGGGCCTCGTGGACCGCTCCGGCAAGCCGCAGTCGTACGACTCCGGGGACTTCCCCGAGCTGCTGCGGCGCGCCGTCGCCAAGGCCGATGTCGAAGGGGTGCGCGCCCGGCAGCGCGAGGGCGCCCGCGACGGCAGGCTCGTCGGGGTCGGCTTCGCGATGTACATCGAGGCGACCGGACTCGGCCCGTTCGAGACCGCCCGCATCGACATCGCGCCCAGCGGCCGGGTCAAGGTAGCGATCGGCGCGCCCTCCCAGGGGCAGGGACATCGCACGTCCATGGCGCAGATCGCCGCCGACGCGATCGGAGTGCCCTTCGACGCCGTCGACGTGGTGGGCGGGGACACCTCCGCGACACCGTTCGGTGTCGGCACCATCGCCAGCCGGGCCCTCGTCAACGCGGGCAACGCCACGCACCGGGCCGGACGCCTCGTCCGCGAGAAGATCATCGAGGCCGCGGCCCGCCGGCTCGGCGTCCCCGCCGACGGCCTCGACCTGCGCGAGGGCGTCATCACGTCCAAGACCGCCGAGGGGCCGGCCCTCACCCTGGCCGAACTCGCCGGCCGGGCCCCCCTCCCCGGCACCCCCGAGCCCACCGACGGCCGCCACGGCACCGAGCTCAGCGAGACCGTGCACTTCCGCCCGCCCGGCTTCGCCGTCTCGAGCGGCGCGCACGCCGCCGTCGTCGAGGTCGACGAACACACCGGCGAGACCGAGATCCTGCACTACGTGGCCGTCCACGACGCGGGCGTCATCGTCAATCCGATGATCGCCGAGGGCCAGGTCACCGGCGGTATCGCCCAGGGCATCGGCGGCGCGCTCTACGAGGAGATGATCTACGGCCCCGACGGCCAGCCCCGTACCGGCACCTATATGGACTACCTGGTGCCGACCTCGTCCGAGATACCCGACCTCGACCTCGACGAGATCCACTCCCCGAGCCCGATGAACGACCTCGGAGTCAAGGGCCTCGGTGAGGGCGGCGCCATCGCCCCGCAGGCCGTCATCGCGAACGCCGTCGAGGACGCGCTGCGCCCCTTCGGCGTGGTCGTCCGGCGCGGCCCCCTCTCACCCAGCCGCGTACGCGACCTGCTCCGCGCGGCCGGCCGGCCCACGGCCGCCCGCTGACCCGGCGCCGCTCCACCCCGACGATTGGACACCCACCCATGCGACTCGACCACTCCTTCACCGTCCCGGCCGCGCCCGACGACGCGTGGAAACTCTTCCTCGACCTCGGCCGTGTGGCCCCCTGCATGCCGGGCGCCGTGCTCGACACCCTCGACGGCGACGCGTTCACCGGACGCGTCAAGGTGAAGGTCGGCGCCGTGCAGATGAGCTACCGCGGTGAGGGCACCGTGACCCGCGACGAGAGCGGCCGCTCGATGGTCCTCGACCTCAGCGGCAGCGAGACCCGGGGCGCGGGCACCGCGTCCGCCACCGTCACCGCGTCGCTCGCCGCCGACCCGGCGGGCACCCGGGTCCGCGTCGGCACCGACCTCGACATCACCGGTCGCCCCGCCCAGTTCGGCCGCGGCATCATGACCGAGGTCGGAGACCGCATCGTGCGCCAATTCGCCGACCGGCTGGAGGAGTTGCTGAGGGAGCCGGCCACCACGGAGGCTTCGACGGTGGTCCCGTCCCCGGCCCGCGAGCCCGAAGCGGTGGACCTCGGCGCGGCCGCCCTGCCCGTCCTCCTTCGGAAGGCAGCCGTCCCGGCCGCGGCTGTTCTCGTCACGATCGCCGTGATCCGCCTCTTCGCCCGACGCGCGTCCGGCCCCCGATCGCTTCAGGGGTAGGATTTTCAGGGGCGTAGGACATCGCGTCACGCCCGGGAGCGGCCGAGGGGACGGGGATGGCTGAACGGAAGGCGCCACGGCGCGACGCCGTGGCGCAGATCATCGAGGACTGGGCACGTGAGCGGCCCGAGCTGGACACGACCCCGCTCGAGGTCCTCGCCCGGCTGCACCGCTCGTTCCTGCGGTACAACACCAAGCTGATCGCGTCGATAGAGCGGCACGGGCTCTCCGTCGCCGGCTTCGACGTGCTGACGGCGCTGCGCCGCTCCGGCGCGCCGTTCCGCCTGACCGCGGGGCAGCTCGCCGACCAGGGGCTCGTCTCGTCGGCCGGGGTCACCCTGCGTATAGACCGCCTGGAGAAGGACGGCCTGATCGTCCGGGAGCGCGACGCGGACGACCGCAGGGTCGTCTACTCGCGGCTCACGGACGAGGGGCTCGCCAAGGTCGACGAGGTCTTCACCGAGCACCTCGACAACGAACGCCGGATGCTCGGCGACATCTCCCCGGCGGAGCGCCGCCAACTCGCGCGGCTGCTGCGCAAGCTGGAGGACTCCATCCTCGAGTCGGACACCCCGGACGAAGCGGCTTCATAGAGGCGAAGCTGGATTTTTCCGGGCAACGAAGCGGTTTCCGGGCGACGATGCGGCTTTCCGGAGCGGAGGCGCTCACTCCCACAGGGAGCTGGGCGCCTCTCTCCTGATCACCGGCGCGATCTCCTCGGCGAACCGCTGGAGCGTCTCGACCTGCTCGCCGGTCCCCTGCCCGAAGGCGTCGACGGTGACCGACTGGAGGTCGTGCCGGTACACCTCGTGGTAGCCGAGGATCTTGTCGATGATCTGCTGCGGCGAACCGATCAGCTGGGGCCCGTCCGCGATGGCGTCCTCGATCGTGCGGAACGGCGTGTTGTACCCCGCCCTGCCCTCCAGGTGCGGCTTGAAGGACTGCGCGACCTTCGCCTCGTACAGCTCCTTGAAGCGCGCCACCGCCCGCTCGTGCGAGTCCGCGATGAGCAGGCCGCCCGAGCCCGCCGCGACATGCGCCCGCGCCGGATCGTGCCCGTACGCCTCGAACCGCTCCCGGTAGTGGTCGATGAGCTTCGCGTAGGCCGCGCGCGGCTGGATGGCGTTGGCCGTGAACAGCGGGTCGCCGTGCCGGGCCGCCAGCTCGGGGGAGTTGAGCGAGGTCGCCGAGCCGTGCCAGACGCGCGGCAGTCCGTCGTACGGGCGCGGCACCGTCGTCACGTTCTTCAGGGCGGGCCTGAACTCGCCCTCCCAGTCGACGCCTTCCTCGCTCCACAGTCGCCGAAGGAGCTCGTACTTCTCCTTCTGGAGGTCCCACTGCCGCTCCTCGTCGAGCCCGAAGAGGTCGAAGTGACCGGCCTCGGCGCCCTTGCCGATCACCAACTCGATGCGTCCGCGCGAGAGTTGGTCGAGGGTCGCGTAGTCCTCGGCGACCCGTACCGGATCGAGGATCGCCACGACCGTCACGCCGGTCAGCAGCTTGATACGGGAGGTACGGGCGGCCAGCGCGCCGAGGACCACCGTCGGGCTCGACGACAGGAACGCCCCCGCGTGCCGCTCGCCGACCGCGTACGCGTCGAAGCCGAACTCCTCCGCCGCGACACCGACGTCGACGACCTGCGTCAACCGGTCGGTGGCGGAAGGGAGTTCACCGGTGAGGGGGTGCGGCGCATGGCCGATGATGGACAGGACCTGGAACTTCATGCCCCCACTCTCGCGCCCGGGCGTTGCGGGCGTATGTACACGGCATGGCGGCGCACCGGGACAGGCGAGAGGGGCGGCTCCCCCCGTGGCAGCCGCCCCTCACGTCACATGGATCCAGAGGTACTTACTTCTTGTCGAGCACGTCCTGGACCTTGGCCCGCACGTCGTCCGTGGCCAGGCCGCGGATCGTCAGCGTGGTGCGGCGGCGCAGCACGTCGTCCGCCGTCTCGGCCCACTCGTGGTCGCGGGCGTAGGCGACCTGCGCCCAGATCTCCGGGGCGTCCGGGTGGACCCGCTCGCCGAGCTCCGGGTTCTCGTTGGCCATCCGCGCGATGTCGAAGGCCAGCGAACCGTAGTGCGTCGCCAGGTGCTTGGCCGTGTCGGCCGCCATGCGCGGCCCCGGGGCCGGGTTGTCGACCAGGAGGCGGTGCGCGACGGCGCGCGGGTTGGCGACACCCGGCAGCGGCATCCGCTTCGGCAGCTCCTTGACCGGTTCGAAGTCCTCGCCCAGCGGGTGGCCGGGCAGCGACTCGAGCTTCTTCATGACCGTGCGGCCGATGTGGCGGAACGTCGTCCATTTTCCGCCGGCGACGGACAGCATGCCGCCACGTCCCTCGGTGACGACGGTCTCGCGCTTGGCCTTGGACGTGTCGCCGGGCCCGCCGGGCAGCACGCGCAGACCCGCGAACGAGTACGTGATCAGATCCCGCTTCAGCTGCTGGTCACGTACGGAGAAGGCGGCCTCGTCCAGGATCTGGTCGGTGTCCTTCTCGGTGACCGACACGTCGCGCGGGTCGCCCTCGTACTCCTCGTCGGTCGTGCCGAGGAGCAGCATGTCCTCCCACGGCAGGGCGAACGTGATGCGGTACTTGTCGATCGGCGTCGCGAGCGCGGCCTTCCACGGCGAGGTGCGCTTGAGGACGAGGTGGGCGCCCTTGGAGAGGCGTATGGAGGGGGCCGCGTTCGGGTCCTCCATGGCGCGCAGGTGGTCCACCCAGGGGCCGGTCGCGTTCAGCACGAGCCGGGCGTTCACGCCGAACTCCTCGCCGTCGACCCGGTCTTTGAGGTCCGCGCCCGTGACCCGGCCCCGGGTGAAGCGCAGACCCGTGACCTCGGCGTGGTTGAGGACCACGGCCCCGGAGTCGACGGCCGCGCGGACGGTCATCAGCGCCATGCGCGCGTCGTTCATCTGGTCGTCGCCGTACACGGCCACGGCCTTCAGGTTCTGCGTCCGCAGCTCGGGCACGTCCTGCTGAGCCTTCGCGGGGGAGAGCAGGTGCCCGACACCGTCACCGAACGCCGACAGGGCGCTGTACGCGAACACGCCCGCGCCCAGCTTCGCGGCGCCGTGCGGGCCGCCCTTGTAGACGGGCAGGTAGAAGGTGAGCGGGTTGGCGAGGTGCGGTGCCACCTGACGCGACACCGCACGCCGCTCGAAGTGGTTCTCCGCCACCAGCTTCACCGCGCCGGTCTGCAGGTAACGCAGACCGCCGTGGAGCAGCTTGGAGGAGGCGGAGGAGGTGGCGCCGGCGAAGTCACCGGCGTCCACCAGGGCCACCCGCAGTCCCGACTGCGCGGCATGCCAGGCGGTGGAGATGCCCAGGATTCCGCCGCCGATCACCAGGAGGTCGTACTGAGCCTTGGAAAGCTGCTCCCGGGTCTCGGCGCGGCTCGCTGCTTTGAACGACGCAGTCGAGCCGGCGGCCGGATGCGTCCCGAGGGCAGGGACGCTCTGCAGGGTGGTCATGTCTTACTCCTCGCCACTTTCGTCGAGCCAGCCCATGGAGCGTTCAACGGCCTTGAGCCAGCTCTTGTACTCACGGTCGCGCTTCTCCGCGGCCATGTTGGGGGTCCATTCGGCGGCCCGGCGCCAGTTGGCGCGCAGGTCGTCGGTGCTGGTCCAGAAGCCGACGGCAAGACCGGCGGCGTAGGCGGCGCCGAGGCAGGTGGTCTCGGCGACCATCGGGCGCACCACGGGGGCGTCCACGAAGTCCGAGAGCGTCTGCATCAGCAGGTTGTTGGAGGTCATGCCGCCGTCGACCTTGATCGCCGCGAGCTCGACGCCGGAGTCCTTCGTCATGGCGTCGGTGATCTCACGGGTCTGCCAGGCCGTGGCCTCCAGGACGGCACGCGCCAGGTGCGCCTTGGTGACGTACCGGGTCAGGCCGGCGATCACGCCGCGGGCGTCGGAGCGCCAGTACGGGGCGAACAGACCGGAGAAGGCCGGCACGAAGTACGCGCCGCCGTTGTCCTCGACCGACGACGCGAGCGTCTCGATCTCGGCGGCGGTGGAGATCAGGCCCATCTGGTCGCGCATCCACTGCACCAGCGAACCGGTGACGGCGATCGAGCCCTCCAGGGCGTAGACCGCCTTCTGGTCGCCGATGCGGTAGCCGACGGTGGTCAGCAGGCCGTTGTAGGAGTTGACCGGCTTGTCGCCGGTGTTCATCAGCAGGAAGGTGCCGGTGCCGTACGTCGACTTGGCCTCGCCCTCGGAGAAACAGGTCTGGCCGAACAGGGCCGCCTGCTGGTCGCCGAGCGCGGACGCGACGGGAATGCCGCCGAGGAGGTCGCCGAGACGGCCGCCGCTGACCTCGCCGTACACCTCGGCGGAGGAGCGGATCTCCGGCAGTATGGCCAGCGGGACGCCGATGGACTCGGCGATCTTCGCGTCCCACTCCATGGTGTGGAGGTTCATCAGCATGGTGCGGGAGGCGTTGGTCACGTCGGTGACGTGCTTGCCGCCGTCGGCACCACCGGTCAGGTTCCAGATGACCCAGCTGTCCATGGTGCCGAAGAGGATGTCGCCCGCCTCGGCACGCTCGCGCAGGCCCTCGACGTTGTCGAGCAGCCAGCGGGCCTTGGGGCCCGCGAAGTAGGAGGCCAGCGGGAGGCCCGTCTCGCGGCGGAAGCGGTCCTGGCCCACATTGCGCCCGAGCTCCTTGCACAGGGCGTCGGTGCGGGTGTCCTGCCAGACGATGGCGTTGTGGACGGGCTCACCCGTGTTCTTGTCCCACAGCAGCGTCGTCTCGCGCTGGTTGGTGATGCCGATCGCCTTGATGTCGTCGCGGGTGATGCCGGCCTTCGTGATGGCCCCGGCGACGACCTCCTGGACGTTGGTCCAGATCTCGGTCGCGTTGTGCTCGACCCAGCCCGGCTTCGGGAAGATCTGCTCGTGCTCCTTCTGGTCGACGGAGACGATCCGGCCGTCCTTGTCGAAGACGATGCAACGGCTGGAGGTGGTGCCCTGGTCGATCGCTGCGATGAACGGGCCCGCGGTGTGTGCGTCGGTCACGGTCTGCTCCTGGGAGTTCTCGGTGCGGCTCTGGCGGAGGGTGCTGGGGGTCTGTCGCCTACTTGAAGGCGACGTTGTAGAGACCGCCCGCTATGGCGCCGCCGATGAGAGGGCCGGCGACCGGGATCCAGGCGTACGTCCAGTCGGAGCCGCCCTTGTTCGGCAGGGGCAGCAGGGAGTGCACGATGCGGGGTCCGAGGTCGCGGACCGGGTTGATCGCGTAGCCCGTGGGCCCACCGAGGGAGAGGCCGATGCCGACCACGACGAGCGCGGTGACCATGGCGCCGAGGACGCCCAGGCCGTTGCCTCCGTCGTTGAGGCCCTGCGTGAGGATGGCCAGGACGAGCACGACCGTGGCGATGATCTCCGTGACGAGGTTCTGCGCCACGTTCCGGATCTCGGGGCCGGTCGAGAAGATGCCGAGCACCGGGCCCGCGTCGGGCGCGGCCTTCTCCTGGACCATGCCTTCCTCGGCCGGCGGGGCGGCGAGGATCTCCGGGTCGGTCAGATGCGCCTGGAACTGGCCGTAGTACGTGGCCCAGACCAGCACGGCGCCGATCATCGCGCCCAGGAGCTGCGAGCCCAGGTAGAGCGGAACATCGCTCCACTTGGTGCCGCCCTCGATGGCGAGGCCTATGGTGACCGCCGGGTTGAGGTGGGCGCCTGACACGCCCCCCGCCACGTAGGCACCGGTCAGTACCGCGAAGCCCCACCCGAAGGTGATCGCGAGCCAGCCGGCGTTGCGCGCCTTGGAGCGCTTCAGTGTGACGGCGGCGCACACGCCACCGCCCAGCAGGATGAGTAGGGCGGTACCGATGGTCTCGCCGATGAAGATGTCGGAGCTGGACACCCGCGACTCCTTTGTCCTTCGTCCAGGGGAAGCCGAACCCCGGGTCCCTCTCCGGTGGTTCGCGCCCTCAGGTGAGAGCGTTTTCGGCCCTGGCTTGCCACACTCTAACGCCTATTGCCGGTAGGTGTTCGGCAATGCCGACCGATGGACGCGAGTCTCGCCCCGGGGTTACTCGCTAGTCAAGGGTTCTGTTATCGAAAACTCGATCGTTATTGATCGGGTCGGGCTATCGGTTCCGTGTCTGGACTGCGCGTTCGTCGATGGTGTCCCGGAAAGGTGCGCCCTGCACGCTGAAACGGCGAAGGCCCCGCCGGGAAGCGGGGCCTTCGGTCCGTACGGGGGTACCGGCGGGGCGGCAGGGGCGCTCAGAAGCGACTGGCGCCCAGATCCCGGGAGACGGCGCGGGCGCAGTCCCGCACGGCGGCGACGAGCTCGGGGCGCAGCTCCCCGTCGACACACACGCGCTCCACGGCGCCGGTGACGCCGACCGCGCCGACCGGCATGCGCCGCCGGTCGTGGATCGGGGCCGCGACGGACGCGACGCCCTCCCAGGTCTCCTCGACGTCGTCCGCGTACCCGCGCGCGCGGGTCAGGTCCAGAAGGGTCTCGAACTCCGCCATGCCGCTCACGGTCCGCCCGGTGAACGCCTTGCGTTCCACCTCGACCACCTCGCTGTGCGCCACCGGGTCGTACGCCGACAGGACCTTGCCGAGCGCCGTGGAGTGCAGCGGCTGCATCGCCCCGACCTCCAGGACCTGACGGCTGTCGTCGGGCCGGAAGACGTGGTGCACGATCAGTACGCCCTGCTGGTGCAGGACGCCGAGATAGACGCTCTCGCCGCTGGAGCGCGCCAGGTCGTCCGTCCACACCAGCGCGCGCGCCCGCAGCTCGTGCACGTCGAGATAGCTGTTGCCGAGGCGCAGCAGCTCCGCGCCCAGCTGGTAGCGGCCCGACGCGGCGTCCTGCTCGACGAAGCCCTCGTGCTGCAACGTACGCAGAATGCCGTGCGCCGTGCCCTTGGCCAGGCCCAGCGACGAGGCGATGTCCGAGAGGCCGAGCCGGCGCTCACCGCCCGCAAGGAGCCGCAGCATGGCGGCTGCCCGCTCGAGTGACTGGATGTTCCGTGCCATCCCAGCCCTTCCTCCCTCGATCCTCTCGCCGAGCAACGTTCGACAATGCTGAACACTATCGGTCGTTGCCGACCTCGTGCGAATACGCGAGGAGCCTATATTTCGCCCCGTTTGGCTCGACGCCCCGGTTCGGAACCCACCCGCACGCACCCGCACCCCGCGCCACATGGCCGTTCCGGCCAGTGGACGCCTCCGCGGAGAAACCACCGGCCCGGCTACCCTGACCGGGTGCGCCTCTTCAATGGGAGCCGCAAAGCCGACAGCCGTCGCACCTCAGGGAGCACTTTCATGGCCTCGTTGCCAACGCCCGTCCCGTCCACCGACTCCGCCGGCCGGACCCGAGCCGACGCCCTCCGTGACGCCCTGGCCACCCGCGTGGTCGTGGCCGACGGCGCGATGGGCACGATGCTCCAGGCGCAGGACCCGACCCTCGAGGACTTCGAGAACCTCGAGGGCTGCAACGAGATCCTGAACGTCACCCGCCCCGACATCGTCCGCTCGGTCCACGCGGAGTACTTCGCGGTCGGCGTCGACTGCGTCGAGACCAACACGTTCGGCGCGAATCTCGCGGCCCTGGGGGAGTACGACATCCCCGAGCGCGTCTTCGAGCTCTCCGAGGCCGGCGCGCGCATCGCCCGCGAGGTCGCCGACGAGTTCACCGCGAGCACCGGACAGCAGCGCTGGGTCCTCGGCTCCATGGGCCCCGGCACCAAGCTGCCCACCCTCGGCCACGCCGCGTACACCGCGCTGCGCGACGCCTACCAGCAGAACGCCGAGGGCATGATCGCCGGCGGCGCCGACGCGCTCCTCGTCGAGACGACGCAGGACCTGCTCCAGACCAAGGCCTCGATCATCGGCGCCCGCCGCGCCCTCGACGCCACCGGTACGAACCTCCCGCTGATCTGCTCGGTCACGGTCGAGACCACCGGCACGATGCTCCTCGGCTCCGAGATCGGCGCGGCACTGACCGCCCTGGAGCCCCTCGGTATCGACATGATCGGCCTGAACTGCGCCACCGGCCCGGCCGAGATGAGCGAGCACCTGCGCTACCTCGCCCGCCACTCCCGTATCCCGCTGTCCTGCATGCCCAATGCCGGCCTGCCCGTCCTCGGCAAGAACGGCGCGCACTACCCGCTGACCGCCCCCGAGCTGGCCGACGCCCAGGAGACGTTCGTCCGTGAGTACGGGCTCTCCCTCGTCGGCGGCTGCTGCGGCACCACCCCCGAGCACCTGCGCCAGGTCGTCGAGCGCGTCCGCGGCCTCACCCCCACCGTCCGCGAGCCGCGCCCCGAGCCGGGCGCCGCCTCGCTCTACCAGACGGTCCCGTTCCGCCAGGACATCTCGTACATGGCGATCGGCGAGCGCACGAACGCCAACGGCTCCAAGAAGTTCCGCGAGGCCATGCTGGACGGCCGCTGGGACGACTGCGTCGAGATGGCCCGCGACCAGATCCGCGAGGGCGCGCACATGCTCGACCTCTGCGTCGACTACGTGGGCCGTGACGGCGTCGCCGACATGGCGGAGCTGGCCGGCCGCTTCGCCACCGCCTCCACCCTGCCGATCGTCCTGGACTCCACCGAGGTCGAGGTCCTGCGGGCCGGCCTGGAGAAGCTCGGCGGCCGCGCGGTCATCAACTCCGTCAACTACGAGGACGGCGACGGCCCCGAGTCCCGCTTCGCGAAGGTCACCCGCCTCGCGCAGGAGCACGGCGCCGCCCTGATCGCGCTGACCATCGACGAGGAGGGCCAGGCCCGCTCCGTCGAGCACAAGGTCGCCATCGCCGAGCGCCTCATCGACGACCTGACCGGCAACTGGGGCATCCATGAGTCGGACATCCTCATCGACTGCCTCACCTTCACGATCTGTACCGGCCAGGAGGAGTCGCGCAAGGACGGCATCGCCACCATCGAGGCGATCCGTGAACTGAAGCGCCGTCACCCCGACGTGCAGACCACGCTCGGCCTGTCGAACATCTCCTTCGGCCTCAACCCGGCCGCCCGCATCCTCCTCAACTCGGTCTTCCTCGACGAGTGCGTGAAGGCGGGCCTCGACTCGGCGATCGTGCACGCGTCGAAGATCCTGCCGATCGCCCGGTTCAGCGAGGAGGAGGTGCAGACGGCTCTCGACCTGATCCACGACCGTCGCGCCGAGGGCTACGACCCGCTGCAGAAGCTGATGGCGCTGTTCGAGGGCGCCACCGCGAAGTCCCTCAAGGCCGGCAAGGCCGAGGAACTGGCCGCGCTGCCCCTGGAGGAGCGCCTCAAGCGCCGCATCATCGACGGTGAGAAGAACGGTCTGGAGGCCGACCTCCACGAGGCGCTGCAGACCCGCCCCGCCCTCGAAATCGTCAACGAGACGCTCCTGGACGGGATGAAGGTCGTCGGCGAACTCTTCGGCTCCGGCCAGATGCAGCTGCCGTTCGTCCTCCAGTCCGCCGAGGTCATGAAGAACGCGGTGGCCTATCTGGAGCCGCACATGGAGAAGTCCGACGCCGAGGGCAAGGGCACCATCGTCCTGGCCACCGTGCGCGGCGACGTCCACGACATCGGCAAGAACCTCGTCGACATCATCCTGTCGAACAACGGCTACAACGTCGTCAACCTCGGCATCAAGCAGCCGGTCTCCGCGATCCTGGAAGCCGCCGAGGAGCACAAGGCCGACGTCATCGGCATGTCCGGACTCCTCGTCAAGTCCACCGTGATCATGAAGGAGAACCTGGAGGAGCTCAACCAGCGCAAGATGGCCGCCGACTTCCCCGTGATCCTCGGCGGCGCGGCGCTGACGAGGGCGTACGTCGAGCAGGACCTCCACGAGATCTACGAGGGCGAAGTCCGTTACGCACGCGACGCGTTCGAAGGCCTGCGCCTCATGGACGCGCTCATCGCCGTCAAGCGGGGCGTGCCCGGAGCCACCCTCCCCGAGCTCAAGCAGCGCCGGGTCAAGGCGGGCGCCGTGCAGATCGAGGAGCGGCCCGACGAGGAGCCGGCGCGCTCCGACACGTCCACCGACAACCCGGTCCCCGAACCCCCCTTCTGGGGCACCCGCGTCATCAAGGGCATCCAGCTCAAGGAGTACGCGTCCTGGCTGGACGAGGGCGCCCTGTTCAAGGGCCAGTGGGGCCTCAAGCAGGCCCGCACCGGCGACGGGCCCACGTACGAGGAGCTGGTGGAGACCGAGGGCCGCCCGCGGCTGCGCGGCTGGCTGGACGAGCTGCACACCAAGACCCTCCTGGAAGCGGCCGTCGTCTACGGCTACTTCCCGTGCGTGTCCAAGGGCGAGGACCTGATCATCCTCGACGACCAGGGCAACGAGCGCACCCGCTTCACGTTCCCGCGCCAGCGCCGCGGCCGCCGGCTGTGCCTCGCGGACTTCTTCCGTCCCGAGGAGTCGGGCGAGACCGATGTCGTCGGCCTCCAGGTCGTCACCGTCGGCTCCCGGATCGGCGAGGAGACCGCCAAGCTCTTCGAGTCGAACTCGTACCGCGACTACCTCGAACTGCACGGCCTGTCCGTCCAGTTGGCCGAGGCGCTCGCCGAGTACTGGCACGCACGCGTCCGTTCGGAGCTGGGCTTCTCCGGCGAGGACCCCGCCGAGATGGAGGACATGTTCGCGCTCAAGTACCGCGGCGCCCGCTTCTCGCTCGGCTACGGAGCGTGTCCGGACCTCGAGGACCGCGCCAAGATCGCTCAGCTCCTGGAGCCCGAGCGCATCGGCGTCCACCTCTCCGAGGAGTTCCAGCTCCACCCGGAGCAGTCCACGGACGCGATCGTCATCCACCACCCCGAAGCGAAGTACTTCAACGCGCGCTAACGCGGTGCGCAAACCGCCCGGGAGACGTCAACGCGCGCGCTGATCCGCACAAGTCGTACACTGGTCGGTCCAGTGCAGGCCGGCTGCCTTCCTGTCAAAAGGAGGCAGCCGGCCTTCTCGTCCCTCACGGAGGTGTGCCCGGATGACCAGTACGGTCCCCGCTCTCGGTACCCGAACGGCCGAAGGCTCCGCCCTGCAGGCTGTGCTCCTGGACATGGACGGCACTCTGGTGGACACCGAAGGCTTCTGGTGGGACGCCGAGGTCGCCGTCTTCGGCTCGCTGGGGCACGCGCTCGACGAGGCGTGGCGCCACGTCGTCGTCGGCGGCCCGATGACCCGCAGTGCCGGCTTCCTCATCGAGGCGACCGGCGCGGACATCACGCTCCCCGAGCTGACCGTGCTGCTCAACGACGGCTTCGAGGAGCGCATCAGCAGCGCCCTGCCGCTCATGCCGGGCGCCGCGCGGCTCCTTGCCGAACTCGCCGCCCACGAGGTGCCCACGGCCCTCGTGTCCGCCTCGCACCGGCGCATCATCGACCGGGTCCTGACCTCGCTCGGGCCCGAGCACTTCGCGCTCACGGTCGCAGGTGACGAGGTCGAGCGGACGAAGCCGTACCCCGACCCGTATCTGCTCGCCGCCGCGGGACTGGGTGCGGATCCGGCCAGATGCGCCGTCATCGAGGACACCGCCACCGGTGTCGCCGCCGCCGAGGCGGCCGGCTGCCACGTCGTCGCCGTACCCTCCGTGGCCCCCATCGCACCCGCCTACCGGCGCACCGTCGTCCCCTCGCTCGAACACGTCAACCTGCCTTTCCTGCATGGCCTGATGGGCTACTGAACCTTCGGTAACACCGCTCGCGCGTGGCCGAAATGCTGCGCCCATCAACCCAGTTGAGCGTGTGACGTTTCCCACTCGACGCGGGGTCGACAGGTATACGGACCTGTGCTGCGCCCCCACCCCCCGCTCCACCCCGAGTGACCTTGTGTCCCGATTGGTCGGACCCTGAGCCGAAGCGACCCCTGTGGGGTTATCGGTGTGTCCACGCCCGGTTTCGTAGCGTGATGAAGCCGTGGCTCCGGCCCCTTCGGGACGCTTCGCCGTGCGCATTAATGTCGTGGCGAGAACATCGCCGTAACCCCTCGTGTCCCGTCGACACCACCCCCGTTGCCGGGCCCACGGGATCGACAGCTCTGGAGAACTTCGAGCATGAACCGCAAGACTTTGGTGTTGCCGGCCGTCATCGGCCTGCTCGCGCCTGTGCTCGCCGCCTGCGGCGGGTCCGACAGCGGGGGCAAGGACGGCAACCCGATCGCCGTCGGTACCACCGACCGGTTCGTTGCCTCGAAGGCGGTCCCGGCCCCGTTCGACCCCGCGTACGCCTACGACGCGGGTTCCTGGAACGTGCTGCGCCAGACCATCCAGACCCTGATGGCCATGCCGCGCGGCGGCGGCGAGCCGGTGCCCGAGGCCGCCCAGACCTGCGGCTTCACCGACACCGGCAACGAGCGCTTCTCCTGCACCCTGCGCAAGGGTCTCGCGTTCGGCGACGGCACCCCCGTCACCGCCTCGGACGTGAAGTTCTCCATCGACCGTGTGCTCCGCATCAAGAGCGACAGCGGCTCCTCCGCGCTGCTCTCCAGCGTCGACACGATCGAGACCAAGGGCCGCAGCGAGGTCATCTTCCACCTGAAGAGCCCCGACGCCACCTTCCCGTACAAGCTGGCCACACCCACCGCCGGCATCGTCAACCCCGACGACTACACGAAGGGGAAGCTGCGCAACGGCTTCGCGGTCGACGGCTCCGGCCCGTACACCCTTGACGCCAAGGTCACGAACAACACCCTCGTCAAGGCCGTCTTCACCAAGAACCCCCACTACAAGGGGCAGTTGAAGCCGAAGAACGACAAGGTGGAGCTGGTCTCCTTCGCGGACGCCGACGCCATGGGCAAGGCCCTCGAAAAGGGCGACGTCGACATGATGACGCGCACCATGTCGCCGGAGCAGATCAAGCAGCTCTCGGACAACCCGAGCAAGAACATCAACCTGGTCGAGATGCCGGGCATGGAGATCCGTTACCTCGGGTTCGACACCAGCGCCCCGGTGGTCAAGAGCAAGGCCGTCCGCCAGGCCATGGCGCAGGTCGTCGACCGCGGCCAGCTCACGGCCGACGTCTACGGCACCTCCGCCGAGCCGCTCTACTCGCTCGTGCCCGCCGGCATCACCGGCCACACGAACTCGTTCTTCAACAGGTACAGCGAGCCGAGCGTCTCCAAGGCCCGCTCGATCCTGTCGCGGGCCAACATCACCACGCCGGTGAAGCTGACCCTGCACTACACGACCGACCACTACGGCCCCGCCACCAAGCGGGAGTTCGAGGTGCTCAAGCAGCAGCTCAACTCCAGCGGCCTGTTCCACGTCGGCATCAAGGGCGACGCCTGGGACACGTACCGCGCCTCCGAACTCAAGGGCAAGTACGACGTCTACGGCCTCGGCTGGTTCCCCGACTTCCCCGACGCCGACAACTTCATCGCGCCGTTCCTCGACAAGGACAACTTCCTCGCGTCCCCGTACGCGAACAGCACGATCCGGGACCAGCTCATCCCCGAGTCCCGTCGTGAGGCCGACCGGCTGACCGCCTCCAAGAGCCTCACGAGCATCCAGAACATCGTCGCCGACGACGTACCGGTCCTCCCGCTCTGGCAGGGCAAGCAGTACGTCGCCGCCCGCGACGACATCACCGGAGTCGAGTGGGCGCTGAGCTCCTCCTCGATCCTTCAGCTCTGGGAGCTCGGCCGCGGCGTGAGCGGCTGATCCCCGTGCGAGCCGGCCTCCCCCTCCAGGGCGGCCGGCTCGCCCGATTTCCGCACCACTGACGACAAGGCACGTACGTGAGAATGCGCAACCAGTGGCTGGTCCTGCCCCTCGGGACGGGACTCACCGCGGCCCTGCTGGCCGGCTGCGGCACCGACCAGGGCGATGCCGCCGGGCAGGGCGGGGCCGTGGTCATGGGAATGTCCGACGACATCCAGGCGACCGATCCGGCGTCCGGCTACGACCCGGGGTCGTGGCTGCTGTTCAACAACGTGTTCCAGTCGCTCCTGAGCTTCCCCAAGGGCAGCACGGAGCCGGAACCCGAAGCCGCCAAGGAATGCTCCTTCACGGACTCCGGCACCCGCGTCTACTCCTGCACCCTGCGCGACGGCCTCACGTTCAGCAACGGCCACAAGCTCACCTCGAAGGACGTCAAGTTCTCCTTCGACCGCATGATGAACATCGGTGACGACGCCGGCCCGGCGATCATGTTCCCCATGCTCGACAAGGTCGAGACGCCGAACGCCAAGACGGTCGTCTTCAAGCTGAAGCACGCGGACGCCACCTTCCCCAGCAAGATCGCGTCCGGCGCCGGTTCCATCGTCGACCACGCCGCCTACTCCATGGACGGCCTGCGCACGGACGGCAAGGCCGTCGGCTCCGGCCCCTACAAGCTGGACTCCTTCGACAAGAAGAAGGCCGTCTTCTCGGTCAACCCGGACTACAAGGGCACCGCGAGGGTCCAGAACTCCGGCATGACCATCAAGTTCTTCCACGGCGACCAGGCGGGCCTGAAGAAGGCCCTCGTCGGCGGCGACATCGACCTCGCCTACCGCGGACTCGCCGCCAAGGACATCGCCGGCATCGAGAACTCCACCTCGACGAGCGAGCCCATGGACGTCGTCGAAGGCACCAGCGCCGAGGTCCAGCACCTGGTCTTCAACATGAAGGACCCCGTCGCGGGACGCCTGTCCGTGCGCAAGGCCATGGCGTACCTGATCGACCGGGACGCCCTGGTCGACGAGGTCTACCAGGACACCGCCACCCCGCTGTACTCGATCATCCCGGCGGGCATCAGCGGCCACAACACGGCCTTCTTCGACACCTACGGCGCCCACCCCTCGCCCGGGAAGGCCCGCGCCGCGCTGCGCGCCGACGGCATCACCGGCAAGGTGAAGATCACCCTCTGGTCGACGCCCTCGCGCTACGGCCCCGCCACCGACCAGGAACTGGCGGCCATCGCCAAGCAGCTCAACGCGAGCGGCCTGTTCGACGCCGACATGAAGTCCATCGAGTTCGGCCAGTACGAGAAGGACATCAAGACCGGCAAGTACGGCGTGTACGTGAAGGGATGGGTCCCGGACTACCCGGACCCCGACAACTTCACCCAGCCGTTCTTCGGCGCCGGCAACGTGCTCGGGAACAACTACACCAACAGCACCATCACCGGAAAGATCATCCCGGAGACCGGGGCACAGAGCGACCGCGCCTCCACCGACCGGGACTTCGAGCAACTCCAGAACATCGTCGCCGACCAGCTGCCGGTCCTGCCCGTCTGGCAGGCCAAGCAGTACGCCGTCGTCCGCGACAGCGTCTACGGCCTGGAGTCCTGCCTCGACGCGTCGACCGTCTTCCGCTTCTGGGAGATCAGCAAGGGCACCGCGTAACCAACAGGCCGGTGGCCGCCTCCCTTCGCGGGAGGCGGCCACCGGCCTGTTCTCTCAGACGCCGCTGTTCTTGCTGAGGCCTTCTACTGGGCGCCGGGACGCACCAGACCGCTCTCGTACGCGTACACCGCCGCCTGCACGCGGTCGCGCAGCCCCAGCTTCGTCAGCACATGGCCGACATGGGTCTTCACCGTCGTCTCGCTGACGAACAGATCCGCCGCGATCTCCGCGTTCGACAGGCCACGCGCCACGAGCTTCAGGACCTCGACCTCACGCTCGGTCAGCGTGTGCAGTGTGTCGGGCACCGGGTCGTCACCCGACGGCAGATGGTCCGCGTACTTGTCGAGCAGCCGGCGCGTGATGCTCGGCGCGAGCATCGCCTCGCCCGCCGCGACCACCCGGATCGCCTGCACCAGCTCGTTGGCCGGGGCGTCCTTCAGGAGGAAGCCGCTGGCGCCGGCGCGCAGCGCCTCCACCACGTACTCGTCGAGGTCGAACGTCGTCAGGACGAGCACCTTCGCCGGACCGTCCCGGCCTGGGCCGGTGATCTGCCGAGTCGCCTCGACGCCGTCCATCCGCGGCATGCGGATGTCCATCAACACCACATCGGGCTGCAGGGCACGGACCTGGTCGAGCGCCTGCAGGCCGTCTCCGGCCTCGCCGACGACCGCGATGTCCTGCTCGGCCTCCAGAATCATCCGGAACCCGGTACGGAGCAGCGGCTGGTCGTCGACCAGTAGGACGCGGATCGCCACGTAACTCTCCTTCGGTAGTCCGGGCCCATTCTGCCCTGCTAGCCGGCGTCCGCCCCGGGCACCCTGATCTGAAGCGGATACGGCGGGGGAGTCCCACCGAACTCCGGGCAAACCGCCTGATGGTCGCACCAACCGCACAGCTTCGTCGGGCGTGGCCGCCACTCGCCCGTCTCCGTGGCCAGCTGGATCGCGTCCCACAGCGCGTGCAGCTTGCGCTCCACCCGCTCCAGGTCCGCCACCACCGGGTCGTACGTCAGCACGTCACCGCTGCCCAGATAGACCAGCTGGAGCCGCCGCGGCACGACGCCCTTCAGGCGCCACACCACCAGCGCGTAGAACTTCATCTGGAAGAGGGCGCCCTCCGCGTACTCGGGGCGCGGAGCCTTGCCCGTCTTGTAGTCGACGATCCGGACCTCGCCCGTCGGCGCCACGTCGACCCGGTCGATGATGCCGCGCAGCTTCAGGCCCGAGTCCAGCTGGGCCTCGACGAACAGCTCCCGCTCGGCGGGCTCCAGACGCGTCGGGTCCTCGAGCGTGAACCAGCGCTCGACGAGCTGCTCGGCCTCGCCGAGCCAGCGCGTCATCCGCTCACCCTCGCCGTCGTCCGCGAACAGGTCGGCCAGCTCCGGCTTCACCTCGCGCAGCCGGTCCCACTGGCCAGGGATGAGCGCCTTGGCCCGCGGTGCCGTCCGCTCTCCCGCCGGAGCGTCGAACAGTCTCTCCAGCACGGCGTGCACCAGCGTGCCGCGGGTCGCCGCCTCGCTCGGCTTCTCGGGCAGCTTGTCGATCACCCGGAACCGGTAGAGCAACGGGCACTGCATGAAGTCGCTCGCGCGCGACGGCGAGAGCGACGCAGGGCGAGCGGCCGCGGCGGCCCCTTCGGTGCTGGTTTCCATGACGACAGACCTTACGGGCCGCCACTGACAGTCAGGTACGAACGCGTCGCGGGCGTCCTGGGAAGCGGGGCCCGGCGGCACCGCAGGGGAGTCGACGAGGGCCGCGCCACACCGGACGCATACCATCGACGGCAGACCCCCTCGCCCTGCATGATCGTGCAACGGCAGGAGCGAGGGATTTCTAACGAGGGGACCGAGGGATCACCGTGGACGAGAGCGGCCGGCCGCAGCCCGGCAGCGGCACGACGGACGACCATCAGGCCGCCCGCCCCGGCCCCACGCCCCCACCACCCGCGAGCCCGAACGGCGCGGACCGTGCGAACTCCGTCCCGCACACGCCCCGGGACCCGGAAGAGCCGCCGCACAAGGAGCACCCCGAGGACGCCACCCCGGCCGAACAGGGCGACACCCCGGACACTGCCCCGGACACCGCCCCCGGCTCGGACCCGTTCACCAAGCACACCCCGGCCGGCGGCGATGACACAGCCCCGCCCGCCCAGGACCCCGTATCCCAGGGCGACACCCCGCCCACCCGTACCCCCGCGACAAGCGGCCGCCGCCCCACCAAGGCTCCCGAGCCCCGTGGCGGCCTCCTCATGGGGCGCCCTTTCGGCGTCCCCGTCTACGTCGCGCCCAGCTGGTTCCTCGTCGCCGCCCTCATCACCTGGGTCTTCGGCGGACAACTCGACCACGTCCTGCCCGGACTCGGCGCGGTCCGCTATCTCGTCTCCCTCTTCTTCGCGGTCGCGTTCTACGCCTCCGTACTCGTCCACGAACTCGCGCACACCGTCGCCGCGCTCCGCTTCAAGCTGCCGGTGCGCCGCATCCAGCTCCAGTTCTTCGGCGGCGTGTCCGAGATCGAGAAGGAATCCGAGACGCCGGGACGCGAGTTCGTACTCGCCTTCGTCGGACCGCTGCTCTCCCTCGTCCTGGCCGGCGTCTTCTACCTCGGCATGCTCGCCGTGGAACCCGGCACCGTGCCCGGCGTGCTGCTCGCGGGACTGATGATCTCCAACCTCATCGTCGCCGCGTTCAACCTGCTGCCCGGCCTGCCCCTCGACGGCGGCCGCATGCTCCGCGCCATCGTCTGGAAGATCACCGGCAAGCCCATGAGCGGCACCGTCGCCGCCGCCTGGGTCGGCCGCGCCCTCGCGATCACCGTCCTCATCGGACTGCCCCTGCTGACCCAGTCCGGCGCCCTCGGCGAAGGCGCCGCGGACGTCAGCGGCATGGACACCGTCACCGACGCCCTGCTGGCAGCCATCCTCGCCGCGATCATCTGGACCGGCGCCGGCAACAGCCTCCGCATGGCCCGCCTGCGCGAACACCTCCCGGAGCTGCGCGCCCGCACCCTGACCCGCCGCGCCGTTCCAGTGGAGAGCGCCACCCCGCTGTCCGAGGCCCTGCGCCGGGCCAACGAGGCGGGCGCCCGCGCCCTCGTCATCGTCGACGCCGACGGGGAACCCAGGTCCCTCGTGCGCGAGGCCGCCATCGTCGGCGTACCGGAACACCGCCGCCCCTGGGTCGCCGTCAGCGGCCTCGCCCAGGACCTCACCGACGGCATGCGCGTCTCCGCGGAACTCGCCGGCGAGGAGCTCCTCGACACCCTCCGCGCCACCCCCGCCACCGAGTACCTCGTCGTCGAGGAGAGCGGCGCCATCTACGGCGTCCTGTCCGCCGCTGACGTGGAGCGCGCCTTCGTCAAGGCCATGGCCCGCCCCTCCTGACCGGGCCCGCACCCCTGCTCCCCTGGTCCGCGGGCCCTCCGCGGACCGGTAGGCTGGTCACATGTCCGAACCGACCGGTGCCGCCCGCCGACGCGGGCCCTTCAAGGTCGGGGACCAGGTACAGCTGACCGACCCCAAGGGCCGCCACTACACGTTCACGCTCGAGGCCGGGAAGAACTTCCACACCCACAAGGGTTCCTTCCCCCACGACGAGCTGATCGGCGCTCCCGAGGGCAGCGTTGTCCGCACCACCGGAAACGTCGCCTACCTCGCGCTGCGCCCCCTGCTCCCCGACTACGTCCTGTCCATGCCCCGCGGCGCCGCCGTGGTCTACCCCAAGGACGCGGGGCAGATCCTGGCCTTCGCCGACATCTTCCCCGGCGCACGCGTCGTGGAGGCAGGTGTCGGCTCCGGCTCGCTGAGCAGCTTCCTGCTGCGCGCCATCGGCGACGAGGGCATGCTGCACTCCTACGAGCGCCGCGAGGACTTCGCCGAGATCGCCACGCAGAACGTGGAGCGCTACTTCGGTGGCCGCCACCCCGCGTGGCAGCTCACCGTCGGCGACCTCCAGGACAACCTGAGCGACGCCGACGTGGACCGCGTCATCCTCGACATGCTCGCCCCCTGGGAGTGCCTCGAGGTCGTCTCCAAGGCCCTCGTCCCCGGCGGCATCCTCTGCTGCTACGTCGCCACCACCACCCAGCTCGCGCGGACCGTCGAGTCCATCCGCGAGATCGGCTGCTTCAACGAGCCGACGTCCTGGGAGTCGATGATCCGTAACTGGCACGTCGAAGGCCTGGCCGTCCGCCCGGACCACCGCATGATCGGCCACACCGGCTTCCTCCTCACAGCCCGTCGCCTCGCGGACGGCGTCGAGCCGCCCATGCGCCGCCGCCGCCCCGCCAAGGGCGCGTACGGCGAGGACTACTCGGGCCCGAACGCGGACGGCGGCAACCCCGGGCGCTGACCCGAACACCCGACACAACGCACAGGCGCCACCGTCGAGTTCCCCCGATATGCGGGGAACTCGACGGTGGCGCCCGTTCGTTGAGGAGCGGCGCGCACGATACGGCAAGGACACGTGAGGAAGCTGAGAATCAGCGGACCCTGACGTTCCCCCACGGTGTGAGGTATGGCACGATGCTGGCCACCCCCACCGGCACAGCCCTCACAGGAGACACTCCTAGTGCAGCACCCCGCCGTCCCGGAACTGGCGCACACCACCACCCACCCCATCCACTGGCTCGCGACCGCCGCGGCCGTATCGGCCGTCGTCGCGGTCTCCTCGTTCCTGCAGCCCGGCGCGGCCACCGCGGCCCAGCCGGGAACACAGCCCGTCGGCACCAGAACCGCCGCCGCGCCGCCCGACGCGGCCGCCGTCCACTTCCCGCTCGAGTGCGGCCCCGCCAAGATCCTCGTGGTGAAGAAGGCCACCGGGGACCTCGACGGTGACGGCAGGCCGGAAACCGTCGCCGTGGTCCGCTGCGACGCCGGCTCCGGCACCCCGCCGAACGGCGTCTACGTCCTCACCCAGCCCCACGAGGCCCACGCCAAGCCGCGCATCGTCGCCACCCTCGTCGACCCGAAGGACCGGCTCACCGCCGACGACGTGGCGGTACGCGACCAGGCCGTCACCGCAACGCTCCTCGGCTACTCCAGCTCCGCCGTCCCCAGTTGCTGCCCCGACACCCAGGACAAGGCCAAGTGGCAGTGGAAGGGCGACGCGTTCGTGCGCTCCACTCCCGCGGAGGCACGCAGCGTCTGAAGCGCGGCATACGAAAAGGGGCCCTGCCCGCCGGGAACGGCGGCACGGGCCCCTTTCGTTGGCCTCTTCCCACGCGGAGTGACGCGCGGGAACCCCGCGGTCACTCCGCGTCAGGGCCGTAGACCTCCACCCTGTCCGAAACGCGACGTACATGAATGCAGTCGCCCGGGCACTCCTTCGCGGAGTCCACGACGTCGTTCAGCAGCGGCAGCGGCACCGGGGTGGTGGCCCCCTGCGCCTGCAACAGCTCGTCCTCCGCGCCCTTCACATAGGCCAGTCCGTCGATGTCCAGCTCGAAGACCTCCGGCGCGTACTGCGCGCAGATCCCGTCGCCGGTGCAGAGGTCCTGGTCGATCCACACCTCAAGGGCGACACCGCTGTCGATGCCGGATCCGGCCTCCTGCTGCACGCTCATATCTCCTGCCGTTTCCTGCCTCGAACCGCCCCGCGTACCAGCAAGTCGGGCCAGCTCCGACGGGTGTTGAACACTGCGACCCTACAACCGGCTGCTTTCCGATGTTGTTGGGTGGGTATTCCCCTGGCGTGAGGGAGAGCGCAAGGGTGAAGATCGGACACACCCCCTTCGTCTTTGTGATCTAGGGGTTTCAATCGACACCCACCCAGGTAGGGTCTGGAAGCGTCCAGCTCCCCTTGGAGGAGGTGAGGACCGTGGCAGCCCACGACGACGACATGAACCGCGGCATCCGCCCGGGAAGAGGGTCTGACGACCCCGCCGGTCAGATTGCCTATCTTGAGCAGGAGATCGCCGTCCTGCGACGCAAGCTCGCCGACTCTCCGCGCCATACGAGGATTCTCGAAGAGCGGATCGTCGAGCTGCAGACCAACCTGGCCGGCGTGTCCGCACAGAACGAGCGGCTCGCCAACACGCTCAGGGAGGCCCGCGACCAGATCGTGGCCCTCAAGGAGGAAGTCGACCGGCTTGCGCAGCCGCCGGCCGGCTTCGGAGTCTTCCTCATGGCGAACGAGGACGGTACCGCCGACATCTTCACCGGCGGCCGCAAGCTCCGGGTGAACGTCAGCCCCAGCGTGGAGCTCGAAGACCTCAGGCGCGGCCAGGAACTGATGCTCAACGAAGCGCTCAACGTGGTCGAGGCCATGGAGTACGAGAGCGTCGGCGACATCGTCACCCTCAAGGAGATCCTCGAGGACGGCGAGCGCGCCCTGGTGGTGGGGCACACCGATGAAGAACGGGTGGTCCGGCTCGCCGAACCGCTCCTCGACATCACCATCCGCCCCGGCGACGCCCTCCTGCTCGAACCCCGATCCGGCTATGTCTACGAAGTCGTACCCAAGAGCGAAGTCGAAGAGCTCGTCCTGGAAGAGGTCCCGGACATCGGCTACGAGCAGATCGGCGGTCTGGGCAACCAGATCGAGCTGATCCGCGACGCGGTCGAGCTCCCCTACCTCTACCCGGACCTGTTCAAGGAGCACGAGCTGCGGCCGCCCAAGGGTGTCCTGCTCTACGGGCCTCCCGGCTGCGGCAAGACCCTGATCGCGAAGGCAGTGGCCAACTCCCTTGCCAAGAAGGTCGCGGAAGTGACCGGACAGGCCACGGGCAAGAGCTTCTTCCTCAACATCAAGGGTCCGGAGCTGCTCAACAAGTACGTCGGTGAGACCGAGCGGCAGATCCGCCTCGTCTTCCAGCGTGCGCGTGAGAAGGCCAGCGAGGGCACGCCCGTCATCGTCTTCTTCGACGAGATGGAGTCCCTCTTCCGCACCCGCGGATCCGGCGTCAGCTCGGACGTGGAGAACACCATCGTCCCCCAGCTGCTCGCCGAGATCGACGGTGTGGAGGGCCTGGAGAACGTGGTCGTGATCGGTGCCTCCAACCGTGAGGACATGATCGACCCCGCGATCCTGCGGCCCGGACGACTCGATGTGAAGATCAAGATCGAGCGCCCGGACGCCGAAGCGGCCAAGGACATCTTCGCCAAGTACCTGACCGCCCGCCTCCCGCTGCACTCCGACGACCTCGGAGAGCACGGCGGCGACCGCGCCAGTACGGTCCACGGGATGATCCAGACCGCCGTGGAGCAGATGTACGCGGAAAGCGAGGAGAACCGCTTCCTCGAGGTCACGTACGCCAACGGTGACAAGGAAGTCCTGTACTTCAAGGACTTCAACTCGGGCGCCATGATCGAGAACATCGTCGGACGCGCCAAGAAGGCCGCCATCAAGGCCTTCCTCGAGCACAATCAGAAGGGCCTCAGGGTCTCCCACCTCCTCCAGGCTTGCGTGGACGAGTTCAAGGAGAACGAGGACCTGCCGAACACCACCAACCCGGACGACTGGGCTCGCATCTCCGGTAAGAAGGGCGAACGGATCGTTTACATCCGTACGCTCGTCACCGGAAAGCAGGGCGCGGACACCGGACGCTCCATCGACACGGTGGCGAACACCGGGCAGTACCTGTAAAAGGCAGGGCGGCTGCGGGTGCCTCTACCGGGTACCCGCAGCCGACTGTTTTCCAGGCAACAATTCCGGCCGACTTTCCGGTTTCCCGGCAACGGCCGGCTCGCAGGCTCGGCAACAGCAATGACGGTAATGATCTCCCCACCAGCGCATAGGCGTTCTAGGCTCTTCGGTACCGCCGAGTCGCGCAGCGCGGGGACGGGCACCGCACGCGCACTGGAGAACCAGCGGTACTTGAGCGCCGCCCCCGAACGGGGGCGCCGCCGGGCAAGGAGGGCCGCATGACCGTACGGCGAGTAATGGGCATCGAGACGGAGTACGGGATCTCCGTCCCCGGCCACCCCAACGCCAATGCCATGCTCACCTCGTCCCAGATCGTCAACGCCTACGCGGCGGCGATGCACCGGGCGCGCCGTGCCCGCTGGGACTTCGAGGAGGAGAATCCGCTGCGGGACGCGCGAGGCTTCGACCTCGCCCGGGAGGTCGCCGACTCCAGCCAGCTCACCGACGAGGACATCGGTCTGGCCAACGTCATCCTCACCAACGGTGCCCGCCTGTACGTCGACCACGCACACCCCGAATACAGCGCCCCCGAGGTCACCAACCCGCGGGACGCCGTCCTGTGGGACAAGGCCGGCGAGCGCATCATGGCCGAGGCCGCCGAGCGCGCCGCCCAGCTCCCCGGGGCCCAGCCGATCCACCTCTACAAGAACAACACCGACAACAAGGGTGCCTCCTACGGCACGCACGAGAACTACCTGATGAAGCGGGAGACCCCCTTCTCGGACATCGTGCGCCACCTGACGCCCTTCTTCGTCTCCCGCCAGGTCGTCACCGGCGCCGGCCGCGTCGGTATCGGCCAGGACGGCCATGAGCACGGCTTCCAGCTCAGCCAGCGCGCGGACTACTTCGAGGTCGAGGTCGGCCTCGAGACGACCCTCAAGCGCCCCATCATCAACACCAGGGACGAGCCGCACGCGGACGCGGAGAAGTACCGCCGCCTGCACGTGATCATCGGCGACGCGAACCTCTCCGAGATCTCGACCTATCTCAAGCTGGGCACGACGGCCCTGGTCCTCTCCATGATCGAGGACGGCTTCATCGCCGTCGACCTGGCCGTCGACCAGCCCGTGCGCACCCTCCACCAGGTCTCCCACGATCCCAGCCTGCAACACCTGGTCACACTCCGCAGCGGCCGCACGCTCACCGCGGTGCAGCTCCAGATGGAGTACTTCGAGCTGGCCAGGAAGTACGTCGAGGAGCGCTACGGGGCGGACGCCGACGAGCAGACCAAGGACGTCCTGACCCGCTGGGAGGACGTGCTGGGCCGTCTGGAGAGCGATCCGATGAGCCTGGCCGGAGAGCTCGACTGGGTCGCGAAGCGGCAGCTCATGGAGGGCTACCGCCGCCGCGACAACCTCGACTGGGACGCCGCGCGGCTCCACCTCGTCGACCTCCAGTACGCCGACGTAAGGGCCGAGAAGGGCCTGTACAACCGTCTCGCGGCCCGCGGCAGGATGAAGCGGCTCCTGGACGAGTCGGAGGTCGAGAGGGCCCGTACGAAGCCGCCGGAGGACACCAGGGCGTACTTCCGCGGGCGCTGCCTGGAGCAGTACGCGGATGACGTCGCCGCGGCCTCCTGGGACTCGGTGATCTTCGATCTGCCCGGCCGTGACTCTCTGCAGCGGGTCCCAACCCTCGAACCCCTTCGCGGAACGCGTAATCACGTGAAGGAGCTGCTCGACCGGTGCCGCACGGCCGAAGATCTGGTCCGGGTGCTGTCCGGAGGCTGAAAAGCCGGCGGCAGGGGAATCACAGAGGTGGGCCTCGCACGTTGGACGAAGTGCGGGGCCGATGTCGGACCCGGCTTGTAGGGTCTGATCAAGAACGTCGAACCGAGCGGGGTGAGGTAGATGGCGACCAAGGACACCGGCGGCGGACAGCAGAAGGCGACGCGTTCCACCGAGGAGGTCGAGGAGCAGGCGCAGGACGCGCAGGCTTCCGAGGACCTCAAGGAACGCCAGGAGAAGCTGAGCGACGACGTGGACTCCGTGCTGGACGAGATCGACGACGTCCTCGAGGAGAACGCCGAGGACTTCGTGCGGAGCTTCGTTCAAAAAGGCGGCGAGTAGCTCGTTCCACCTTTGAACTGAAGGTGGCGTGGCCGGGGTGCCGGGGGCGGGCGGGCCGTCGAGCGAGGCCGTCCCAAGCACCCGGCCACGGATGTGGATCACTGCAGTTCCGTGGGTAGGGTCCCTGACGTACTGTGCTTCAACTGCAATTCGGCCATCGGCAAGTTGGGACATCATCCCGACGTCATCCGTCGCGCCGCCGCCTACGTGGAAGGAATCGCGTGGAAGCCAACACTCGTAGCACCGGGCGTCTACCAGCAGCCTTCCTGACGCCTGGATCCTCGTCCTTCGTGGACTTCCTGTCCGTGCATCAGCCGGAAATCCTGCCCGGGAACCGCGCGTTGCCGGTGAAGGGCGCGATCGAGGCGCCGCACGGCACGACGATCGTGTCCGTCACGTTCCCCGGCGGTGTGGTTCTCGCCGGTGACCGCCGGGCCACCATGGGCAACATGATCGCCCAGCGCGACATCGAGAAGGTCTTTCCGGCAGACGAGTACTCGGCGGTGGGTATCGCCGGTACGGCCGGTCTGGCCGTGGAGATGGTGAAGCTCTTCCAGTTGGAGCTGGAGCACTTCGAGAAGGTGGAAGGCGCCCAGCTGTCGCTGGAGGGCAAGGCGAACCGGCTCTCGACCATGATCCGGTCGAACCTCGGCATGGCCATGCAGGGCCTGGCCGTGGTGCCGCTGTTCGCGGGGTACGACGTGGACCGTGGCAAGGGCCGCATCTTCTCGTACGACGTCACGGGCGGGCGGAGCGAGGAGCACGGGTACGCGGCGACCGGCTCCGGGTCGATCTTCGCGCGTGGGGCGATGAAGAAGCTCTTCCGCGAAGATCTGACGGAGGCGGAGGCCACGACGCTCGTCGTGCAGGCCCTGTACGACGCGGCGGACGACGACTCGGCGACCGGTGGTCCCGACGTGGCGCGCCGGATCTACCCGATCGTCACCGTGATCACGGACGACGGGTTCCGCAGGGTCACCGACGAGGAGGGTGCGCAGATCGCCCGTTCCATCCTCGAGCGCCGGCTCGAGCAGCCCGACGGCCCGCGGGCCGCGCTTCTCTGACCGGTACGCATCCGTCATGCCCGAAGCGCCATTCGCCCGAGACTTGAGTCACTGAGTCACTGACAGAAAGGGACGGACAGCCGGTGTCGACGCCGTTCTATGTCTCACCCCAGCAGGCCATGGCCGACCGGGCGGAGTACGCCCGCAAGGGCATCGCCCGCGGTCGCAGCCTGGTTGTGCTGCAGTATGCCGATGGCATCGTGTTCGTCGGCGAGAACCCGTCCCGCGCGCTGCACAAGTTCAGCGAGATCTACGACCGGATCGGCTTCGCCGCCGCCGGCAAGTACAACGAGTACGAGAACCTGCGGATCGGCGGCGTGCGCTACGCCGACCTGCGCGGTTACACCTACGACCGCGACGATGTGACGGCGCGTGGCCTGGCGAACGTGTACGCGCAGACACTGGGCACGATCTTCTCGAGCGCGGCCGAGAAGCCGTACGAGGTGGAGCTGGTGGTCGCGGAGGTCGGCGAGACCCCTGATGGTGACCAGATCTACCGCCTTCCGCACGACGGCTCGATCGTCGACGAGCACGGCTCGGTCGCGGTCGGGGGGAACGCGGAGCAGATCAACACCTATCTGGATCAGCGTCACCGGGACGGGATGACCCTGGCGGAGGCCCTGAAGCTGGCGGTGCAGGCACTGTCGCGGGACACCAACGGCAGTGAGCGGGAGATCCCCGCGGAGCGGCTCGAGGTGGCGGTCCTCGACCGTACGCGCCCGCAGCAGCGGAAGTTCAAGCGCATCGTGGGGCCGCAGCTGTCGCGGCTGCTCGAGGCCGGTGCGGCGACGTCCGCCGAGCCGGTGGAGAGCAGTGACGCGGAGTCCGACGACGAGGAGTGAGCAGGGTTTCCTGCCGAGGTGTCCGGCGCCCCGACCGTGGAAGCGGTCGGGGCGCCGTTCGTCGTGTCAGGCGCCGGGCGCGGCCGTGGAGCCGCGGACGACCAACTCGACGGGGAGCGCGGCGGTTTCCGGGGCGCGGCCGTCCAGGACGGCGAGGAGCGCGGCCATGCCCCGCTCGCCGAAGAGCTCCGCGGGCAGCCGGACGGTGGTGAGTTCGGGCTCGACGGCGGTGGCGAGGGAGAGGTCGTCGAAGCCGGTGACGGAGAGGTCGTCGGGGATGCGCAGGCCCAGTCTGCGGGCGGCCTTGTAGGCGCCGGTGGCGAGTTTGTCGTCGTCGCAGACGATCGCGGTGGGACGGGGTCCTGGGGCGGTGAGCGCGGCCTGCGCGGCGGTGCGGGCGGCCTCGACCGTCAGGGGTGAGCGCACGGTGCTCACGTGGGTTTCGGCGACGCGGGCCGTGCGGTCGGCGAGTTCGTGGGCGCGTACGTCGAAGGTCCAGGAGGGCACGGCCGAGGCGAGGTGCAGGAACCTCCGGTGGCCGAGGGCGAGCAGGTGGTCCGTCACCTGGCGCATCCCGTCGGCGATGTCGAGGTTGACGGTGGCCGCGCCGCCGGTGCCCGCCGTGTCGTCGGGGTCGCTGTCGAGCATGACGAGGGGGAGTCCGCCGCTGCGGATGGCGGTGACGGCGGCGGAGGCCATGGAGGAGGCGAGGACGCCGTCGAGGGCCGCGCGTGCGGAGTCGAAGGGGTCGCGCGCGGGGCCGATGCCTTCGGGGGAGGGGTAGAGCACGACGCCGAAGCCGTGCTCCGCGGCGACGCGGGCGGCCCCGGTGTAGACGCCGGCGAAGAACTCGTTGGTGAGGGCGGGGACCACGAGGAGGGCCGTGCGGGTGCGGCCGAGGCGCAGGTTGCGGGCGGCGAGGTTGGGGCGGTAGCCGAGGTCGCGGGCGGCGGCGCGGACGCGTTCGGCGGTGGCTTCGGCGACGCGGCCGCGCCACTTGTCGCCGAGTACGAGGGAGACGGCGGCCTGGGAGACTCCGGCGGCGCGGGCGACGTCGCGGCTGGTGGGACGCGCGGGGGCCGTCTCGTCTGACCCGGTCGTCACTCATGCCTCCGTGGGGTGTGCGGCGGGGCCTTCGGGTGGACCCGTGGCCTGCGGACATGGTACGTATGACCCTCGAAGTTATACGTAAAACCTAGGGCGCCTCGGGGCGGCGAGAGGGCGGGCGATGGCCGCGGGATATGCGGAGATCCTCAAGGCGCGGCACGCGGCGCGGCTGCTGGCGGGCACCCTGGTGGGGCGCCTGCCGAACGCGACGGCCGCCATCGCGATCGTGCTGTTCGTGCGCGCCGCGGGCGGCACGTACAGCCTGGCCGGAGCGCTCGCCGCGGTGTACGGCGTCTCCAACGCGGTGGGGCAGCCGCTGCTCGGCCGGCTCGTGGACCTGCGGGGACAGCCGCGAGTGCAGCTCCCGGCAGCGCTGGCGTCGGCCCTGGCCATGACCGTCTTCGCCTTCGCCGGGACCGGGTCACCGGCGCTCGCGTACGTCGCTGTGGGCGCGGCGGGACTGTTCACCCCGCCCCTTGAGGGCGGGCTGCGCGCGCTGTGGCCGAACGTGCTGCCGCGCGAGGACCAGGTGCACACCGCGTACGCCATGGACGCCGTGGCGCAGGAAGTCATGTTCACCGTCGGGCCGCTGCTCGTCACCGTGTGCGTCTCGCTGTGGTCGGCGCAGGCCGCGCTCATCGTTCTGAACGTCGTCGGTGTACTCGGCGCGCTGTCGGTGGTGGTGTCACAGCCCTCGCGCGCGTGGTGCTCGGCACCGCGTGAGGCGCACTGGCTGGGCGCCCTGCGCTCGCCCGGACTCCTCGCGCTCCTCGGGGCGTTCCTGTTCATCGGGACGGCGCTGGGCTCGATCACGGTGGCGGGTGTCTCGTACGCGGACGGGCACGGCGGCGACGTGACGTACGGCTGGCTGATGGCGGCACTCGGGCTCGGCGCGCTGGCGGGCGGGTCTGTGTACGGGGCGCGGCAGTGGGCCGGCGTCCCCGAGCGGCGGCTGCGGTGGCTGGTGGCCCTGCTGGCCCTCTTCTACGTGCCGTTGGTGCTGATGCCGGGCGTGGTGGCGATGACCGCGCTGACGGCGCTCGCCGGTGTGTTCCTCGCCCCGTCGATCGCCTGCGCGTTCATCATCGTCGACCGGCACGCGCCGCGGGGCACGGTGACGGAGGCGTTCTCGTGGCTCGTGACGACGTTCACGGTGGGTACGTCGATCGGAACGGCCGCCGCCGGACCGGTCGTCGAGTGGGGCGGCACGGTGTGGGGCTTCGCCGTTCCCGGAGCGGCGGGGGTGGCCGCGCTGCTCGTGCTCCTCGCCACCGGACGGGTCCTCGCAGCTCCTCATAGCGCCGGGCGTGTCGCGGGCTCATCGGAAAATGATCGAAACGGTGCTGCCGAACCCGGTTTCAGTACAGGGCATCAGGCGTAATGTTCACTCATGGACCGCCGCATTTTCGGGCTGGAGAACGAGTACGGCGTCACATGTACGTTTAGGGGACAGCGCCGCCTGTCTCCTGACGAGGTGGCGCGGTACCTCTTCCGCCGTGTCGTGTCATGGGGCCGCAGCAGCAATGTCTTTCTGCGGAACGGCGCCCGCCTCTATCTCGATGTCGGGTCACATCCGGAATACGCAACTCCCGAATGTGACAACGTGACCGAGTTGGTCACGCACGACAAAGCGGGCGAGCGCATTCTGGAAGGCCTGCTCGTCGACGCCGAACGCCGCCTGCACGAGGAGGGAATCGCGGGCGACGTCTATCTCTTCAAGAACAACACCGACTCGGCGGGAAACTCCTACGGCTGCCACGAGAACTATCTGGTGGCCCGTCACGGGGAGTTCTCGCGACTCGCGGACATCCTCATTCCGTTCCTGGTCACACGGCAACTGCTGTGTGGCGCGGGCAAGGTGCTGCAGACTCCGCGCGGCGCCGTGTACTGCGTGAGCCAGCGTGCCGAGCACATCTGGGAGGGCGTGTCCTCCGCGACCACGCGTTCCCGCCCCATCATCAACACCCGCGACGAACCGCACGCGGACGCCGAGCGCTACCGGCGCCTGCACGTCATCGTCGGCGACTCGAACATGTCCGAGACGACGATGCTCCTCAAGGTGGGCGCCACCGACCTCGTGCTCCGCATGATCGAGGCCGGCACGGTCATGCGTGACCTCACGCTGGAGAACCCGATCCGGGCCATCCGTGAGGTCAGCCACGACATCACCGGCCGGCGCAAGGTGCGTCTGGCCAGTGGCCGCGAGGCATCCGCCCTCGAGGTGCAGCGCGAGTACTACGAGAAGGCCGTGGACTTCTGCGAGCGCCGCGGGATCCGTACCGGCACCGTCGAGCAGGTCCTCGAACTGTGGGGCCGCGTTCTCGACTCGATCGAGGCCGAGGACCTCGACCGGATCGGCACCGAGATCGACTGGGTGATGAAGTACAAGCTCATCGAGCGGTACCGGGCCAAGCACAACATGACCATGTCGCATCCGCGGGTCGCGCAGATAGACCTCGCGTATCACGACATCCACCGCCGCAGGGGCCTCTACTACCTCCTGGAGAGGAAGGGACAGGCGGCCCGCATCTGCAACGACCTCAAGATCTTCGAGGGCAAGTCGGTGCCGCCGCAGACCACGCGCGCGCGCCTGCGGGGCGACTTCATCCGCAGGGCCCAGGAACAGCGCCGTGACTTCACGGTCGACTGGGTGCACCTGAAGCTGAACGACCAGGCGCAGCGGACGGTGCTGTGCAAGGACCCCTTCCGGTCGGTGGACGACCGGGTGGAGAAGCTGATCGCCGGAATGTAGGACGACCCGCTCACCGTCGACCCGGGGCCCCGTACGTGATCTACGTACGGGGCTCTTTGGTGTGTGTGCGGTACCCCGGGTAAGTGACGTGAGGGCCTAGAGTGGCTGGACCGTACTCACGTAACCCGCAACCTGAGGATCACTGTGCGACGCCGACTTGCTGCTCTGCTCATCGTCCCGGCTCTGGCGCTGACCGCGACGGCGTGCGGGGGTGATGACAACAAGAAGAGCGACACGGACAAGGCGGATTCGGCGTCCGCCTCGCCGAAGGCCGAGGCGGCCGCGCCCAAGCCCGTCGACTCGGCGTCGCCCATGCCGCAGATCAGCGGCGATGTCGGCAAGCAGGCGAAGATCACCGTGCCGAAGGCCGAGCCGAGTGGCAAGTTCGTCGTGCACACGCTGTCGCAGGGTGACGGCGCCGTGGTCAAGAAGGACGACCTGGTGTCGATGAACTTCACCGGCAAGGTCTGGAAGAGCGGCAAGGACCTCGGCAGCTCCTACCAGCAGGGCGGCAGCCCGCAGCTGATCACCGCGGGCTCGAAGACCGTCATCCCGGCGTTCGCGGACGCCCTGGTCGGCCAGAAGGAAGGCAGCCGCGTCCTCGTCGTGGCGCCGCCCGCCGCCGGCTTCGGCAGCCAGGGCAACCAGCAGGCGGGCGTCACCGGCACCGACACGCTGGTCTTCGCGATCGACGTCGGCAAGGTCACCCCGAAGATGGCGACGGGCACGCAGGCGCCCATCCCGTCGAACCTGCCGCAGATCAAGGCCGACAAGCCGGAGCCCGCGACGATCTCCGTGCCGAAGAACGACCCGCCGAAGAAGCTGGTCGACCAGGTCCTGATCCAGGGCAAGGGCGCCGAGGTCAAGAGCGGCAAGACGGTCACCATGCAGTACAGCGGTGCCGCCTGGAAGATCAACGAGGGTAAGCCGAAGGCCACGCTCTTCGACTCCTCGTGGAACGCCGGCCAGCCCTTCACCACGATCATCGGCCAGGGCCAGGTCATCCCGGGCTGGGACAAGGGTCTCGTCGGCAAGCACGTGGGCGACCGCGTCCTCCTGGTGATCCCGGCCGACCAGGCGTACGGGAAGCAGGCCAAGGGCGACACGCTCCCGGCCAACTCGACGCTCGTGTTCGTCGTCGACATCCTGGCCACGTCCTGACCCTGCGGGATGCAAGACTGTCCGGGTTGCCCAACCGTTTAGCAGCAGGAGCAAGAGACGTGAGCATCGAGAAGCCCGAGATCGACTTCCCCGAGGGTCAGCCGCCGGCTGACCTGGAGATCAAGGAGATCTGGGAGGGTGACGGCGCCGTCGCCAAGCCCGGCGACTACGTCAAGGTCCACTACGTGGGCGTGGCCTTCTCCACCGGCGAGGAGTTCGACGCCTCCTGGAACCGCGGCAACCCGCTGGAGTTCCAGCTCGGCGCCGGCCAGGTCATCACCGGCTGGGACAAGGGCATCCAGGGCATGAAGGTCGGCGGCCGCCGCCGGCTGACCATCCCCGCCCACCTCGCCTACGGCGAGCGTGGCGCCGGCGGCGGCGTGATCGCCCCCGGCGAGACGCTGATCTTCGTCTGCGACCTGATCGGCGTCTGATCGTCACCGACGCGGTCGCCGTCTGATCAGGCTGTGACCGCAAACGGTCGACCCTGGGCCCATGCCTCCTGGCATGGGCCCAGCCCGTCTCCCTCCACCGCCCTCGACCGAATCCCTTTGGGATGCACCGCTTGTCCTCGGCTTTTGCCACGACACCCCGGAGCGGTACGGTCGACATTCGGATGGGGGAGAGCCAGGGGGCTCTCGAAGAGAGGACGTAGGGCGTCGATGGCCATTGCGAAGGCCGAGCGGCTGATGAATCTGGCGCTGTGTCTGCTCGGGACGGGACGCCCGCTCAGCAAGCGTGAGCTGCGCGGTTCCATCGAGGCCTACCTGGAAGCCAACTCCGACGACAGCTTCAACCGGATGTTCGAGCGGGACAAGGACGACCTGCGGGAGCTCGGCCTGGTCATCGCGACCGTGGAGAGCCTCGACGGGGAGATCGGCTATCTCGCCCGCCGGGACAGCAACCGGTTGCCGCCCGTCACCCTCGACGCCGAGGAGGCCGCCGCGCTGGGCCTCGCCGCGAAGGTCTGGCAGCAGGCCCGCCTCGCCGGCGCCGCCAGCGGAGCCCTGCAGAAGCTGCGGGCCGCAGGACTCCCCGAGGACGTCGACCCGTACGAGGCGCACTCGGCCCTCGAACCCCGTATCCCCGCGCACGAGGCGTCCTTCGAACCCCTGATGCTGGCCTGCCGCGACCGCCGAACCGTCGTCTTCGACTACCGCAAGGCCACCGCCGCGCGGCCCGAGCAGCGGCATGTCGAGCCGTGGGCGCTGGAGTGCTGGCGCGGCCACTGGTACCTCGCCGGCTGGGACCGCGACCGCGGCGCCGAGCGCGTCTTCCGGCTCTCCCGCATCACCGGCAAGGTCCGCTCCCGGGCCGGCCGCTTCACCGCCGACGTGCCCGACGTCGTGACCGTCCGTGAGACCGTCGCGAGCTGGGCCGGCGAGACCGCCGACCGCACGGCCCTCATCAGGCTGCGCACCGGCTCCGGCTATCCACTGCGCGCCAAGGCCTCCGCCGTGCGCGACCTCGGCGACGGCTGGGACGAGCTGGAGATTCCTTACGGGCACGGACTCGACGCCTGGCTGGTCGAGTTCGGGCCCGACGTGGTCGTGCTCGAGCCCGCCGAGCTGCGGGCCGAGGTCGTCGACCGGCTGCGTGCCGTGGCCAAGGGCTGAGGGGAACGAGGACCAATGGCCACGAACGCCATCGACCAGACCCGGCGGATGCTGTCCCTCGTGACGTATCTGCGGGAGCGCCCAGGAGCGCGCGTCGAGGATGTCGCCCGCGCCTTCGGGATCACCGAGGACGAGCTGATCTCGGACCTCGACATCCTGCCGCTGTGCGGGACGAGCTTCCGTGGGGGCGACCTCCTCGACATCGACACGGACGGCGACCGCATCTGGTGGCACAACCCGGACGATGTCGCCGCGCCGCTGCGGCTCGCCGCCGACGAGGCGACGGCGCTGCTCGTCGCCGCGCGCGCCGTGTCCACGCTGCCCGGCCTCAGGGAGAGCGACCGGCTCGCGCTGCTTCGGGCCACCGCGAAGCTGGAGGCCGCGGCCGGCGAGGCGGCCGGGGCGAGCGCCCGGCTCTCGGTGACGTTCGAGTCCGAGGGCGGCGTCTTCGCCGACGTCGACCGGGCGATCTCGGAGCGGCGCCGGCTGTGGATCCGCTACTACTCCCCGGCCCGCGACGAGCTCACCGAGCGGGAGATCGACCCCATCCGTCTGGTGAGCGTCGGCCACACCTACGTGGAGGCCTGGTGCCGGCGCTCCGAGGCGCGGCGCACCTTCCGCCTCGACCGGGTCGCCGAGATCCGGATCCTGGACGAGCCGTCCGTGCCGCCGGAGATCGAACTGCGGGACCTGTCCGAGGGGCTCGTGCAGCCCGCGGCCGAGGACCCCGAGGTCGTGGTCGAGGTCGGTCCCGGCGGACGCTGGGTGGCGGAGTACTACCCGCACGACAGCGCCGAGGAGTTGGCGGACGGCGGCCTGCGGATCACGCTGCGCACGCCTGACCCGTCGTCGCTGCGCCGGCTCGCGCTCCGGCTCGGCCGCGACGGGCGCATCGTCTCGCCGCTCGGGCTCGCCGAGAGTGCGCGGCAGGCCGCCGGGGAGGCGCTGGGCGCGTACGACCAGCAGGGGTAGGGACGTTGGCCGCGGGCGGGTCTGTGACGACCCTCATGCGCGTGGCCGGCGTGAGAAGGGTGGGCGTGCCGTTGACCGCGGTGCGGCCCGGGGGTGCCAGAAGTTCGGGAAGTTCTGAAAAGTCTGGGATGGTCGAAATGGGTGGATTGTCTGCGGTGGTGGGTCCGGTGCTTTTCAAGGCCGCCTGCCCCGACTGCCGTGAGCGGTTCGAACTCTCCGCAGGAGCCCTGCGCCTGGCGATCGGCGCCACCCGCCGCACCACGTTCTACTCGTTCACCTGCCCCGAGTGCGGCGCCGCCGTACGCAAGCCGGCCGGAGAGCGCATCATCGAACTCCTCACCGGCGGAGGGGTGAGCACGCTCCGCCTCCACCAGACCGTCTAGGCTCGGCGCATGTTCTGGGCGATGCTGGCGATTGCTGTGGGGTTCGTGGGGCTCGCCGTGCTCGGCGTACTCGCGGTCAAGGTCTTTGTCGAGGCGCAGCGCCTCGGGCGCCAAGTCGCCGACACCACGCAGCAGATCAACCGTGCGGCGGAGGACCTGGAGCGGGCGGCGACCGGCACGGTCCGCACGAGCCGCGAGCTTCTCTGATCGCGCGGCCCGTCGAACGTGACGGGGGAGACATGCTGGTAAGCGCTTTACCCCTGTGCCCTGTCCGGTTGCAGGGACGTGCGGGTACGCTGCGAGGCGCGGCCCGTCGAGCGAGGCGCGGACCGCAATTGGGAGTACGCAGAGGGATTGCCCCCTGTTCACCCCCGCGGGATACGATCGCTGCCAGCACGGTGGTCGGACATCAGTCCGACCTGTACCGGCAGCCCCGCCCCTGCCGCCTCGGTGAGAAGGTAAACGCTTATGTTCGGAAAGATCGGCGCCCCTGAGATCATTCTGATCCTCGTCGTCATCGTCCTGCTGTTCGGCGCGAAGAAGCTTCCCGACATGGCGCGCTCGCTGGGCAAGTCGGCCCGCATCCTCAAGAGCGAGGCCAAGGCGATGAAGTCCGACGGTCAGCAGACCGCGCCGGCCGACCCGCCGCAGCACGACGAGCAGACCCCGGCGCAGCGCACGATCAAGGCCGCCCCCGGTGACGTGACAGGCGGCCGCCCGGTCACCGAGCCGACCGACCAGACTTCGCAGCGCTGATCCCGGGCCGCCCCGCGAAGGCGGCCTGTCGCACGAGATGAGGACGTGGGTTGCTCAAGTCTGCCCGCAACACGGAGAAGGATCCCGAGGGGCGGATGCCGCTCGCGGAACACCTGCGTGAGCTACGCAACCGGCTCACGAAGGCCCTGCTGGCCATCGTCGTCGTCACGATCGTCGCCGCCTTCTTCTACAAGGACATCATCGAGTTCTTCACCAATCCGGTGCTCGACTCGGTGGGCTGCAAGTCGAGCTTCGCCGAGCTCGCCGAGCAGGCGAACAAGGGACAGCACGACGAGACGTGCGCGCGGATCGTGCTCAACGGTCTGCTGACGCCGTTCACCCTCGCGCTGAAGATCTCGCTGATGGCGGGCGTCGTGCTCGCGTCGCCGGTCTGGCTCTACCAGCTGTGGGGCTTCGTCGCGCCCGGCCTGCACAAGCACGAGAAGAAGTACGCGACCGCTTTCGTCGCCACCGGCTTCCCGCTGTTCCTGTGCGGCGCCTTCTTCGCGTACAAGACCCTCCCCACGATGGCGAGGGTGCTGCTCGACTTCTCGCCGGGCGGTGTCGACAACCAGCTGCCGCTGGACGATCTCCTGGACCTGATCACACGCATGGTGGTCGTGTTCGGGCTCTCCTTCGAGCTGCCGCTGCTTCTCGTGATGCTCAACCTCACCGGGGTGATCACGGGCAAGCGGATGATCGGCTGGTGGCGCGGCATGATCATGGGCATCACGGTCTTCGCGGCCGTGGCCACGCCCAGCACCGACCCGTTGAGCATGATGGCGCTCGCCGGACCCATCTGGGTCCTGTACTTCGCGGCCGCCGGTTTCTCCCTGCTCAACGACCGCCGCAAGGCCAGGGACCGCGAGGACCTGGACGACGACGAGGCCTCGAACCTGGACCTCACGCCCGAGCCCGTCTCGGCCGGCAGCGCGCTGCCCGAGCAGGCGAGTTCGGACCAGGACCGGGTCAACGGTTATGACGATGTGACCTGACAGGGCGGCACGATCTTGTAAGGTCCGCCCGTGACCAGCGAGATCACCCTCTTCGTCAATCCCACCGCCGGGCGCGGCCGGGGCGCCCAGGCGGCGCAGCCGGCCGCTTCCGCGTTGCGGGCGGCCGGTTTCTCTGTGCGTACGGTCGTGGGGGAGGACGCCGACGACGCGCTCACGCGCGCGCGTGCTGCGGTCCACGCCGGCACCGGAGCGCTCGTGGCCGTCGGCGGTGACGGCATGGCCAACCTGGCGCTCCAGGCCGTCGCGGGCACCCGCACCCCGCTCGGCGTGATCGCCGTCGGGACAGGAAACGACTTCGCCCGCTCCCTCGGACTGCCCGGACGGGACCCGTCGGCGGCGGGCGCCCTCGTCGCCGACGCCCTCAAGGGATCGCGGATACGCGAGCTCGACCTGGGGCGGGCCGACGGACACTGGTTCGGCACCGTCCTGGCCTCGGGTTTCGACTCCAGGGTCAACGACCGGGGCAACCGGATGCGCTGGCCCGGCGGCCGCTTCAAGTACGACCTCGCGATCGTCGCCGAGCTCGCCGCGTTCAAGCCCATCCCGTACCGGATCACCCTGGACGACGGCCCTGTGCTGGAAGTCGAGGCCACGCTCGTCGCTGTGGGGAACGGGACGTCGTACGGCGGTGGCATGCAGATCTGTGCGGGCGCCGACATGACGGACGGGCTCTTCGACATCACGGTCGTCGGCGACTGCTCGCGGGCGACACTGCTCAAGGTCTTCCCGCGCGTGTACAAGGGGACCCACCTCGATCACCCCGTGGTCACCGTCCACCGCGCGAAGAAGGTCGAACTGGCCGCGGAGGGGATCACCGGGTACGCCGACGGGGAGCCACTCGGAAGCCTGCCCCTGACCGTCGAGTGCGTGCCGCAGGCCGGGCTGATCGTAGGGCCCTGACGCCTGGAGGCCGTGGGGCTCCGGCCCCGGAAATCGTGGCGCCCCGGCCCCGGAAGGGGCCGATCACAATAAAGATCGTCCGTTGTCAGTGGTGGCCGGTAGTCTCGAAAGCACGATGACAGAGGACCTCTCACCGGCCGAGCGGTACGCGGCAGCACGTAAGCGCGCTGCCGAGCAGGCCACCGCGCTCGCCGATTTTCGCGAGATGTACGACTTCGGCCTCGACCCCTTCCAGATCGAGGCGTGTCAGGCTCTCGAGACGGGCAAGGGCGTTCTGGTGGCCGCGCCCACCGGCTCCGGCAAGACGATCGTCGGCGAGTTCGCCGTCCACCTGGCCCTCCAGCAGGGCAAGAAGTGCTTCTACACGACACCCATCAAGGCGTTGTCGAACCAGAAGTACGCCGACCTCACCAAGCGGTACGGCGCCGACAAGGTCGGCCTGCTGACCGGCGACAACAGCGTGAACGCGGACGCTCCGGTGGTCGTCATGACCACCGAGGTCCTGCGGAACATGTTGTACGCGGGCTCGCAGACCCTCCTCGGCCTCGGCTACGTGGTCATGGACGAGGTGCACTACCTCTCCGACCGCTTCCGCGGCGCCGTCTGGGAAGAGGTGATCATCCACCTCCCGGAGTCCGTCACCCTGGTCTCCCTCTCGGCGACCGTGTCGAACGCGGAGGAGTTCGGCGACTGGCTCGACACCGTGCGCGGCGACACCGAAGTGATCGTCTCCGAGCACCGGCCCGTACCCCTGTTCCAGCACGTGCTCGCCGGACGCCGGATGTACGACCTCTTCGAGGAGGGCGAGGGCCGCAAGAAGGCCGTCAATCCGGACCTGACGCGCATGGCCCGCATGGAGGCCAGCCGCTCGTACAACCCGCGCGACCGCCGCAAGGGCAAGATGGTGCGCGAGGCGGACCGCGAGCGCGAGCGCAGACAGCGCTCCCGGATCTGGACGCCCGGCCGCCCCGAGGTCATCGAGCGCCTCGACAGCGAGGGGCTGCTGCCCGCGATCACGTTCATCTTCAGCCGCGCCGCCTGCGAGGCCGCCGTACAGCAGTGCCTGTACGCGGGCCTGCGGCTCAACGACGACGAGGCCCGCGCCCGCGTCCGCGAGATAGTCGAGGAGCGCACGGCCGCGATCCCCGACGAGGACCTGCACGTCCTCGGCTACTTCGAGTGGCTCGAAGGCCTGGAGCGCGGCATCGCCGCCCACCACGCGGGCATGCTGCCGACGTTCAAGGAGGTCGTCGAGGAGCTGTTCGTACGCGGTCTCGTGAAGGCCGTCTTCGCGACGGAGACCCTTGCGCTCGGCATCAACATGCCGGCCAGGTCCGTCGTGCTGGAGAAGCTCGTCAAGTGGAACGGCGAGCAGCACGCCGACATCACGCCCGGCGAGTACACCCAGCTCACCGGCCGGGCCGGCCGGCGTGGCATCGACGTCGAGGGCCACGCGGTCGTCCTGTGGCAGCGCGCCTTCAGCCCCGAGCACCTGGCGGGACTCGCGGGCACGCGCACGTACCCGCTGCGCTCCAGCTTCAAGCCGTCGTACAACATGGCGGTGAATCTGGTCGAGCAGTTCGGTCGGCATCGCTCGCGCGAGCTGCTCGAGACGTCCTTCGCGCAGTTCCAGGCCGACAAGTCGGTCGTCGGGATCTCCCGTCAGGTCCAGCGCAACGAGGAGGGTCTGGATGGCTACAAGGCCTCCATGACCTGCCACTTGGGGGACTTCGAGGAGTACGCGCGGCTGCGCCGCGAGCTCAAGGACCGCGAGACGGACCTCGCCAAGCAGGGCGCGGCACAGCGGCGCGCCGCGGCGGCCGCCGCCCTGGAGAAGCTCAAGCCGGGCGACGTCATCCACGTCCCCTCCGGCAAGTTCGCCGGGCTCGCGCTCGTCCTCGACCCCGGCATCCCGGCCGGCCGGTCGGACGGACACCGTGGCTTCGAGCAGCACGACGGCCCGCGCCCGCTGGTCCTGACCGCCGAGCGCCAGGTCAAGCGGCTCGCGTCGATCGACTTTCCGGTGCCCGTCGAGGCACTGGAGCGGATGCGGATCCCCAAGTCGTTCAACGCGCGCTCGCCCCAGTCGCGGCGGGACCTCGCATCCGCGCTGCGCACCAAGGCCGGCCACATCGTGCCCGACCGGCATCGCAGGGGCCGCGCGGCGGCCGCCGACGACCGTGAGATCACGCGGCTGCGCGCCGAGCTGCGCGCCCACCCCTGTCACGGCTGCGACGAGCGCGAGGACCACGCCCGCTGGGCCGAGCGCTACTACCGGCTGCGGCGCGACACGCAGCAGCTGGAGCGCCGCATCGAGGGCCGGACGAACACGATCGCCCGCACCTTCGACCGCATCGTGGCCCTGCTGACCGAGATGGACTATCTGCGCGGCGACGAGGTCACGCAGAACGGCAAGCGCCTCGCGCGTCTGTACGGCGAGCTCGATCTGCTCGCCAGCGAGTGCCTGCGCGACGGGGTCTGGGAAGGCCTCAGCCCGGCCGAACTGGCCGCGTGCGTCTCGGCGTTGGTGTTCGAGGCCCGCGCCGCCGACGACGCGCTCGCGCCCAAGCTGCCGTCCGGCAAGGCCAAGGCGGCGCTGGGCGAGATGGTCCGCATCTGGGGTCGGCTCGACGCCCTGGAGGAAGAGTTCAAGATCAGCCAGACCGAGGGCGTCGGCCAGCGCGAACCCGATCTGGGCTTCGCCTGGGCCGCGCACCAGTGGGCGTCCGGCAAGGGCCTCGACGAGGTCCTGCGCGAGGCGGACATGCCCGCCGGTGACTTCGTGCGCTGGTGCAAGCAGGTCATCGACGTGCTCGGCCAGATCGCGGCCGCGGCGCCGTCCGTCTCCGGCGCGGGAGACGGGGACACGGTCGCCAAGAACGCCCGCAAGGCGGTGGACGCGTTGCGGCGCGGCGTGGTGGCGTACTCGTCCGTCGGTTAGGGAGCGGCCGGTTGTGACCGGTCGCGCCGTTCCCCGCGCCCCTGACGGGCGCGGGGACACAGGCCGTACACGTTTTCATGCCGTCCATGCCGTCCATGCCGTTCGTGCCGAACGCACGGACATCTACGGGCAGTTGCTGCCGCCATCGGCCAGGGCGTGCACTCGCCAGGGGTGAACTCTCCCCGGGTGCCGATCTGTTCTTCGGGCTGACCGAAGGCGTCATTCTCGTGCATCGCCGCGATCCAGAACGCTCCGTACCGGTCGCCGCCCCGGTCCTCGCCGCGACGACCGCGGACGCGGCCCCGCGCATCGCGGGCCCCTGACCTCACACGCGTCACGCGCCGAGGGCCCAACAGCCCTTCCGTGGCGGGGATTTCGCACGGGCGGATGTGATCACTCCATGTGTGCGAGCCACCGCTGAGCGTGCAAATGGAGCTGAGTGTATTCCTCCCGTCCGGCCATTTCAGGTGCTTGCGGAATATGACACAGCGGTGATCCCACCGGACTAAGCTCGCCCGCAGCGCACCGAGTTGGCACATATTCGTGCGTTTGTTCCCAATCTTGCAGATGGTTCGAGTTCATCCCCCACGCGCATGTCGGCACGTCCCCCGTAACCACACATTTCCCCGATCCGACCGTTCAGAGGGCATACATGGTGAGTGTTCAATCGCCTCCCGGTGGCCGAGAAGTCCCCTACGCACGCGTGCTGTTGCTGCCCGCCGTGGCCATGGCCGCGGCGACCGGAGCCGCCGTCGCGGTGGTGGCGCAGCCCGCGCGGCTCGCCGTCGCCCTGTGCGGCGGCCTCGCCACGCTTCTGCTGATCCTGGTGGCCGCCGAGGCGGTACGCCGCGGCCGCACGATCAAGTGGGAGCGGGCCCAGTCCGCCCGCCACGTCGCGCACCTGGAACGCAGCCTCGCCGCCCGTGATGACGAGGCCCAGTGGATGGCCAGGTATCTGCTGCCTGAGTCCCTGTACCGGCTGCGCTCCGGCGACACGGCCTCGGAAGCCGTCAAGGTCGTCGTCGAGAGCGACCCGGCGCACTCCCAACTCCCTCACGCACAGCGCAGGTTGATGGCCGAGGTGCTCGACCTCATCGACCGCGAGGAGAACATGCGCGACGCGGCGCAGCGCGCCTTCGTCTCCATCGCGCGCCGCGTCCAGTCCATCGTGCACAAGCAGAACGCCGAACTGCGCGAGATGGAGGAGGACCACGGCCGCAACCCCGAGGTCTTCGACGACCTCCTGCGCATCGACCACGGCACCGCGCTGATCGGCCGGCTCGCCGACTCCATCACCGTCCTCGGCGGCGCCCGCCCCGGCCGCCAGTGGCCCCGGCCGGTGCCGCTCTACAGCGTGCTGCGCGGCGCCATGTCGCGCATCCTCGAATACCCCCGCATCGAGCTGCACTCGATCGCCAAGATCGCCATCCGCGGCATCTCCGTCGAGCCGCTCATCCACGCGCTCGCCGAACTCATGGACAACGCGACGCGCTACTCGCCGCCGCAGACCAAGGTGCACGTCACCGCGGTCGAGGTGCAGACCGGCATCGCCATCGAGATCGAGGACGGCGGCGTCAGCCTCAGCGAGGAGGCCCGCGGCCGCGCCGAAGAGATGCTGGCCCGCGCCAAGGCCGGTATCGACCTCAACGACCTCGGTGAGAACCCCCGCCTCGGCATGGCCGTCGTCGGCCGGCTCTCGCAGATGTACGACATGCAGATCGCGCTGCGCCAGTCCGCGTACGGCGGCGTCCGCGCCGTCCTCATCGTGCCGCGGATCATGATCACGACCGACCCCGCGCCCGGCCTCGCGCACGGCATCGGCGCCTCCGGTGTGCCTCGCGTCAACAACGACGGCGAGCCCGTCGTGGAGGAGCCCCGCAAGAAGAAGCTGCGCCGCCCCACCACGGGACCCCGCCCCTCCGCGCCGCTGATGGCCGCCATGGAGGACGACGTCCCCGTCGTCACCGAGTGGCGCGCCAACGGACTGCCGCAGCGCCGCAGGAAGGTCGACACGAAGGTCATCGACCAGCAGATCATCGTGACGCCCAGGGCGCCCGAGAACGGCAGCGGGACGGCGCCCCGCGCGGACCAGCCCCCGCAGTGGACGCCCATCCCGGTACCGGCCTCCGAGGCCGAACCCGAGAAGCCGGACCAGCCCGAACCGGGCCTGTGGGTCGAGGCGTTCATGAACGGGCTCAAGGGTGACGGGCAGGGCGACGCGTCGGGCGAGCCCACCGGAACCAATCAGCAGGTCGACGAGGGAGACCGTCAGTGATCCAGCAAAGGGCAAACTTCGACTGGATGCTCAAGGAGCTCGCCGACGGCGTGCCCCAGACCCGGCAGGTCGTGGTGCTCTCCGCGGACGGCCTGCGCATCGCCCGCTACGGCGGCGACCCCGACGCCGCCGACCGCATCGCCGCCGCCTGCGCCGGACTCCAGAGCCTCGCCACCGCGGTGGCCAGCGAGATCCCGGACAGCGACGGCCGGATGAGCATGGTCATCATCGAGGTCAGCGGAGGGTTCTTCTACCTCATGGCCGCGGGCAAGGGCGCGTACCTCGCGGTCCTCGCCGACGCCCACGTGGACGCCGGACTCATCAGCAACCGCATGCGCGACCTCGTCGTACGCATCGGCGCCCACCTCACCAGTCCGCCCCGGCGGAACGGGCAGACCGTATGACACATCCCCCGCAACCCTCCGGAGTGGAGCCGCCGCAGCGCGAACGCCGCGGGCCGGACGGCAAGGGCGCCAACCCCGAACGCCTGTACACCATCACGGGCGGCGGCGAGGGGGCCGAGCGCGCGCCGCTCGACCTGGTCACCCTGATCGTCGCGCGCGCCGACCCCCCGCCCGCGGCGCCGCCCGAACAGGCAGCCCTGTTACGGCTGTGCAAGTCACCCCTGTCCACGGCCGAGATCTCGGCCTACCTCAGTCTGCCGTTCAGCGTGGTCACCGTGCTGCTCGGCGAACTCCTCGCGGCCGAACTGGTCCAGGCGCGCGCCCCCGTCATCCGCGGCGCCGTCGCCGACCGTTCCCTCCTCGAAGCGGTGATGCATGGACTTCAAAAGCTCTGACACGCTCCGGGACGGACCCCGCATTCCGGGGCCCCGGAGCGAGGACCATCTGCCCGACACGGTCACGGCCGCAGTGAAGGTCGTCATCGTGGGCGGATTCGGCGTGGGCAAGACCACGATGGTGGGATCCGTCAGCGAGATCAGGCCGCTCACCACCGAAGAGACCATGACCCAGGCGGGCATCGGAGTCGACGACAACTACGGCTCCGAGACGAAGACCGCCACCACGGTCGCCATGGACTTCGGACGCATCAGCATCACGGACGAGCTGGTGCTCTACCTCTTCGGCACCCCGGGCCAGGAGCGCTTCTGGTTCCTGTGGAACGGCCTGTTCGAGGGCGCGCTCGGCGCCGTCGTGCTCATCGACACCCGCCGCCTCGAAGTCAGCTTCGACGTGATCGGGCGCCTGGAGGAGCGCGGCGTGCCGTTCGTCATCGCCAACAACGCCTTCCCCGACGGCCCGCGCTACCCAGCCGACGAACTGCGCCAGGCCCTCGACCTCGACCCGGACGTCCCGATCCTCGAGTGCGACGCCCGGCGCCGCGCCTCCAGCCGGGACGTCCTGATGACGCTGATGCGCTATCTGCACGAACTGGCGCTCGCCCGCGTCTGACCCGGCCGGTGCCTGCCGCCCTCTTCGTCCACACAGCCTTTTCCACACAGACTTTCCACACCACCGGAGCGATCACCGTGACGACTCCCTCCCACTCACACGCCGGTACGGACGAGGCCGCGCTCAGTCCACCGCCCGGCTGCCCGGCCCACGCCCTGGGCCCCGGCGGCCTGCGCCGGCTCTACGGCCCCGAGGCGGACGACGACATCTCGGCCGTGTACGAGAAGCTGCGCGCCGAACACGGCCCCGTCGCCCCCGTCCTGATCCACGACGACGTGCCGATGTGGGCGGTCCTCGGGCACAGCGAGAACCTGCACATGGTCCGCTCGACCTCTCAGTTCAACCGCGACGCGCGCCACTGGAACGCCGTCCTCGACGGCAGTGTCACCCCCACCAACCCCCTCGCGCCCGTCTTCAGCTGGCAGCCCATCTGCAGCTTCGCCGAGGGCGCCGACCATCAGCGGCTGCGCGGCGCGGTCACCGGGGCGATCGGCACCATCGAGGCCCGGGGCCTGCGGCGCTTCATCAACCGCGCCTCGAACGAGCTGGTCAACAAGATCTGCGAGATCGGCGAGGCGGACGTCGTCAGCCAGTTCGCCGAGCATCTGCCGATGATGGTGATGTGCCGGATCTTCGGCATGCCCGAGGAGTACAACGAGCGGATGGTGCAGGCCGCCCGCGACATGATCAAGGGCACCGAGACCGCCATCGCCAGCAACGAATACATCATGGGCGTCCTCACCAGGCTCACCGCCCGTCGCCGTGCCCACCCCGAGGCCGACTTCACCAGTCACCTCATCGCCCAGCCCGCCGCCCTCGACGACGACGAGGTCGCCCAGCACCTGCGCCTCGTCCTGATCGCCGCGTACGAGGCCACGGCCAACCTCATCGCGAACGTGCTGCGCGTGGTCCTCACCGACCCCCGCTTCCGCGCCCGGCTCAACGGCGGCCAGATGACCGTGCCCGAGGCGGTCGAGCAGTCCCTGTGGGACGAGCCGCCGTTCAGCGCCATGGTCGGCTACTTCGCGAAGGAGGACACCGAGCTCGGCGGCCGGCACATCCGCCGGGGCGACGGCCTGATCTTCGGCATCGCGCCCGGCAACGTCGACCCCGTCGTACGCCCCGACCTGTCCGCCAACATGCAGGGCAACCGCTCGCACCTCGCCTTCGGCGGCGGACCGCACGAGTGCCCAGGACAGGACATCGGCCGCGCCATCGCCGACATCGGCGTCGACGCGCTCCTGATGCGTCTTCCCGACGTCGAACTCTCGGTGCACGAGCACGAGTTGCGCTGGCGCTCCTCGATCCTCTCGCAGCACCTGGTGGAGCTGCCGGTGAAGTTCGAGCCGCGCCCGCCGCAGGACGTCGTCGCCAAGCCCGGCATCCGGCCGGTCCCGGAGCCGCGCGACGAATGGCAGGTGTCGACACACGCTCCGCCGGCGCCCGCCCCCGTTCCGGCGGCCGCACCGGAACCGCAGCAGCCGCCCGCCGCGTTCCCGGCGCCCGCCGCACCGCCGCAGGGCGCCTGGCGGCGCTTCCTGCGCTGGTGGCGCGGCTACTGAGCGGGCCGCACCCAGGCGTTACGAGGAGTGGACGGGCGCCGTCGGCTAGCCGTCCGTCCACTCCTCGTACACCGACCAGGCCTCGAGCATCCGCCCGCTCTCGAAGCGGTGCTCCTGGCCTGTCACGGGATCCCTGAACTCCAGGGTCCGGGCGAGGAGTTGGAGCGGGCGGCGGAAGTCGTCCGGCGCCACCTCGTCGGCGATCACCGGGTAGATCGGGTCGCCGAGGATCGGCAGGCCGAGCGCGTTCATGTGGACCCGCAGCTGGTGGGTGCGGCCGGTGTGGGGGAGCAGCCGGTAGCGGCCGAGCCCGCCGCGCCGCTCGACGAGCTCGATCCGGCTCTCCGCGTTCGGCTCCCCGCCCGGCACTTCGCGCGCGGCAAGCACTCCGCGCTCCTTCTCGATCCGGCTGCGCACGGTCCTCGGCAGGGCGATTCCCGGGTCGTGGGCGGCCACCGCCTCGTACTCCTTGCGCACGAGCTTGTCGCCGAACAGCGTCTGGTACGCGCCGCGTTCCTCGGACCGGACGACGAACAGGACGAGGCCCGCGGTGAGCCGGTCGAGCCGGTGCGCCGGCCCGAGCGCGGGCAGGTCCAACTCCCGTCGCAGGCGCGCCAGCGCGGTCTCGGTGACATGGCTGCCGCGCGGCGTCGTCGCCAGGAAGTGCGGCTTGTCGGCGACCACGATGTGCTCGTCCCGGTACACGATCCCGATGGGGAACGGCACGGGCACCTCGGGCGCGAGGTCGCGGTGGAACCACACCCAGGCGCCCGGGACATAGGGCGCGTCCGACGTCACCGCGGCCCCGTCCGCGCCCACGATCCGCCCCTCGCGCAGCATCGCGTCGATCACCCCGGGCCCGGCCGCGAGCCGTTCCACGAGATGGTCGCGCACCGTGCTCCAGGCGCCGTCGAGCGGCAGCATGACCCGGAAGGCGTCGATGCCGTCGCGCTGCGGCAGCGGGGAGGGCGGAATGCGCCGCTTACGTCTCATCGCGGCCCAGCCTACGGGCGGTCGCCGGTCCCGAGGAACCACGGACGGAGGCGGGCCGCCGGGGGCAGGATGGGGCCCATGCCGATCACGATTCCGCAGGTCCTGGCCACCGGCACGCTCGCCCGCGGTCCTCAGCCCACCATCGAGGCCGAGGGCGGCCTCGTCCTCAGGCCCTGGCGGGACGACGACGTGCCCGCCGTGTACGCGGCGTTCCGCGACCCGACGATCCAGCAGTGGCACGCGCGGGTCGCGGAGTCCGAGGACGAGGCGCGCGGCTGGATGAAGGAGTGGCGGGACGCCTGGGACGGCGAGCACCGGGCCAGCTGGGCCCTCGCCACGGCGGACACCGGCGAGGTGGTGGGCCGCACGGCGCTGCGCTCCCTCTCTCTGCACGAGGGGCTGGCCGAGGTCGCGTACTGGGTCCTGCCCGCGGCGCGGGGCGCCGGTATCGCCCCGCGCGCCGTCGCCGCGCTGTCCCGCTGGGCGCTCGACGAGATCGGCTTCCACCGCCTCGAACTCCAGCACGCCGTCGGCAACATGGCGTCCTGCCGGGTCGCCCTCAAGTCGGGGTTCGCCCTGGAGGGCACGAAGCGCAGCGCGCTCCTGCACGCGGACGGCTGGCACGACTGCCACCTCCACGCGCGCGTGCAGGGCGACCGCCGTCCGGAGGCGTGACGCGGCCCCGACCCGAACCTGCCGCGGCCGCCCCACCAGTTCCCCGCGCCGAAGTCCGCACCCTTGCATACTGGCCTCGTTCGCGATACATCGTGTATTGACGCGGACGGTCGATCGCGATATGTTCGGCTACGGATATTCGGATACGGGGTGTCGGGTGCGAGGGGCGAGGTGAGGTCCGTGGCCACGAAGCGGCGCAAGCTGGGCAATCCGCTGGCCCTCGCGGTGATGGTGCTGCTCATGGAGAAGCCCATGCACCCGTACGAGATCGCGCAGACCCTGCGCCGGCGTGGCAAGGACACCACGACGAAGATCAACTACGGCTCGCTCTACACGGTCGTCCAGAACCTGGAGAAGCACGGCTTCGTCGAGGTCGCGGACGTTCAGCGGCAGGGGAACCGGCCGGAGCGCACGCTCTACGGGATCACCGACGACGGCCGGGAGGAAGCGCTCGAGTGGCTCTCCGACCTGCTCGCCGTGCCCGCGCGTGAGTACCCGATCTTCGAGACGGCGCTCTCCCTCATGGGGGTCATACACCCCGACGAGGTGACGCGACTGCTGGAGGAGCGGCTCGCCTCGCTCGAGGTCCAGGCGGCGAGCGCGCGTGGCGGACTCATGAAGCTGTACGAGACGCTGCCGCGGATCTTCCTCGTGGAGACCGAGTACCAGTTGCACATGGTCGAGGCGCAGGCCGAGTGGATCCGGGGCTTCCTGCGGGAGGTCAAGGAGGGCACGCTCGACGGCGTCGAACAGTGGCGGACGTTCCAGGAGACCGGTGAAATCCCGCCGGAATTCGCCGAGTTGGAGGAAACCCGCCCCGACCGGTGATCGCCCATGAACCGGTGATCACCCGTAAGTCGGTGGCCCACTCGTGAACCGGTGGTCCACCGGTAAACCGGGGGCTCCACCGCAGGAAGAAAAGAGAGACCCGGAGAGAAGTAGGCCAAGAGAGACAAACAGACCCCGGCAGGACTGTTGCAGCAGTCCCGCCAGGGTCTCGAACCCCGGACCGACCCACCGTGCGGCGAGCCAGGCGATCGAGGTGCGGCACACCCAGGATAGCCCGGCGCTCTTCACGTGGATCGGCCGTCATCCGCTCACACCCGCGAGCGGATCCACCGTCGTCCGCTCACACAGGAGAGCCGTCGTCATGAGTACCCGTGCGCCCGCGGTGCAGGCGCGTCAACTCGTCAAGACCTATCCCGGCGATGTCACCGCGCTCAGCGGCATGGACATCACTGTGGAACCCGGCACCGTCTTCGGCCTGCTCGGCCCGAACGGCGCAGGGAAGTCCACCACCGTGAAGATCCTCACCACCCTCGCCCGCCCCGACTCCGGGACCGCCACCGTCGCGGGCCACGACGTGCTGCGGCACCCCGACCGGGTGCGCCGCGCCATCGGTGTCGTCGCCCAGAAGTCCGGTGCCGACCCCGTCGCCACCGGCCGCGAGAACCTCCAGCTCCAGGGCAGGCTCTACGGCCTGCGCGGAGCGGATCTGAACCGGCGCGTCTGCGAACTCCTCGACCGCTTCCGCCTCTCCGACGCCGCCGGACGCCAGGTCAAGGGCTACTCGGGCGGCATGCAGCGCCGCCTCGACGTGGCGCTCGGCCTCGTCCACCGGCCCGAGGTGCTCTTCCTCGACGAGCCCACCACCGGCCTAGACCCGGAGGCCCGCACCGCGATGTGGGACGAGATCGCGCGCCTCGCCGGCGACGAGGGCCTGTCCATCCTGCTCACCACGCACTACCTCGAAGAGGCCGACCGGCTCGCCGAGCGCATCGCCGTCGTCGACCGCGGCCATGTCGTCGTCGAGGGCACCCCCGACGGCCTCAAGGGTGAACTGCGCGGGGACGCCGTCCACTTGGAGCTGCGCGCCCCCGTCCCGGACGCCGGTCGCACGGTGCTGGAGGGCGCGCTCGCCGCGCTGCCGGGCGTGCGCGAGACCCAGTTCGACGGCCGGCGCGTCAGTGTCCGCGCCGACGACGGGGCCGCCGCCGTGCCCGCCCTGCTCGGCGCGCTGGAGCGGGCGGGCGTAGTGGTCACCGCCGCCACCGTCGCCCGCCCGTCGCTCGACGACGTCTATCTCCGCTACGCCGGCCGCCGCTACTCGGAGGCGCAGGCCGCCACCCTCGACGCGTCCGCCGCCGACGCTCTCGCCCCCGCCGGAGGTGCCCGATGAGTACCGCGATCCCGCAGACCTGGTACATGACGCAGCGTCAGCTGATGGTGTTCCTGCGCCAGCCCGCGTATCTGCTGATCACCCTGATCCAGCCGGTGGTCTGGCTGTTCCTGTTCGGCAACCTGTTCAAGAAGGTCGTCGAGCTGGGCGGATTCGGGACCACGACCTATCTCGACTACCTCATCCCCGGCGTCGTCGTGATGAGCGCGCTCAGCTCCAACATGTGGGCGGGCATGGCGACGCTCGACGAGATCCAGCGCGGCACGCTCAACCGGTTCCTCACCACGCCGGTCAGCCGTGGGGCTCTGATGAACGGCAATGTGGTGAGCAACGGTCTGGTCACCGCGCTCCAGTCCGTCGTCATCGTGCTGCTCGGCCTCCTCGGCGGGGCCGAACTGCCGGGCGGGGCCGGCGGAGTGCTCATCCTCGTCGCCGCCGCGGTGCTCCTCGGCACGGTGTTCGGCGCGCTGTCGAACGCGTTGGGCATGCTGGTCAGGGAGCGGGAGTCGATCATCGGGATCAACACGTTCCTGCTGCTCCCGCTGACCTTCCTGTCCTCCGCGTTCATGGCGCCGTCGCAGATGCCGTCGTGGATGCGGCACATAGCCGACTTCAACCCGCTCAACTGGGCGATGGTCGCGGGCCGTTCGGCGATGTCCGAGCACCCGGACTGGAGTGACGTGCTGACCCGCGGCGGGGCGCTCCTCGTACTGGCCGTCGCGGCGGTGTGGCTGTCGACCCGCACCTTCCGCTCGTACCAGCGATCCGTCTGAGCACGACGCCCAAAGGGGGCGCTCCCTCTGAGGGGGGCGCCCCAGGGGAGCAGGGGATGGCCCTACGCCGTCTCCTGCTCCGCCTCCACCTGCGCGTTCCACTCCCGCTTCGAGGCCTGCCAGCCGTCCTCGTTGTGACCGTGGCGCCAGTACCCGGAGATCGAGAGGTCCTCGCGCGGGATCTCCCGCTCGGTGCGCAGATGGCGACGCAGCTCCTTCACGAAGCCCGCCTCGCCGTGCACGAAGGCGTGCACCCGGCCGGCCGGGAACGCGAGTCCACGCACGGCCTCCACCAGGGCCTCGCCCACCGGCCGGTCGCCGCGGTGCAGCCAGACGACCTGCGCGGCGGAGTTGATCTTCTGCTCCTCGGCGGTGTCGGAGACCTCCACGAACGCGTGGGCCACGGCACCCTCGGGCAGCGCCTCCAGGGCGGCCGCGATCGCGGGCAGGGCGCTCTCGTCACCGGCGAGCAGGTGCCAGTCGGCAGTCGAGTCCGGGGTGTAGGCGCCGCCCGGACCGGTCAGATGCACGCTCGCGCCCGGCTGTACGTCCCGCGCCCACGGACCGGCGATGCCCTCGTCGCCGTGCACCACGAAGTCGAGCGTCAGCTCGCGTGCCACCGGGTCCCAGGCGCGCACGGTGTACGTACGCGTCACGGGCCACTGCTCGCGCGGCAGCTCCTCGCGGATCCGGCCGAGGTCGAACGGCTCGGGGTAGGTGACGCCGTCGAGCGGGAACTGCAGCTTCACGTAGTGGTCGGTGCAGCCGCCCGCGGCGAACGCTGCGAGGCCGTCCCCGCCGAGGACCACGCGCTGCATGTGCGGGGTGAGCCGCTCGGTGCGCAGGACCTCGCCCCGGTGTGCCGTCGGCTTCCTGCGTTCCGGACGTTCCGCCATGGCGGCCTCCCCTGAAGATCACTGGCTACTTAGGTTTACCTAAGTTAACACTCAGCGCTCCAGGGTGGTGAGCAGCCGCTGCAAAGAACCGCCCAAGCCCCAGCGCTCCGCGAGCTTGTCGAGGGCCGCGGGATCGCGCGCTTCGCGCGGCAGCGCCGTGTCCACGTCCGGCAGGGGCACGTCCCCGGCGACCCGCACGACCGTCGGCGCGACAGCGATGTACGGGCGCGACTCGTCCAGGCGCTTGCGCTGCGAGGGCGTCAGCTTCGACTTCGGGTCGTCGACGGCGGCCATGATCCCGGCCAGGTCCCCGAACTGCGTGAGCAGCTTCGCGGCCGTCTTCTCGCCGATGCCGGGCACGCCCGGCAGGCCGTCGCTCGGGTCGCCGCGCAGGAGGGCCAGATCCACGTAACCGGAGCCGTCGACGCCGTACTTCTCGTGCAGCAGTTCCTCGTCGGTGACCTGGAGGGTGCCGACGCCCTTGAGGGGGTACAGGACGCGGCGTTCGCGCGCGTCGTCGACGAGCTGGAAGAGGTCACGGTCGCCGGTGACGATGTCGACCGGACCGGTGGCCCGCCCGGTGAACGTGCCGATGACGTCGTCCGCCTCGTACCCCTCGACGCCCACGCGCGCGATGCCCACCGCGTCGAGCACGTCCTCGATGATCGGGACCTGGGGGGAGAGGGTGTCGGGGATCTCCTCTGCGTAGGAACCGTCCCGCCCGGTCTCGGTCTCCTGGGCGACGCGATGCGCCTTGTACGAGGGGATCAGGTCGACCCGCCACTGGGGGCGCCAGTCCGCGTCCATACAGGCCACCAGCGAGTCGGGGTGGTGGTCGTGCACGAGCCGGGTGATGAATTCGAGCAGGCCGCGCACCGCGTTGACCGGCGTCCCGTCCGGGGCCTTCACGGAGTCGGGGACCCCGAAGTAGGCCCGGAAGTACAGGGACGCGGTGTCGAGCAGCATCAGGCGATCGGTTCGCTGGGTCACGTCCCACATCCTGCCGCACAGCACCGACAGCCACCGCCTCGCGAGGATATGGCGGATCCGGTTCCGGAAGTGAACGCGATGTGAACTGGAACACTCTTCCGTTTGATCTGCATAAGTGAGGGCAGGCGCGCTCCCGGAGCGAACCCGGTCCCTCATTCAACCAATGGATGTGTTTCCGGCCTGCGAGCGGACCTCGCATCGCTCCACGGCCCGCCGGCGGGGGAGGCGGGCCGTCATGGTTCTACCCGAGAGGTGTATGTGTCCACGCTGCAAGCCGAAGACCTGTACAAGGTGTTCGGCAGACGACCCGATGAAGCGGTGGAGAAACTCCGCCACGGAGCAGACCGTGAGGAACTGCGCGCCGGCGGCACCACCGCTGCCGTGATCGACGCTTCCTTCACCGTCGAGCCGGGCCAGATCTTCGTCGTGATGGGTCTGTCGGGCTCCGGCAAGTCCACGCTTCTGCGCATGCTGAACGGACTGCTCGAGCCCACAGCCGGGCACGTCCGCTTCGACGGCCAGGATCTGACCGCGCTCAGCCCCCGCGACCTGCGGGCCGTGCGCTCCAAGAAGATCAGCATGGTCTTCCAGCACTTCGCGCTCTTCCCCCACCGCAGCGTGCTCGAGAACGCCGCGTACGGCCTCGAGGTCCAGGGCGTCCCGCGCAAGGAGCGCCAGAAGCGCGCCGTCGAGGCGCTGCGCCTGGCCGGTCTCGCCGGCTGGGAGAAGTCCTGGCCCGACGAACTCTCCGGCGGTATGCAGCAGCGCGTGGGCCTGGCCCGCGCACTCGCCACCGACGCGGACCTGCTCCTCATGGACGAGTCGTTCAGCGCGCTCGACCCGCTGATCCGCCGCGACATGCAGGACCAGCTCCTCGAGCTCCAGAAGACCCTGAAGAAGACCATCGTCTTCATCACCCACGACCTGAACGAGGCCATGCGCCTGGGCGACCGCATCGCCGTCATGCGCGACGGCCGCATCGTCCAGATCGGCAGCGCCGAGGACATCCTCGTCACGCCGGCCAACGACTACGTCGCCTCGTTCATCCAGGACGTGGACCGCTCCCGCGTGCTGACCGCGGGCGCCATCATGACCGCCCCCGAGAAGGGGTACGACCCGGCCGACGCGCCCGCGACGGTCACCGAGGACACCCCGGTGATCGAGCTGTTCACGCCGTGCTCCACGGACGGCGTCGCCGTCGCCGTGACAGACGAGAGCGGCAAGCTCACAGGCGTCGTGACGCGGGAACGGCTTCTCGCCGTCCTCGGTGAGCCGATGAAGCCCACCGCGCAGACCTCCATGACGAAGACTCCGAAGGACGCCGTCCCCACGCCGCGTGGCGAGGACGACGAGCCGGTGAAGAAGGTGAGCACCGGTGCCTAGGATTCCCTTCGGTGACTGGGTCAACGACGTCGTCGAGTGGCTGCTCAGCAACGCCGCGTGGCTTTTCGACTTCTTCAAGAACGTCTTCAACGGTGCCTACGACGGCATCAACTGGGTCCTCCAGGCCCCGCAGCCGCTGATCCTCGCGGGCATCTTCGCGGTGGTCGCCTTCTGGCTGCGCGGCACGGTGGCCGGAGTCCTGACCTTCGTGGGATTCGCGTTCATCGACTCCCTCGAACTGTGGGACCACGCGATGATGACGCTGTCGCTCGTCCTCGTGGCGACGATCATCGCGCTGGTCATCTCGGTGCCGGTCGGCATCTGGGCGGCCCGCTCCAACCGGGTCAGCGCGGTCGTGCGCCCGGTCCTGGACTTCATGCAGACGCTGCCCGCGATGATCTACCTCATCCCGGCCATCCTGTTCTTCGGCTCGGGCGCCCCCGCGGGCATCGTCGCGACCCTGATCTTCGCCCTGGCCCCCGGCGTCCGCATGACGGAGCTGGGTATCCGGCAGGTCGACAAGGAACTGGTCGAGGCCGCCGACGCGTTCGGTGACACCCCGCGCAACACGCTGTTCCGCGTCCAGCTGCCGCTCGCGCTCCCGTCGATCATGGCCGGTGTCAACCAGGTCATCATGCTGGGCCTGTCCATGGCCGCCATTGCGGGCATGGTCGGCTCCGAGGGCCTCGGCGCCGACGTGAACGAGGCCATCGGCCAGCTGAACATCGGTCTCGGCTCCGAGTCCGGCGTCGCCATCGTGATCCTCGCGATCTACCTCGACCGCATGACCGGCGCGCTCGGCACCCAGTCGTCCCCGATGGGCCGCCGCGCGCTCGCCAAGGTGCGCGCCGCGCACGGTCTGACGGTCTGGAACTATCGTCCGCAGGCCGCGGTCGCGGTCGTCGGTGTCGTCATCCTCGCGCTCGTCGCGGGCGGCATGGGCATCTTCGGCGGTTCGAAGAACGAGACGCCGATGGCCGACGCGTCGAACGTCGGCCAGGGCAAGAAGATCTCCATCGGCTACATCCCGTGGGACGAGGGCGTCGCCTCCACCTTCCTGTGGAAGGAGATCCTCGAGCAGCGCGGATTCGACGTGCAGGTCAAGCAGCTCGAAGCCGGGCCGCTATACACGTCGCTGGCCTCCGGCCAGATCGACTTCGAGACCGACTCCTGGCTGCCGACCACGCACGCCCAGTACTGGAAGAAGTACGGCAAGCAGCTCGACGACATGGGTTCCTGGTACGGCCCGACGTCGCTCGAGCTCTCCGTGCCCGCGTACATGAAGGGCATCGACTCGCTCGAGGACCTCAAGGGCAAGAGCGGCACGTTCGGCGGCAAGATCACCGGCATCGAGTCCAGCGCCGGAATGATGGGGATCCTCAAGGACAAGGTCCTCAAGGAGTACGGCCTCGACAAGGAGTACAAGGTCGTCGACAGCTCCACGCCGGCGATGCTGGCGCAGCTGAAGCGCGCGTACGCCAAGAAGCAGCCGATCGTCACGACGCTCTGGTCGCCGCACTGGGCGTACAGCGACTACAAGCTGAAGAAGCTCAAGGACCCGAAGGGTGCCTGGGGCAAGGGCGACGGCGTGCACACGCTGTCCCGCAAGGGCTTCGCCGACGACAACCCCGAGGTCGGCAAGTGGCTCAAGGACTTCAAGCTGACCGAGAAGCAGCTCACGAGTCTTGAGGCCGAGATCAACAAGGCCGGCAAGGGCAAGCAGCAGGACGCCGTCAAGACCTGGCTGAAGTCCAACCCCGGCGTCGTCGACAAGCTGGCCCCGGTCAAGAAGTCGTCGACGGCCGGCGGCAAGGGCGAGGCCGCCCGACCGGTGAACGTCGCCTGGTTCCCCTGGGACGAGGACGTCGCGGTCACCTACCTGTGGAAGCGGGTCCTCGGCGACCGCGGCTACAAGCTCAACCTGAAGCAGATGGACGTCGGCCCCGTCTACACGGGTCTCGGCTCCGGTGACCTGGACGTCAACTTCGACGCCTGGCTGCCCTATGCCCAGAAGAACTACTGGGACAAGCACAAGGACAACCTGACGGACCTGGGCTCCTGGTACAGCCCGACGTCCCTCGAGATCGCCGTGCCGTCCTACGTGAAGGGCGTCAAGTCCCTCGAGGACCTCAAGGGCAAGGGCTCCACCTTCGACGGCAAGATCATCGGGATCGAGCCGGGCACCGGCGAGATGAACCTGCTGAAGAAGAACGTCCTGCCGGGCTACGGCCTGGACAAGGAGTACAAGGTCGTCGACGGCTCCACGCCCGCGATGCTCGCCGAGCTGAAGCGCGCGTACGCCAAGAAGCAGCCGGTCGCCGTCGTGCTCTGGTCGCCGCACTGGGCGTACAGCGAGTACAAGCTCAACAAGCTGACCGACTCCAAGAAGCTCTTCGGTGAGGGCAACACGATCCGCACCATCGCCAACAAGAGCTTCCCCTCGAAGTACCCGCAGCTCACGAAGTGGTTCAAGAACTTCAAGATGAGCGAGAGCGAGCTGGGCAGCCTCGAGGCGGAGATCAAGAAGCACGGTCAGGGCCATGAGGAAGAGGCCGTGGACGCGTGGCTGAAGACGCACAAGGGTGTCGCGGACCGGATGGCTCCGCAGTAGTTCCCGAGTACGTTCAGAAGTAGTTCCAGCGCGCGTGGGCGGCCGGTGTTCAGCACCGGCCGCCCACGCGCGTTCCGCCGCTCACATGAAACCGTCGGGCGAACCTGCGTAGGGTGCAAGGAGCCGGGCAGGTGACGACGCGCGGGAGGCAGCCGGAGCGATGGACGAACACAAGGAGACTCTTCGGGTGGGCGCGGCCGTGCGGCGCAGGCGCCGAGCCCAGGAGCTCACCCTTGCCACCGTGGCCGAACGCAGCGGCCTGTCCGTCCCGTTCCTGAGCCAGGTCGAGAACGAACGCGCCCGGCCGAGCCGGCGCTCCCTGGAGAAGGTGGCCGACGCGCTCGGCACCACGGCGGTCGAGCTCCTGGCCGCCGCCGACCCCGCCCACACCGTGGACCTGGTGCGCGCGGACGACACCACGGTCGCCGAGGACGCGTCTCCCGAATCGGTCGTGCGCTCCCTCGTCCGCGGCCATCACCAGCTGCACGCCGAGGAGTTCATCGGCGACCACGACCCGGGTCGCGAGTTCCAGCTCCGCAACGACGTGCTCATGTATGTCACCGAAGGCGCCGTAGAGGTCGAGGCCGAGGGCAGGGCCTATCGGCTGGGCCGCGGTGACAGCCTGTACCTGACCGGTGGCGTACGGCACCGCTGGCGGGCCACCGCCGCGGACGCGCGTGTGCTCGTCGTCGCGGTCGCCGAACACATCGAGGCGCGGGACGAACCCGGGCGGTGACCGTGCCCCGCGGCCCGCGCGTCGTCTCCCTCGTCCCCTCGCTGACCGAGGCGGTCGCCGTCACGCTGCCCGGAGCCCTCGTCGGTGCCACGGACTGGTGCACACACCCGGCGGACCTCGGCAGCGGTCTCGTACGGATCGGCGGCACGAAGAACCCGGACGTCGAACGGATCATCGCCCTCGCCCCCGATCTGGTGATCGCCAACGAGGAGGAGAACCGCGCGCCCGACCTCGCGGCCCTGCGCGAAGCGGGACTCGACGTCCTCGTCACCGAGATCCGCGATCTGCCGGGCGCGCTGCGTGAGCTGGAGCGGGTCCTCAGGGCCTGCGGCTCCCCCCGCCGGCCCCGCTGGCTGGACGAGGCCGCGGCGGCCTGGGACGGACTGGAGCGCCCCACCCGGCGGCTGCGGGCGGCGGTGCCGGTGTGGCGGCGCCCCTGGATGGTGCTCGGCAGGGACACCTTCGCCGGTGACGTGCTCGCCCGGCTCGGCGTGGACAACGTGTACGCGGACCACGGCGAGCGCTACCCGCGCCTGGCGGCCGACGAACTGCGCTCGGCGGACATCGACCTGGTGGTGCTGCCCGACGAGCCGTACCGCTTCACGCGCGACGACGGGCCGGAGCAGTTCCCGGTGCCCGCCGCGCTCGTCAGCGGGCGTCATCTCACGTGGTACGGGCCGTCGTTGACGCAGGCGCCGGCTGTCCTGCGCGCGGCGCTGCGAGCAGCTCTCCGCTGATCAGCCGGCGGACCGTGGGCACGGCGGCGAAGGCCCAGGCGGCGACGAGCACGACGTACAGGACGACTGCGAGCACGTCGTACACCGCGAGCCCCGTGTGCTTGGCGAGGCCCTCCGCGCCGGTGACACAGGTGCCGATGGGGAAGGTGAACGCCCACCACGTCATCGAGAACCGCATGCCGCGGCGGCGGGCCCGCACCACGAGCGCCGCCGCGAGCGCCAGCCACAGCAGCGCGAACCCCATCACGGGGACCCCGAACAGGACGGCGAAGACGCCGAACCCCTGGGCGTACGGGGCCGGCAGAACGCCCGGCGCGGTGTCCGCGAACTTGTTGACGGCGGTCGTCGACTGGCCGAGCGGGCCGAGCACGAGGAACAGCGCGGGCGTGAGCATCAGCGGCAGCGGTCCCGCCGTCACCAGGCGCGCGAAGATCACCGGAAGCATCACCGCGGTGGCGATCAGGCTGAGACCGAACATGGCGACACAGGCGAGGAGCATCGTCTGCTGCCACTGGCCCGACGGGAGATGCGGCACCAGGAGCGGGCCGACGGCCGCGGACACCATGGGCGCTACGACGGGGAGCAGCCACACGGGGGACGCCTGACCCGGCTCGATCCGGTGCTTGGCCACCATCAGGTACGGGACGGCCACCGCCGCCACGAGCCCGATCACCGTCCCCGCCGTGAACAGCACCGTGTCCAGGGCGACGGCCGCCTGCGTCCCGATCCAGTCCTGGCCGACGAGCATCGTGCCGCCGCCGACGGCGAGCAGCGCCATCGCGAGGCAGCCGTAGAAGGGGGCCACGGCCGGGTCGAGCAGATGCTCCTTCGCCCGGTCGCTGTGGTGCGTCCAGTGCAGGGCGCGGGCCGTGAGGAGGACGAGGAGCGCCATGAGGGAGAGCGCCCACATCGCGGTGCACAGGGCCCGCAGGCCCGGAACATGCACGGGGAACGCGGCGCCCGCGTTCGCGATGATCGCGGTACCCATCACGGACGCGTACCAGTTGGGGCCGAGATGGCGGACGGCGGGACATCGAAGTGACGGGGTGCGGGCGGCCGTGAGCGGCTGGGCGGCGGTGACCATGACCCCACGGTCCCGTCAGGCCGTGCCCCCCACCAGGGACCATGCCCCTATGAGGGCATAAGCTGGATTTATGAGTGGCGATATGGCGGGTGCGGCGGACGGTTCGACGGCGGGGGCGGGGCTCGCTCACCGGGTCCCGGACCTCGGCGCCCTGGAACTCCTTCTCGCCGTGGCACGGCTCGGCAGCCTGGGTCGCGCCGCGCGCGAGACGGGCATCACGCAGCCCGCGGCCAGCAGCCGCATTCGCTCCATGGAACGCCAGCTCGGTGTGGCCCTGGTCGACCGGTCACCGCGCGGCTCACGGCTCACCGACGCGGGCGCGCTCGTCACGGACTGGGCGCGGCGGATCGTCGAGGCGGCGGCGGCCTTCGATGCGGGCGCGCAGGCGCTGCGCGACCGTCGTGACTCGCGGCTGCGGGTCGCCGCCAGCATGACGATCGCCGAGTACCTGCTGCCGAACTGGCTGCTCGCGCTGCGCGCGGAGCGCCCCGACACGGCGGTGTCGCTCCACGCGGGCAACTCGGCGGCGGTCGCCGAGCGCCTCCTGTCCGGCGACGCGGACCTCGGCTTCGTCGAGGGCCTCGCGGTGCCCGCGGGCCTGGACGCCACCGTCATCGCCCATGACCGGCTCATCGTGGTCACCGCCCCCGGACACCCGTGGGCCCGGCGCAGGAAGCCACTGTCGGCCGACGAGCTGGCGGCGACCCCGCTCATCCTGCGCGAGCGCGGCTCGGGCACCCGGCAGGTCCTCGACGCCGCGCTCGGCGGCCTGGCACGCCCCCTCATCGAGCTGTCGTCGACGACCGCGGTGAAGGCGGCTGCGGTGAGCGGCGCGGGCCCCTCCGTCCTCAGCGAGCTCGCCGTCGGCGAAGAACTCGCCGCGCGCAGGCTCGTCGAGATCCCGCTCGAAGGCGTACGGCTGCGCAGGGACCTGCGCGCGGTCTGGCCGACCGGGCACCGGCCGGTGGGGCCGGCCAGGGAGCTGCTCGCTCTCACGCGCGGGCCGGCCTGAGCGTCGCCCGTGACGTCAGGAGCCGCCCCGCTCCGCCGCGCGGATCAGGCCGCCCATGACGCGTGCGTCCTCGCCCATCTCGGGGTGCCACTGCACGCCGAGTACCCAGGAGAGGCCCTGGAGTTCGACCGCCTCGACCGTGCCGTCCGCCGCGTGGGCCGACGCGACCAGACCCCGGCCGAGCCGGTCGACCGCCTGATGGTGGTACGTCGGCACGTCCGACTCCTCGGGCACCAGCTCGCCGTACCGTGTCCCGGGCACGGGCGTCACCGCGTGCGTCCCGAAGACGCCGATGTCCTTGACGTGCCCCTCGATGTGCTGGGTGAGCGTGCCGCCGAGGGCCACGTTCAGGAGCTGCATGCCCCGGCAGATGCCGAGCAGCGGCTTGCCGGACGCCAACGCGGCGCGGATCAGGGCGAGTTCCCACGCGTCCCGCTCGACCGCGGGCGGCCCGGTGCGCTCCTCCCGCACGGCGCCGTACCGGCCCGGTTCCACGTCGGGCCCGCCCGCGACGACGAGACCGTCGAGCCGGGCGACCACCGAGGGTGCGTACGTGGGGTCGTCCGGCGGCACCATCGCGGCGAGGCCGCCTGCGGACTGCACGAGCCGCGGGTACCCGGCGGGCAGCAGTGCGGCGGGCAACTCCCACACGCCCCAGCTCGCCTTCGCCTCCAAGTAGGTGCTGACTCCGATCAGCGGCCTGCCCATCATGTACCCGTGCTCCCTCGCCATGGTCAGTTCCGTTCCAGTTCGGCCTCTGCCGCCGCGAGCGCCGCGAACTCCTCCTCGGGGGCCCGCGCCACCAGATGCCTGCGGCTGTAGGCCCCGAAGTACCCGATCACCACCGCGTACACCCCGAGCGCGATCAGCGCCGCCGTCACGTCCACCAGGAAGGTGGCGACCAGCGCCGCGCACGCGAGGACCAGCGCCACGGAGGACGTGAGCACGCCGCCCGGAGTGCGGTACGGCCGCTCGAGGTCCGGTTCCCGGCGCCGCAGCACGATGTGCGACAGGGACATCAGAGCGTACGAGATCGTCGCGCCGAACACCGCGACGTTCAGCATGCGGGCACCGTCGCCCGTCGCGGCCGCCAGCGCGAAGCCGATCGCGCCCGGCACGAGCAGACCGAGGTAGGGCGCCTTGCGTCGGCTGGTGAGCGACAGGAAGCGGGGGAGGTAGCCCGCGCGGGAGAGCGCGAAGAGCTGGCGCGAGCCCGCGTAGATGAGGGAGAAGAACGACGCGACCAGGCCCGCGAGCCCCGCGTAGTTCACGATGCGGCTCAGCGTGGTCGCCCTGCCGCCGGGCTGCAGCGCCTCGACGAGCGGGTTGCCCGCCTCCTGGATCGCGGCGGAACCGCGCGCCCCCGACGAGGCGAGGAACGTCAGGACGGCGAGCACCACGAGGATCGCCATGGACCAGCGGATGGCGCGGGGCAGGGTGCGCGCCGGATCCTTGGTCTCCTCGGCCGCGAGCGGTACGCCCTCCACACCCAGGAAGAACCACATGCCGAACGGGAACGCCGCCCAGATCCCCAAGAGGCCCATGGGAAGCCAGGAGTTGGCGCCGAACGCGCCCGTGTCCACGGGGATGTCGTTGAGCTTCGACGCGTCGAAGTCGGTGAACGCGGCGACCGCGAAGACGAGCAGCGCCGCGACCGCGATGCCGGTGACGACGAAGCTGAAGCGCAGCGCCTCTCCCACGCCCCACAGGTGGATGCCGATGAAGACGAGGAAGCAGGCCAGGTGGACCGGCCAGCCGGAGGTCAGACCGAACAGGCCGAGCGACTCGACGTAGTCGCCGATGAAGATGGAGATGGCGGCCGGCGCGAGGACGTACTCGATGAGGATCGCCGTGCCGGTGAGGAAGCCGCCCCAGGGACCGAGGGCGCGGCGCGCGAAGCCGTAGCCGCCGCCCGCGGTGGGCAGCACCGAGGACAGCTCGGCCAGGGAGAACACCATGCACGCGTACATGACGCCCATCAGGGCCATCGCGATCCCGAGGCCGCCGAAGCCGCCCTGCACCAGGCCGAAGTTCCAGCCCGAGTAGTCGCCGGAGACGACGTACGCGACGCCGAGCCCGGTCAGGAGCAGCCAGCCCGCGCTGCCGCGGCGCAGCGTTCTGCGTTCCAGGTAGTCGTCCCCCGTATCACCGGTGGGGCGGGTGTTCTGGGTGTCCAAGGTCATGGCGCGGGCTCCCCGTCGTACGGTGGATGCTCAATGGAGTGGATCCATACCTTTGCGGGGAGCGCGCGAAGAAATCAAGACCCCTGCGTTACGCGCGGGTCAATCACGGGCTCAGGTCAGGAAGCCCCGCAGGAGAGCGGCCGTTCCGGCGCAGTGCTCGCGCATCATCTCCCGTGCCCCGTCCGCGTCCCCGTCGAGCACCGCCTCCACCAGGGCCGTGTGCTGGCGCTGCGAATGCTCCAGGTTCCGTACCAACAGCGGGATGCAGTCGAGGAGGTCGTTCACCGTCGCGCGCACCGCGGCGTACCGCGCCGTGAGCGAGGGTGACCCGCACAGCTCGGCGAGCGTGAGATGCAGCAGCGTGTCGAGCCGGCGGTAGTCGGCGAGGGGTGCGTCATGGGTGCGCGCGAGGGCTTCGCGCAGCCGCCCGGCCTGTTCGTCCGTGAGGCCGTGAGCGGCGCACAGGCCGGCCGCGCCGACCTCCAGGACCTCCCGGAAGCGCAGCGCGTCCTCGACGTCCACGTCCTTGAGGCGGCGGCGCAGCTCGTCCTCGCCCGGCGCGTCCGTGCGCGCCACCACGAACGTGCCGCCGTAGCGCCCGCGCCGCGACTCGACCAGGCCCTGGTCCTGGAGCACCTTCAGGACCTCCCGCAGCGTCACCCTGCTGATGCCGAGCCGGTCCGCCAACTCCCGCTCGGAGGGCAGGCGTTCACCTCCCGGCACCAGGCCGAGCCGGACGACCTGGAGGATCTGCTCCAGGGCCTCCTCGAAGCCGTTGCCCGCCCGCACGGGCCGCAGCACCGGCGTGAGCCGGTCGTCGTCATCGGTGTGCGACATATGGCCGTACCCCCTTCCCAAGCAATGGTTCTCCGCAATACCTTATGGCTTCCGGCTGACCGAAGAAGCCCGAAGGAGGCCTTCCCGTGGCAGACCGCACACCCCCGCTCGGCGTCGAGGAGCTCACGTCCCTCGTCGAGAGTGGAGAGATCGACACTGTCGTCCTGGCCTTCCCCGATATGCAAGGGCGGCTCCAGGGCAAGCGGTTCGCCGCCCGCTTCTTCCTCGACGAGGTCCTCGCCCACGGCACGGAGGGCTGCAACTACCTCCTCGCCGTCGACACCGAGATGAACACGGTCGACGGATACGAGATGTCCTCCTGGGACCGCGGCTACGGCGACTTCGCCATGCACGCCGACCTCTCCACCCTGCGCCGCGTCCCCTGGAACGACGGCACCGCGATGCTCATCGCGGACCTGGCGTGGAACGACGCCTCGCCCGTCGTGGCCGCGCCCCGGCAGATCCTGCGCCGCCAGCTCGACCGCCTCGCCGAACTCGGCTACACCGCCCACGTCGGCACGGAGCTCGAGTTCATCGTCTTCAAGGACACCTACGAGCAGGCCTGGGACGCGGGCTACAAGAACCTGACCCCGGCAAACCAGTACAACATCGACTACTCGGTCCTCGGCACCGGACGCATCGAGCCGCTCCTGCGCCGCATCCGCAACGACATGGCCGCGGCCGGCCTCGTCGTCGAGTCCGCCAAGGGCGAGTGCAACCCGGGCCAGCACGAGATCGTGTTCCGCTACGACGAGGCCCTCGTCACCTGCGACCAGCACGCCATCTACAAGACCGGCGCCAAGGAGATCGCGGCCCAGGAGGGTGTCTCGCTCACCTTCATGGCCAAGTTCAACGAGCGCGAGGGCAACTCCTGTCACATCCACCTCTCGCTCCAGTCCATCGACGCACCCGGCACCAACGTCATGGCGGGCACCGCGGACGACCCCGGCGGGATGTCGCCGGTGATGCGGCACTTCCTCGCGGGCCAACTCACCGCGCTGCGTGACTTCTCGCTGCTCTACGCGCCCAACATCAACTCGTACAAGCGGTTCCAGCCGGGCTCCTTCGCGCCGACCGCCGCCGCGTGGGGCTACGACAACCGCACCTGCGCGCTCCGTGTCGTCGGCCACGGCCGCTCGATGCGCTTCGAGAACCGCCTGCCCGGCGGCGACGTGAACCCGCACCTCGCGGTCGCCGGACTCGTGGCAGCCGGCCTGTACGGCATCGAGCAGAAGCTCGAACTGCCCGAGGAATGCACCGGAAACGCCTACACCGGCGAGTACGAGCACGTTCCCACGACGCTGCGCGAGGCCGCCGAGCTGTGGGAGAACAGCCCCATCGCCAAGGCCGCGTTCGGCGACGAGGTCGTCGCGCACTACCGCAACATGGCGCGGGTCGAACTGGACGCGTTCGACGCCGCCGTCACCGACTGGGAACTCCGCAGGTCGTTCGAAAGGCTCTAGCGTGCACGACATCCTCAACCCGGCGACCGAAGAAGTCATCGCCACGATCCACGCGACCTCCCGCGACCAGGTCGACGCCGCGGTCCTGCGGGCCCACCGGGCACAGCGCGGCTGGGCGGCCGCGGCCCCCGCCGACCGGGCCCGCCTCCTGCGCCGCTTCGCCGCCGTCGTCGACGAGCAGGTCGAGGAACTCGCCCGCCTCGAGGTGCGCGAGGCCGGACACACCATCGGCAACGCCCGCTGGGAGGCCGGCAACGTCCGTGACCTGCTCGACTACGCGGCCGGGGGAGTGGAGCGCCTCACCGGCCGCCAGATCCCCGTCGCCGGCGGCCTCGACATCACGATCCTCGAACCCCTCGGCGTCGTCGGTGTCATCGCGCCCTGGAACTTCCCCATGCCGATCGCCGCGTGGGGCACGGCCCCGGCGCTCGCCGCCGGGAACGCGGTGATCCTCAAGCCCGCCGAGACGACCCCGCTCACCGCGCTCCGCCTCGCCGAACTCGCCCTGGAGGCAGGGCTTCCCGAGTACCTCTTCCAGGTCCTTCCCGGCGCCGGAGACGTGGCGGGAGCCGCACTCGTGGAGCACCCCGGCGTCGCCAAGATCGTGTTCACCGGCTCCACCCGCGTCGGCAAACAGATCATGGCCAAGTGCGCCGGCCAGGTGAAGCGCGTGACCCTCGAACTCGGCGGCAAGAGCCCGAACATCGTCTTCGCCGACGCCGACATCGAGGCGGCCGCCGCCGCGACCCCCATGTCGTTCCTCGACAACGCCGGCCAGGACTGCTGCGCCCGCACCCGCATCCTCGTCCAGCGGTCCATCCACGACCGGTTCCTCGGGCTGCTCGCGCCCGCCATCGAGTCCGTCGTCGTCGGCGACCCCGCCGACGAGAAGACCCAGATGGGCCCACTCATCTCCAAGTCCCAGCTGGAACGCGTCCGTTCGTACGTCGACGTGGGAGCGGCCGCCGTGCGGGGCAGCGCCCCCGAGGGCGCCGGATTCTGGTTCCCGCCGACCGTCCTCACCGAGACAGCAGCCGACGCGCCCGCCGCCGCCGAGGAGGTCTTCGGGCCGGTCGCCGTCGTCCTGCCCTTCGACGACGAGGCCGACGCGATCCGGCTCGCCAACGCCACCCAGTACGGGCTCTCCGGATCCCTCTGGACCCGTGACGTGGGGCGCGCCCTGCGCGTCGCCGGGGCGGTCCGCGCCGGGAACCTCTCGGTCAACTCCCACTCCAGCGTCCGCTACTCGACCCCGTTCGGCGGCTACAAGCAGTCCGGCGTCGGCCGCGAACTGGGCCCCGACGCCCTCACCGCCTTCACCGAAACCAAGAACGTCTTCATCAGCACGGAGGCCTGAAGCACCATGACCGAGCAGACTCCTACCGTGGGTTCCCCCCGGACCCCCATCTGCCGCCGCCTCACCGGCCGCACCGCCGTCATCACCGGAGCCGGCAGCGGCATCGGCCTCGCCACCGCCCGCCGCCTCGCCTCCGAGGGCGCGAACGTGGTCTGCGCCGACATCGACGAGAGCGCCGGCAAGAAGGCCGCCGAAGAGGTCGGCGGCACCTTCGTCCAGGTCGACGTCACCGACGCCGAACAGGTCGAGGCCCTCTTCAAGACCGCGTACGACACCTACGGTTCGGTCGACATCGCCTTCAACAACGCCGGGATCTCGCCCCCCGACGACGACTCCATCCTGGACACGGGCCTGGAAGCCTGGAAGCGCGTCCAGGAGGTCAACCTCACCTCCGTCTTCCTGTGCTGCAAGGCCGTCATCCCCTACATGCGGCAGCAGGGCAAGGGCTCCATCATCAACACCGCCTCGTTCGTGGCACGGATGGGCGCGGCGACCTCCCAGATCTCGTACACGGCCTCCAAGGGCGGCGTCCTCGCCATGTCGCGCGAGCTCGGCGTGCAGTTCGCCCGCGAGGGCATCAGGGTCAACGCCCTGTGCCCGGGCCCGGTCAACACCCCGCTCCTCCAAGAGCTGTTCGCCAAGGATCCCGAGCGCGCCGCGCGCCGTCTCGTGCACATCCCGGCCGGCCGCTTCGCCGCCGCCGAGGAGATCGCCGCCGCCGTGGCCTTCCTCGCGAGCGACGACTCCTCGTTCGTGAACGCCACCGACTTCCTCGTCGACGGCGGCATCTCGGGGGCGTACGTCACGCCTCTGTAGGGGACGCGTCATGTAGGTGTACGGTCCCCAGACATGCGTAACAGAGATGTTGCCGCGTGGACTTCAGCCGTGGTCACCGTCCTGGTGGCCACGGCTCTCGTCTCTCCTGCGGCCGCCGCCACGTCCGCTCCCACCACCGACCGGGCCTGCCCGCAGCTCTCGAAGAAGCTGTCGTGGTACGGGCAGAACCGGGCCCGACTCCAGCGCGTGATCGACGAGCGCGGGACCTGCAACGGCCATCACGGGCCCCGGCCCGTCGCCGCGTTCGACTGGGACAACACCGTCTCCAAGAACGACGTCACCGACGCGACGATCGCCTGGTCGCTCAAGCACGACAAGATCCTGCGGCCCGCGAGCTGGAAGAAGACCAGCAAGTGGCTGACCGACGACGCCGACAAGGCCCTGACCGCCGCCTGCGGCACCGCCGTACCCGTCGGCGCGCCCCTGCCGACCTCCACCGACACCGACTGCACCGACGAGATCTTCAACATCCGCGAGTCCGGAAAGACCATGAGCGGCGCCGCCGCCTTCGCCGGGGAGTGGAACCACCGCCGCACCGTGCCCCAGTACGCCTGGGTGCCGCAGCTGTTCGCCGGACACACCGTCCCCGAACTGGAGTCGTACGCCGCCCAGGCCCGCCGCGAGGCCCTCGCCGCACCCGTCGGCTCGACCCAGACGCTCGGCACGCACACCATCCCCGGATACGTGCGCTACTACGAGCAGCAGCGCGACCTCATCCGCACGCTGCAGATGGCCGGGTTCGACGTCTACATCGTGTCGGCCGGGTCCGAGCCCGTGACCGAGGTGTGGTCGGGCGGCCGGGGAGGCGTCGGCATCGACCGCGCCCACACCATCGCCATCCGTTCCGTCCTCGACAGCAAGGGCCGCATCACCACGTACAACGAAGGCTGCGGCGGGGTCGGACGCACCCAGGGCGAGGCCATCCCGTACATCGACGGCAAGCGCTGCTGGATCGACCAGGACATCTTCCACATCAAGGGCAAGTCTGCCTGGGAGAAGCAGCGTTGGGGCAAGCGCATCGCCCTCGGCGGCGGTGACGCCGACACCGACGTCACCTTCGTCGGCGACGCCACCGGCGCGCACCTCGTGCTCAACCGCAACAAGAACGAGGTGATGTGCCGCGCCTATGACAACGCCGACGGGCGCTGGGTCGTGAACCCCATGTTCATCGAACCGCTCCCGCGCAAGTCCGGCAGCTACCCCTGCTCCACGGCCGCGTACAACAAGCCCGAGGGCGGCTTCGGCCCGGTCCTGCGCCCGGACGGCTCCGTCGTGCCCGACCAGGCGGACTCGGTGTACTGACCTTCCCCGCACAATTTAGAGTGCCGGGATGAGCATGACGCCCCCGCCCGGCTGGTACCCGGACCCCACGGCCCCGCCCACCGAGCGCTGGTGGGACGGGGCCGCGTGGACCGAGCACCGGCGGCAGCCGCAGAACACCCCGGCCGCGCCACAGGCTTTCGGGCCGCCCGTCGAGCCCCCGTTCCCGGCCACGGGCCCGCAGCGCCCGCCCGCCGCACCGGGCCGCCGCGCGAAGACCATCGCCCTGGCCGCCGCCGGGATCGTGCTCGTCGCCTCCATCGCCACCGGCGCCGTCCTGCTCGGCCGCGGCGACGACGACCCCGAGACCCGCACGTCACCCACCTCGAGCGCCCCGACAGCCACGGACCCGACCGCCACCGCGAGCAGCGCCGAACCCACCCCCACCGAGGACGCGTCCACCGCCGTCGACCAGCTCAACGGCATCACGCTCCCCGTCCTCGACGGCTGGCAGAAGGCCGAGAACGTCGTCGACGACGACATGCTGATCACCACCCCGCGCACCTACGACTGCCCCGGCGACTCGGGCCTGTGCCGGCACGGCACCGTCGTCTCCCGCACCGTCACCGGGACCGACGAGACCTCACCCGAAGTCATCGCCGAACGGGACATCAAGGACGCCGCGGACGCCTCGTACGACAAGAACGGCATCAACCAGCAGCCCTTCGGCGGCATCGAGTCGCACCAGCAGATCGCCGCCCGCCAGACCGCGGTCGCCGGGCGCGCCGGCTTTCTCGTCCGCTGGAAGGTGAAGACCGCCAAGGGGCCCGGCGGTTACGTCCAGTCCGTCGTCTTCCCCTCCAGCGTCGGCTCCGAGTCCCTGGTGACCGTCCGCATCACCGTCGACGCAGGCAAGGACGCGCCGCCGCTCTCCGACATGGACCGCATCGTCAAGGGCATCAAGGCGGTCGGCGACAGCGGGTCGGACGGCGGCGTGGGCAGCAGCATCGGCCCCACCATCACGCCTTAGCGTCTTCAGGGTCCTCAGAGAAACGTGTAGCCCTCGCCGCGGTACGTCGGCACGGTCGCCGTCACCGCGTCGCTCTCCACCAGGCGCAGCACGTCGAACCGCTCGCACAGCTCGCCGGCCTTCGCGTGCCGGAACCACACCTTGTCGCCGATCAGCAGATCGTCGGCGGGCGCCCCGAGCAGCGGTGTCTGCACCTCGCCCGGGCCCTCCTGCGGGTCGTAGCGCAGGCCCTCCGGGAGGTACGGCACCGGCAGCCGGTCGGCTCCCGCGGCGCCCGACGCCGGATAACCGCCGCCGAGCACGGTCACGACCCCGACGCCCGGCCTGCGCACCACGGGCTGCGCGAACAGGGCGGCGGGCCGGCCCGTGAACGACGTGTAGTTGTCGAACAGGCGCGGCACATAGAGACCCGACCCCGCCGCGATCTCGGTCACCGCGCGCTCGGCCGCGGTGTGCTGCACGCTGCCCGTGCCGCCGCCGTTCACGAACTCCAGGTCCGGCGCCACCGTCCGCACCGCGCGCACCACTTCGGCCCGCCTGACCGCCAGCTCCTTGCGAGCCGCCGCCTGCATCAGCCGGATCGCCCGCGACCGCACCGGCCGCCCCGTGACCGCGTCCCCGACACCCGCGACATGACCCTCGTACGCCATCAGACCCACGAGCCGGAACCCCGGCCGCCGGGCCACGGAGCGCGCCATGTCGGCGACTTGGGCGGGGAAGCGGAGCGGGGAGCGGCGGGCCCCGACCCGTACGCGGCCGCCGAGTACCTGCCACGCGGTGTCCAGTTCCAGACAGACCCTGATCTCCTCGCGCCCGCCGTCCCGCGCGTCGTCGATCAGCCGCAGCTGGGCCGGGTCGTCGACCATCACCGTGACCGCCGCCGCCAGCTTCGGGTCGTGCGCGAGCTCCGCGAAAGCGGCCCGGTCCGCCGACGGATACGCGAGCAGCACGTCCTCGAAACCGGACCGCGCCAGCCACAGAGACTCCGCGAGCGTGAACGACATGATCCCGGCGAAACCGTCCCTGGCCAGGACCCGTTCGAGAAGGGCCCGGCAGCGCACCGACTTGCTCGCGACGCGGATCGGCTTTCCGGCCGCCCGCCTCACCAGGTCGTCCGCGTTGGCGTCGAACGCGTCCAGATCGACGATCGCGACCGGGGCGTCGAGATGAGCGGTGGCCCGGTCGTAGCGGGCCCTGTCGGCTGCGCGGGGTGTCATGACCGAAGCCTGCCAGACACGATTACCGCGGGGTAGGGGGAGGATCCGGGCAGATCGTCCTGACCTGCGATACGGGTTCCCTGCGAAGCCGCGTCAGCCCGTAGAGTGACGCGCACGCAGGACGAGAACGGGACGGAAACGGGGAGGCATGAGCACGCAAGCGCGCCGCGCGCCGATCCCGCCGCGCCCCTCCCAGCCGCCCACGCCGCGCGACGAGTTGGCCGATACCTCCGCCGGCCCGGACGCGTCGATATCCTCGCGCCCCGCGCACACCCCGGCGCCGGACCACACGCCTCCGCCGCCCCCGGCCTCGGCCCGCTTCCCGGACACCCCGCCCGTGCCGGGCGCGCCCGCGGCCCCCGCGTCCGACTGGCCGGCGCCCGCCACGCGCCCCGGGGCCGGCCCCCTGCCGCCCGAGCGCCCGACGGAGACCACGACCCGGCTGCGCCCGATCAGGGACACCGCCGCGCAGAGCGCCGACGGCCCGCCCCCGCCCCGCCCCGCCACACCCCCCGCGACAGCCGCCCCGGGCCGCCCGGCCACGCCGCCGCGCGCCCCCGGCGGACCGCACCCCACCGTCCCCCGCCCCGCCGCGCCCCCGCGCATCCCGAGCGAGCCCCCCGTCGGAAGGCGCCCGGTCGGAGCCGTCGACCTCACCCCGGGACCCGGCGCCGGCCGCCCCTTCGTGTTCTTCGCCCGCCCCGCCTCGTACGACGACAGCACCACCCGCCTGCGCCCCATCGGCGCCCGGATACGGCCCCGCGTCGCGGCCGCCGCGGCGTGCGCCGTGCTCGGGCTCGGCCTCATCGGCGGCGCGGCGACCGGGAGTTGGCTGACCGGGGACAGCGACGGCAGCATCGGCTCGCCGAGCTCGTACGCCGCCGCCGGAACCCTCTGGCACAGCGTCCCCGTCGACCGGCTCTTCCCGCCCGTCATCAAGGGCGACGGAGCGGGACCCGGCGGTGCCGACCGCATCTGGACACGCATCGCCGTCGCCCCGGACAGCACCTGCGAGAACGCCTTCGACCCGCTGCTGCAAAGGGCGCTCAGGCCCGCCGGGTGCCTGCGCCTCCTGCGCGCCACCTACACCGACGCCACCCGCAGCCATGTCACCACCGTCGGCCTGCTGTTCACCAAGGCGGACACCGAGGCCATGAAGGCGCTGCGCACCCGCTTCACCGAGGACGGCCTCGACCGCAGGAACGACCTCATGCCCCACCCGTACGGGGCCAAGGACACCCTCGCCGCCGGATTCGGCGACGCCCAGCGCGCCTCCTGGACCATCTCCGTCCTCGCCGACGCCCCCGTCGTCGCCTACGCCGTCTCCGGCTTCGCCGACGCCCGAACCGTCACCGACCCGCAGCCCGCCGCCGAGGCCATGAAGTCCGGCAGCGTCACGACCCCCGCGCAGGCCGGCCTCGGCTTCGAGGCACAGGGCATCACCGACCGCGTCGAACGAAGCCTGCGCGCCGCCGTCGCCAAGGCAACCGAGGAGCCGTCTTGACCCGCACGGCCGCCGCATGGCGGAACGCCGCCACTGCGCTGACCGCCGCCGCGGCCCTCGTCCTGATTCCGTCGGCCACCGCCCACGCCGACTCCATCCGCGCCCAGCAGTGGGGCCTGGACGCGATGCACACCGAGGAGGCCTGGCGCACCACCCAGGGCAAGGGCGTCACCGTCGCCGTCCTCGACACCGGCGTGGACGACACCCACCCCGACCTCAAGGGCAACGTCCTGCCGGCCAAGGACTTCGTCGGCTTCGGCGCCAAGAGGGGCGACCGCTCCTGGGCGCGGCACGGCACGGCCATGGCCGGGATCATCGCCGGGCACGGCCACGGCCCCGGTGGTGACGACGGAGTACTCGGCATCGCCCCCGAGGCGAGGATCCTGCCCGTCCGCGTGATCCTCGAGGACGGCGACCCGGCCCGCAAGGAAGCCCGCTCCAGCCGGGGCAGCGCACTCGCCGACGGCATCCGCTGGGCCGCCGACCACGGCGCCGACGTCATCAACCTCTCCCTCGGCGACGACTCCGCCACCGCCCACCCGGAAGCCACCGAGGACGCCGCCGTCCAGTACGCCCTGAAGAAGGGCTCCGTCGTGGTCGCCTCCGCGGGCAACGGCGGCAAGAAGGGCGATCACATCTCCTACCCGGCCGCGTACCCCGGAGTGATCACGGCCACCGCCGTCGACCGCTACCTCCACCGCGCCCCCTTCTCCACCCGCCGCTGGTACGCCACCGTCAGCGCCCCCGGCAACGCCATCGCGATCGCCGACCCCGACCGCACGTACTACTCGGGCTGGGGCACCAGCGCCGCCTCCGCGTTCGTCTCCGGCGCCGTCGCGCTGGTCCGCGCCGCCCACCCGGGGCTCACGCCCGCACAGATCAAGCAGCTCCTCGAGGACACCGCCCGCGACGCCCCCTCGGGCGGCCGCGACGACTCCCTCGGCTTCGGCTTCGTCGACCCGGCGGCCGCGATCCGCAAGGGCGACTCCCTCAGGCCCGAGGGCCTGCGCTCGACCACGTACTCGGAGAAGTTCTTCGGCACGGGACCCGACACCCCCGACGGCGACGCCTCGACCGGCTGGGTGGGCCCCGTCGCGGGAGGCCTCGGCGTCGCGCTCCTCGCGGCCGCCGTCTATCTGTGGCGCGGGCGTCGCACGGTCCGCTGACCTGCTGAGCCTCAGCCGGTGAGCACGGAGACGGCCGCCTTCGCTACCCCCTCCACCAGCGCCACCCCCGCCTTCTTGGTCGTATTGCCGTCGGAGAGCACCGAGACCAGATACCGCTTCCCGCCCAGGGACACCCGCCCGACGCTGTTGATGTCCCACAGCCCGGTCGCGCTGCGCGGCAGCCACCCGTTCTTCAGCGCACACACGGACACGGAGTCGGCCGCCGCCGACACACCCCACCGCTGATCCGACGCGATCCGCCCCATCAGCCCGGCGACGTACGCGCGCGACGCCTCGCTCAGCCCCGAGTCCGCGCCCTCCGCGCCTTCTGTGCCGAACACGGCCCGCAGCAAGGTCAGTTGATCCGCCGCCGTCGTCTGCGTCAGACCCCACTCGCCGCCCGCGCCGGCCCTCGTCCCGGTCAGCCCCAGCGTCAGGTTCGCCGCGTCGAGCCCGTCCGCACCGCCGATCGCCTCCCACAGGGCCGTCGCGGACGCGTTGTCACTGTTCTCGATCATCGCCGTCGCGTACGCGCGCTCCTGCGAGGTCAGCGTCCGCCCCGCGTCCTGCGCCCGCAGCAGCAGCGCAGCGAGGATGTCGACCTTGACGATGCTCGCGGTGTCGAACGCGGACGTGCCGTCGTACACGGCGCCGTCCGTCGCCCCGTCCAGCGCGGCCACCGCCACGGAGACCCGCGCGTCACCGTCCGGAAGCAGGGGCTTCAGCGACTTGGCGAGCGCGTCGTCACGGTCCACGGAGACCTCCTCGTCGGGTGCGGATGCGGACGCCTCCCCGGAAGAGGGCGCCGACGCCGTGGCGGCGACCGGAACCGCCTGCCCCGCCCCGCCCGGCGAGCAGCCTATGAGGGTTCCCACGAGCGTTCCCGTGAGAACGGCGGCCCACGCCGCGAGTCCGTTCCGGTGCATGCCTGGATGCTCGGCGCCCGTCCTGTGCGCACCGTGAGACCAGGCTCTGGGTCCGCTGAGAAGATCGCGCCGCCGGGTCGGTAGGGTCGGTGAACGTGGCGAACAAGAACATTCCCGACCCCGGCTTCTCCGACGACGACGGCTCCGCGGACCCGCGGCTGAGCGCGGCCCTCGCCGCGTGGGCCGAGGACCGCACGGCGCACGGCCCGGTCCTCACGGCGCTCAAGGAAGCCCGGCTCCTCGTCCCCGTCGTCGCCGTACTCGGCGAGGTGGAGGAGGACGAGAACGGGCTGCGCCGCGAGAAGACCAGTGACATGGCCGTGCCCACCCTCAAGGCCGGTGACCGCAAGGCCCTGCCCGCGTTCACCTCCACCGCGGCCCTTGCGCTGTGGGACCCCGAGGCGCGCCCCGTCGCCGTACCCCTGCACCAGGCGCTCCAGGCCGCCGCGCACGAGCAGGCCGACACCGTCGTCATCGACCTTGCGGGCCCGGTCGCCTACGAGCTCAGCGGCGCCGTCCTGCGCGCCGCGAACGAGGGCCGCACCAGCGCCGACCCCCTCGCCGACCCGGCCGTCACGGAGGCGATCCGCGCCGCCGTCGCCGCCGAGCCCGGCGTCCTGCGCGCCCACCTGGGCCCGGGCAGCGCCGACGGCATCCTCGCGCTCGTCCTCGACCCGTCGGCCGCCCCGGCCGAGACCGCCCGCGCCGTCGCCGGGCGCATCGCCGCCGACGAAACACTGAGGGCCCGCCTGGTGCGGGGTCTCGACCTGGCACTCCTGCCGGCCGGGACCACGCCACCCGGCGAGCCCCTCTACGTACGCGCGTGAACTACCGGGACGATCAGCCGTAGACCGGGCCCGTGTACTTCTCGCCGGGGCCCTGGCCCGGCTCGTCCGGCACGAAGGACGCCTCGCGGAACGCCAGCTGCAGCGACTTCAGACCGTCGCGCAGCGGCGCCGCGTGGAACGAGCTGATCTCGGTCGTGCTCGCGTCGAGCAGACCGGCGAGGGCGTGCACGAGCTTGCGGGCCTCGTCGAGGTCCTTGTGGGCGTCGCCCTCCTCGGTGAGGCCGAGCTTCACCGCGGCGGCGCTCATCAGGTTGACCGCGACCGTCACGATCACCTCGACGGCGGGGACCTCGGCGATGTCCCGGGTCAGGGCGTCGTAATCAGTGTTTTCGGCGTTTTCGGCAGCGGGGGTGGCGTCATTCATGTGCCCCACGATATGCCGCCCGCACACTCGGTTGGGCCCACCCCCCGAGAGCTGCTAACCTTGTGTAACGACCGGCCGGACACGCATGCCACTGGCTTGAGTGACCGGCCCACAAGTGGAGGCTCCGATCTCCCACCTTGCTGCCCCTGAGGGGCGGCGGGTCACCGGTCAGACGGCCCCCATCGTTCCGTACGGACGATGGAGCCGTCCGATGTGCGCCCCGCGGTCATACGCGTCGGTGCTCCGGTAGTCCTTGGAGCCCCGCCTGTGTACCGTTCCGGGGCATTTTTTGTGTTCCGGCGCGGTTGGTACTACTAAACAGACGTTACGCGGCGGTCCGCCAGACCGTCGTGTGGTGCTACCGAGGAGGATCCATCAGCGCCGAGCCCCGCATCAACGACCGGATTCGCGTTCCCGAAGTGCGACTTGTCGGTCCCAGCGGCGAGCAGGTCGGGATTGTTCCGCTTGCCAAGGCCCTTGAGCTTGCTCAGGAGTACGACCTCGACCTCGTCGAGGTGGCGGCGACAGCCCGTCCGCCCGTCTGCAAGCTCATGGACTACGGCAAGTTCAAGTACGAGTCGGCCATGAAGGCCCGTGAGGCGCGCAAGAACCAGGCGCACACGGTCATCAAGGAGATGAAGCTCCGGCCGAAGATCGACCCGCACGACTATGACACCAAGAAGGGTCATGTCGTCCGGTTCCTCAAGGCGGGCGACAAGGTCAAGATCACGATCATGTTCCGTGGTCGCGAGCAGTCCCGCCCCGAGCTGGGTTTCCGACTGCTGCAGCGTCTCGCTTCGGACGTCGAGGACCTCGGGTTCATCGAGTCGAACCCGAAGCAGGACGGCCGAAACATGATCATGGTTCTCGGTCCGCACAAGAAGAAGACCGAGGCCATGGCCGAGGCCCGCGAGGCCCAGGAGGCCCGCAAGGCCGAGCAGAAGGCTCTGCCGACGCACGGCCGCACGCAGCGGGCCAGCGACGACGCCGCCGAGCAGGAGTCCGAGACTCCGGCCGAGGCGTCCGACGAGGCCCCCGCTGTGGACGAGGCTCCTGCTGTGGACGAGGCCCCTGCTGCAGAGGCCCCGGCCGAGGCTCCCGCCGAGGCCTGATCCGGCCACGTACAGCCCGTACGGACCGGATGCCAATCGATACATCTGGACGTTCCGTATGCCGGTCCGCACCCCGGACCGGCAGGGAACGCCACTGACGAGGAGAGAACGGCGCTATGCCGAAGAACAAGACGCACAGCGGTGCCAGCAAGCGCTTCAAGATCACCGGCTCCGGCAAGGTGCTCCGTGAGCGCGCCGGCAAGCGCCACCTGCTCGAGCACAAGTCGTCCCGCGTGACGCGCCGCCTCACCGGCACGGTCGAGCTGGCCCCGGGCGACGCCAAGAAGATCAAGAAGCTTCTCGGCAAGTGAGTTCAGGCGCGCGCCAGCGCGCCGGAGCTCGGACCGGGACCAATTCGTTTCCGGGTCGTGTGAGTCCAACCACGGCCCCGCTACAAGGAGTTAACAAGTGGCACGCGTCAAGCGGGCAGTGAACGCCCACAAGAAGCGCAGGGCAGTCCTCGAGGCCGCCAAGGGTTACCGCGGTCAGCGCTCGCGCCTGTACCGCAAGGCCAAGGAGCAGGTCACCCACTCCCTGGTCTACAACTACAACGACCGCAAGAAGCGCAAGGGCGACTTCCGCCGTCTGTGGATCCAGCGCATCAACGCCGCTGCCCGCCAGAACGGCATGACGTACAACCGCCTCATCCAGGGTCTGAACGCCGCCAACATCGAGGTGGACCGCAAGATCCTCGCCGAGCTGGCCGTCAACGACGCGAACGCGTTCGCCGCGCTCGTCGAGGTCGCGCAGAAGGCCCTTCCGGCCGACGTGAACGCGCCCAAGGCTGCGTGACGCTCCGCTTTGAGCCGGATGCTTCTCGGACCCGCAAGCCACTTGGCTTGCGGGTCCGAGTGCGTCCGTTGTCGGCTTCGGGGTGGTGGGGGTTGTTCGCGCAGTTCCCCGCGCCCCATTCGGGGCGCGTTGCCCCGCCCCTGTTCAACTTCTGCCCCCCGAAGGTGAGTTCATGGTCGGCCCCGAGTTGATCTCCCCCAAGTCGTCCCGCGTCAGTGCCGCGCGGCGGCTTGCCAAGCGGAACTTCCGGGGCAAGGAGCGGCTGTTCCTGGCCGAGGGGCCGCAGGCCGTGCGGGAGGCCGCCGGGCACGCGGACACCCTCGTCGAGCTGTTCGCCACCCTCGACGCCGCCGAGCGCTACACCGACATCGTCGCGGAGGCGCGCGACGCCGGCGCCCGGGTGCACCTCGCCGACGAGGACGTCATCGCCGACATCTCGACGACCGTCACCCCGCAGGGCCTCGTCGGGGTCTGCCGCTTCCTGGACACCCCGTTCGAGGACGTCCTCGCCGCCCGCCCCAAGCTCGTCGCGGTCCTCGCCAACGTCCGCGACCCCGGCAACGCCGGCACCGTCCTGCGCTGCGCCGACGCCGCGGGCGCCGACGCCGTCGTCCTGACCGACGCGTCCGTCGACCTGTACAACCCCAAGTCCGTGCGGGCGTCCGTCGGTTCGCTGTTCCACCTGCCGGTCGCCGTCGGCGTACCCGTGGAGCGGGCCGTACAGGGGCTCAAGGACGCGGGCGTACGTATCCTCGCCGCCGACGGCGCGGGGGAGCACGACCTCGACACCGAGCTCGACCGCGGCACCATGGGCACCCCCACCGCCTGGATCTTCGGCAACGAGGCCTGGGGGCTCCCCGAGGAGACCCGCGAGCTGGCCGACGCCGTCGTACGGGTCCCCATCCACGGCAAGGCCGAGAGCCTGAACCTCGCCACGGCCGCCGCCGTCTGCCTGTACGCCTCCGCGCGAGCACAGCGAGCCCCCGGAGGGTGCCGCTCCGTCACCCCCAGCTAGTAGTGTGGCGAGCTCGGAGGCCACAGCGCCCTTCCGAGAGGCGGGATACGGGGATATGAGCGTCGGCACGGGCAGAGCACCGGGGGCACGGGACACCTTGCGCCGACCCGCGCCCCGATGTGGCCCCGACGACCTCACCACCCTGGCCGACAGCGGCCTCCACCCGGACGACCTGCCCGACGGACTCGTCGTCGCCGACGAGACCGGGCACGTCATCTGCTTCAACGCGGCGGCCGTCCGCATCACCGCCGTCGCCGCCGCCGACGCCCTGGGCCACCCCCTGGAGCGCGCGCTCCCCCTGGAGGACCTCGAAGGCCGCCGCTGGTGGCAGCTGACCGACCCGTACGGCGGCCTCGCCACCCGCTTCGCGCAGCCCGAGCGCAATCTGCTGCTGCCCGGGGGGCGAGAGGTCCTCGTGTCCGCGCGCTATGTCCGCACCGCGCGCACCGGCCCCGTCCGCCGCGTCGTCGTCTCCATCCGTGACACCGAGGCCCGCCGGCGCACCGAGCGCAGCCACGCCGAGCTGATCGCGACCGTCGCGCACGAGCTGCGCTCGCCCCTCACGTCGGTGAAGGGCTTCACCGCGACCTTGCTCGCGAAGTGGGAGCGGTTCACCGACGACCAGAAGCAGCTGATGCTGGAGACCGTGGACGCCGACGCGAACCGTGTCACGCGGCTCATCGCCGAGCTCCTCGACATCTCCCGCATCGACTCCGGCCGCCTCGAAGTGCGCCGCCAGCCCGTCGACATCGGCGCCGCCGTGGCCCGCCACATCCAGGCCCACGTCGCCTCAGGACAGCCGGCCGACCGCTTCCTCGTCCGGGTGGAACAGCCCCTGCCCGACCTCTGGGCCGACCCGGACAAGATCGACCAGGTGCTCAGCAACCTCCTGGAAAATGCCGTGCGCCACGGCGAGGGAACGGTCACCATCGACGTCATGCCCTCGGCATCACCCCGCGAGCGGGAGTGCGCCGGCACGTCGGTCACCGTGAGCGACGAGGGGCCCGGCATCCCGGAGGAGTCCATGAACCGCGTCTTCACCCGCTTCTGGCGGGGCAGCAAGCGCGGCGGCACCGGACTCGGCCTGTACATCGTCAAGGGCATCGTCGAGGTCCATGGCGGGACCATCACGGTCGGTCGCGCGCCCGGCGGCGGCGCCCAGTTCCGATTTACGTTGCCCGTGGGGGCCCCGGCGTACCTGAACGCCTGAGCGGGCCCCCACGGGCGCATCGGCACACCCCACCCCCGTTAGACTCGGTCTTTGGCACTTTGCGTCCCAATCCTGAGACGAATCGTCTCCGAGTCGTGGACGGGGACCATCCGCCAAACCAACCGGAAGCACGGGAAGAGATGTCGGCACCGAATAAGTCGTACGACCCTGTTGAGGTCGAGGCCTTGAAACCGGAAGAGATCGAGCGCATGCGGGACGAGGCGCTCGCCGCCTTCGCGGCCGCGGACTCCCTCGGCGCGCTCCAGGAGGCCAAGGTCGCCCACACCGGCGGCACCTCGCCCCTGTCGCTCGCCAACCGCGAGATCGGCGCCCTGCCCCCGCAGGCCAAGGCCGAGGCCGGCAAGCGCGTCGGCATGGCCCGCGGCGTTGTCAGCAAGGCGCTCGCCGCCCGCCAGTCGGAGCTCGAGGCCGAGCGCGACGCGCGCGTCCTGGTCGAGGAGGCCGTGGACGTCACGCTGCCCTACGACCGGACCCCGGCCGGCGCCCGCCACCCCCTGACCACGCTCTCGGAGCGCATCGAGGACGTCTTCGTGGCCATGGGCTACGAGGTCGCCGAGGGCCCCGAGGTCGAGGCGGAGTGGTTCAACTTCGACGCTCTGAACATCGGCCCCGACCACCCGGCGCGGGGCATGCAGGACACGTTCTTCATCGAGGGGCCCAAGGGCCGCGAGACGGAGTCGAACGTCGTCCTGCGCACCCACACGTCCCCCGTGCAGATCCGGTCCATGCTCGACCGCGAGCCGCCGGTCTACGTGATCTGCCCGGGCCGCGTGTACCGCTCCGACGAGCTGGACGCCACGCACACTCCCGTGTTCATGCAGGTCGAGCTGCTCGCCGTCGACGAGGGCCTGACGATGTCGGACCTCAAGGGCACCCTCGACCACATGGTCCAGGCGCTCTTCGGTGAGGGCATGAAGACCCGCCTGCGACCCAACTTCTTCCCGTTCACCGAGCCGTCCGCCGAGATGGACATGGTCTGCTACGTGTGCCGCGGCGAGTCCGTCGGCAACCCGGACCGGCCGTGCCGCACCTGCTCCTCCGAGGGCTGGATCGAGCTCGGCGGCTGCGGCATGGTCAATCCCAAGGTGCTGACCGCGGCGGGCATCGACCCCGAGAAGTACAGCGGATTCGCCTTCGGGTTCGGCATCGAGCGGATGCTGATGTTCCGCCACAACGTCGAAGACATGCGAGACATGGTCGAGGGTGACATCCGGTTCACCCGGCCGTTCGGGATGGAGATCTGATGCGTATCCCGCTTTCCTGGCTGCGGGAGTACGTCGATCTCCCCGCCACCGAGACCGGCCGTGACCTGCAGGAAAAGCTCATCGCCACCGGCCTCGAGGTCGAGACCGTCGAGCAGCTCGGCGCCGGCCTCAAGGGCCCCCTCGTCGTCGGTCAGGTGCTGACCATCGAGGAGCTGGAGGGCTTCAAGAAGCCCATCCGCTTCTGCACCGTCGACGTCGGCCAGGCCAACGGCACGGGCGAGCCGCAGGAGATCGTCTGCGGCGCCCGTAACTTCGCCGTCGGCGACAAGGTCGTCGTGGTCCTGCCCGGCGCCGTGCTGCCCGGCGACTTCGCGATCGCCGCGCGCAAGACGTACGGCAGGACCTCGCACGGCATGATCTGTTCCGGCGACGAGCTGGGCATGGGCGACGACGGCTCCGGCGGCATCATCGTCCTGCCGCCCGAGCACGAGGTCGGCACCGACGCGATCGAGCTCCTCCAGCTCGTCGACGAGGTCCTCGACATCGCCGTCACCGCCAACCGCGGCGACTGTCTGTCGCTGCGCGGTGTCGCCCGCGAGGCCGCCATCGCGTACGGCATCCCGCTGCGCGACCCGGCGCTCCTCGACGTGCCCGCGCCGAACGCCCAGGGCTACCCGGTGAAGGTCTCCGAGCCGGCCGGCTGCGACCGCTTCACCGCGCGCACCGTCACCGGTCTCGACCCCGAGGCCCGCTCCCCGATCTGGCTCCGGCGCCGGCTGCAGAAGGCGGGCATGCGCCCGATCTCGCTCGCCGTCGACATCACCAACTACGTGATGCTGGAGCTCGGCCAGCCCTTGCACGCCTACGACCGCTCCCTCGTCCAGGGCGCGATCGGCGTGCGCAGGGCCGAGCAGGGCGAGAAGTTCACCACCCTCGACGGCGCCAAGCGTGTGCTCGACGCCGAGGACCTGGTGATCACCGACGACCGCGGCGCGATCGGCCTCGCGGGCGTCATGGGCGGAGCCAACACGGAGATCGCCGACCACGACGCCGGCGCCGGGACTACCGACGTCGTCATCGAGGCCGCGCACTTCGACCCCGTCTCCATCGCCCGCACCGCGCGCCGCCACAAGCTGTCCTCCGAGGCGTCCAAGCGCTTCGAGCGCGGCGTCGACCCGCAGGCCGCGTCCGCCGCGGCCCAGCGCACCGTCGACCTCCTCGTGCTCCTCGCGGGCGGCACCGCCGACCCCGGCGTCACCGAGGTCATCGCGCCCTCCGGGCCGCACACCATCACGCTCCCGGCGGACCACCCCGACAAGGTCGCGGGTGTCACGTACGGCCGGGAGACCGTGGTGCGCCGCCTCCAGCAGGTCGGCTGCGACGTCTACGGCCAGGACAACCTGACGGTCACCGTGCCGTCCTGGCGTCCTGACCTGGTCGACCCGAACGACCTGGCCGAAGAGGTCATCCGGCTCGAGGGCTACGAGAACCTGCCCTCGACGCTGCCCAGGCCCCCGGCGGGCCGCGGCCTGACCGAGCGCCAGCGGCTCCACCGCCGCGCAGGCCGCGCCCTGGCCGGCGCCGGTTACGTCGAGGCGCTGAACTACCCGTTCATCAGCGACGAGACACTCGGCAAGCTCGGCATCGAGCAGGACGACCCGCGCCGCACCACGGTCAAGCTGGTCAACCCGCTCTCCGACGAGGAGCCGGCGCTCCGTACGACGCTGCTGCCGGGCCTCCTGGAGGCGCTGCGCCGCAACGACGGCCGTGGCTCGCACGACCTGGCGCTGTTCGAGACCGGCCTGGTCTTCCGGCCGACCGGTGACGAGCCGCAGGCCGTACGCCTCCCCGCCGACCGGCGTCCCACCGACGAGGAGATCGCCGACCTCGACGCCGCGCTGCCGCGTCAGCCGCGCCACGCCGCGGTCGTCCTCACGGGCGCCCGCGAGCAGGCCGGCTGGTGGGGCAACGGCCGGCCGGCCGACTGGGCGGACGCCGTCGAGGCGGCCCGCACCATCGCCCGCGAGGCCGGTGTCGAGCTGATCGTGCGCGGCGACCAGCACGCACCCTGGCACCCGGGCCGGTGCGCCGCGCTGTTCGCCGTGGTGGACGGCGCGGAGACGCTCGTCGGTCACGCCGGTGAGCTGCACCCGCGCGTCATCAAGGCGCTGCACCTGCCCGAGCGCAGCTGCGCCATGGAGGTCGACCTCGACCTCGTCGAGCGGGCCGGCACCGGCGCGCTCCAGGCGCCGCGGATCTCCACGTTCCCCGTGGCCACGCAGGACGTCGCGCTCGTCGTCGACGCCTCCGTGCCGGCCGCCGACGTGGAGAAGGCGCTGCGCGAGGGGGCGGGTGAACTCCTCGAGTCCCTCCGCCTGTTCGACGTGTTCACGGGCGAGCAGCTCGGTGAGGGCCGCAAGTCCCTCGCCTACGCGCTGCGCTTCCGTGCCGCCGACCGCACGCTGACCGTCGACGAGGCCTCCGCGGCCCGCGACGCGGCGGTGGCGCTGGCCGCCGAGCGCACCGGGGCGGTGCTGCGCGGGGCCTGATCCCGGCAGAGCGAGACGCAGTGAGGGGCACCTCCGGACCACCGGAGGTGCCCCTCACTCGTTCGGGTGAGAAGTGGCGGTGATCCGCTCCGATGGGGGCAGGCGGTCGACAGAATCATTGCGGCCGCAGGGCCGACCGCGCTGAACAGGGCCTTAGGGAGGCCGTCGGCATGATCCGTAACCATCCGAGGACGCCCTCCCGACCACTCCGCACCTCCTTCAGATCCCGGCTCACCCGTTCCCGCACCCTTCGGGTGCGCCGCGCGCTCGATCTGGCGCTGCCCACGGCCTGGGGCGCCGTGGCGATCACCTTCAAGCTGGCCTGCCCCCTTGCGCAGGAGACCGGACTCGGCGCGCGGATCGCGTCGAGCGTCGTGTTCTTCGCCGTCGGCACGGGGCTGATACTCCATGTCCGGCGCGGCCTCCAGCGCGAGCTGCGGCAGCTGCGCAGGATCGCGGGGGCCGCACAGAACGTGCTGCTGCGCCCGCTGCCGCCCCGCATCGACGGCCTGGCCATCGCGGCGGGGCAGCTCTCGGCCGACCGGGGCGCCACCGTGGGCGGCGACCTCTACGAGGTCATCGCCACCGACCACGGCGTGCGGGTCGTCATGGGGGACGTCCGCGGGCACGGGCTCGCCGCCCTCGCGACGGTCGCCGCCGTCCTCGGCAGCTTCCGCGAAGCAGCGCACGACGAGGCCGAACTGGCCTGCGTACTGAGGCGACTCGAGCGGGCCATGGCCCGGCATCTGCGCGAGCGGTCGCGGGACGAGCATCCCGCAGCCGGCGGCGCCGAGCCGGTCAGTCCGGTCGCGGAGGAGTTCGTCACCGTTCTGCTCCTGGAGATCCGGCAGGACGGGGAGGTGCTCGCGCTCAACTGCGGGCACCCGTGGCCGTATCTGCTGCGCAGCCATGTGGGTCCCGCGGCCGTGGGTGGCTACGCCGAGTTGGTCGTGGGCGGTGAACCCCTGCCGCCGCTCGGCCCGTTCCCGCTGCCGGCCGAACTGCCCGTCGTCGCGTGCGGGCGGCTTCTTCCCGGGGAGGGGCTGCTGCTCCACACGGACGGGCTCGAGGACGCGCGGGACGCCCGCGGCCGGTTCTTCCCGCTGCCCGCCGCGCTCGCCGAGGCCGTACGCGTCCAGCCGGTCGTCCCCGAGGCCGTCATCCGTGCCGTGTACGCCCAACTCCTGCGCCACACGGGAGGGTTGCCGGACGATGACGCCGCGCTCCTCGTCCTGCGCAACGACCGCAAGCGAGTCCCCTTGCAGCACGGGGAGCCCCGCGTCCACAGTGCCGCCAAGTGAACGGAGCCACCGCGTGACCTGACCCCGGGGCTCCCGCCCCCGGGGCGCGCCGTCCGCCGGCCACGGAGTGTCGGGCAGGCAGCCGGTCGGACGGCGCGAAACGGGCCGCCGCACTGTACGAGGGGGAGCCGGCGGCCCGGCCGGCCTCTTGCGAGGCAGTTCAGTCAATCGAGTTGCATCACGCCACAAAAGAGTGCGCAACGCCCGGATTCGGGCACTCCGTTCACACCCCGTGTGAAGCCCGCTCCACTACGCTGACGGCACCGAGCCACCGGAGGGCACTCCATGCAGCCCAACACCTTGCTCGACGCGATCCTCGACGAGGCCGGGATCTCCCATGCGGGCCTCGCCGCGCATGTGAACCAGGCGGGCCGCGCCAGGGGACTCGCCCTGCGCTACGAACACACCGCCGTGGCACGGTGGTTGAAGGGCCAGCGGCCACGAGGCCAGGTGCCCGACCTCATCTGCGAGGTCCTCGCCGCCCGCCTGCACCGCCCCGTCACCCTCGACGACATCGGCCTGGGCATGCCCGGCGAACCGGCCACCCCGCACGGCCAGAGCCTGTCCGGATTCGTCGAGCGGGCCACCGCCCTGTGGCGCTCGGACGAACAGCAGCGGCCCCACATACTGGGCGCCCCCGCCGTCACAGGGACCCCGGCCGTGATGCCCGTATGGGAGTGGGAGAACCCGCCCGAGGACACCGATGTGTCGCGCGGCGGGCGCCACCGGGTCAGCGCCGCCGACCTGGAGATGATGCGCTCGGCCCGCACGCACTACGAGCAGATGTACCGCAAGGCCGGCGGCATCGCGACGCGCACCCGCATCGTCGGCTTCCTCAACACGGAGGCGGCGCCCCTGCTGCGCGGCAGCTACACCGACGAGACGGGCCGCCAACTGCACCGCGCCACCGGCGGGTTGGTCGCCATCGCGGGCATCTGCGCCTATGACTCCGACGCGCACGGCCTCGCCCAGCGCTACTTCCACCAGGCCCTGCGCCTAGCCAAGGCGAGCGGTGACCGCGGTCTCGGCGCCTATGTCATCGCCCTCCTGGTCAACCAGTCGCTCCACATGCGGCAGTACCGGCAGTCGGTGGCTTTCGCGGAGGCCGCGCTGCGGGCCGCCGGACGGCACATCACGCCCGCGCTCGCCTCGGATCTGTACGCTATGCAGGCCAAGGCGTACGCACACCTAGGCGACGGCAGCAGCGCCCTGTCCTGCATCCGGCGTGCCGAGTCGGCCGCCGACCGTATCCGGCGCGGCCACGAACCGGACGAGACGGGCTATGTCCAGCCCGGACTCGTCAACGTGCAGGTGGCGGAGGCCTTGTTGAGCCTCGGCGACCTCACCTCGGCGTGTGAACACGCGGCGGCGGCCGTGCACAACCCCGCCCACGACCGGGGGCGGGTGCACCGCCTCGCCATGCTCAGCCAGATCGAGCTGAGACAGGGCAACGCCGAGAAGGCCGTCGCGATTGCCGTTGAGATGGCCGAACGGGCGCGGGGAATGGAGTCGCAGCGGCTGCGCGACAGACTCCGGGCGGTACGCGAACACCTGGTGCGCAACGGCTGTGCCGGCACAGCCGAGGCCGCCGAACTCATCGACGGGGCACTGCGCGTACCGCTCTGAGTCGGACCTGTACCGCTCTCTCACGCTCCGCTGCTGCGATATTGCCATCTAACTCGGCGGAAGGTGGCAGAACCGTGCAGTGGACGAAACAGAACGAACAAACTGTGTATGAAAACCGCTGGTTCCGGGTCAATCTCGCGGATGTCGAGCTCCCGGACGGCCGGCACCTCGACCACTTCGTCATACGGCTGCGGCCGGTCGCCGTGGCCACCGTGGTCAATGAGGCCAACGAGGTGCTGCTCCTGTGGCGGCACCGCTTCATCACCGACAGCTGGGGCTGGGAGCTCCCGGCGGGGGTGGTCGAGGACGGCGAGGACATCGCCGCCGCGGCCGCCAGGGAACTGGAGGAGGAGACCGGCTGGCGGCCGGGACCCTTACGCCATCTGATGAGCGTGGAGCCGTCCAACGGTCTCGAGGACGCCAGGCACCACGTCTACTGGGCCGAGGAGGGTTCGTACGTCGGTCATCCCGAGGACGACTTCGAGTCGGACCGCCGGGAGTGGGTCCCTCTCAAGCTCGTCCCCGACATGGTCGCCCGCGGCGAGGTCCCGGCCGCCAACATGGCGGCCGCGCTGCTGATGCTGCACCATCTCAGGCTGGGGCAGGACACCCCGGCCTGATCCGAACGAAAGACCCTAACGTCCGAACGCCTGCCAGACGGCAAGCGCGAGCGCGCCGGCCGCGGTGATCGCGGCGACGGCCTGCAGCGGCCATCGGGTGTGCTCGAGCTGGGCGACCCGGGTGCTCAGATCGTCCTGATCCTTGACGCTCTGTTCATCGCGCTGGGTGAGCAACGCCAGCTTGCCGTCGACGCGGGCAAGACCCACATCGAGGCTGCGGCGTAACTCCGCGAGTTCTTCCGGGACCACGGCACGCTCGGGGTCGGCGGTCACGGGTCGGCTCCTTTCCGTAGTGGGCAGATCCGTTGCCTTACGCACGGAAAGTCAACTCGCCTGGTGGGTACGGCGGGAGAGTGTGCGATGGGCATATGCGGGCCCGGTGCGCACACGGTGTGCGAATGGTTCGGGCCCGGCACTCCGAAGAGCGCCGGGCCCGAACTTTCGACTACGCAGAGTCAACGCGGCGTCGAACCGCGCGGGGTCACGAGTACTGGTAGAAACCCGAGCCCGTCTTGCGGCCGAGACGGCCCGCGTCGACCATCCGCTGGAGCAGCGGGGGAGCGGCGTACAGAGGCTCCTTGAACTCGGCGTACATCGAGTCGGCGACCGAGGCGACGGTGTCGAGGCCGATGAGGTCGGAGAGCTTGAGCGGGCCCATGGGGTGGGCGCAGCCGAGCTCCATGCCGTTGTCGATGTCCTCGCGGCTGGCGATGCCCGACTCGAACATCCGGATCGCGGAGAGCAGGTACGGGATCAGCAGTGCGTTGACCACGAAGCCGGAGCGGTCCTGGGCGCGGATCGCGTGCTTGCCGAGGATCTTCTCGACGAGGGCCTGGGCGCGGCTGATGGTGCCCTCGGAGGTGGTGAGGGCCGGGATCAGCTCGACAAGCTTCTGCACGGGCGCCGGGTTGAAGAAGTGGATACCGATGACGTGGTCGGGGCGCGAGGTCGCCACGGCCAGCCTGACGAGCGGGATCGAGGAGGTGTTGGATGCCAGGATGGCGTCCTGCCGGGTGACGACCTGGTCGAGCACCTGGAAGATCTCGGTCTTGACCTGCTCGTTCTCGACGACGGCCTCGATGACGAGGTCCCGGTCGGAGAACTCCCCGAGGTCGGTGGTGAAGCTCAGGCGGGCCAGGGTCTCGGCCAGCTCCTCCGCGCTGATCTTGCCGCGCTCGGCCGCCTTGGAGAGGGAGTTGTGCAGCCGGGTACGGCCGATCTCCAGGGCCTCTCCGGTGGTCTCCGCCACCATGACGTCCAGACCGGCGCGGGCGCAGACCTCTGCGATCCCGGCTCCCATCTGGCCGCAGCCCACCACTCCGACGCGCTGGATGTCCCCCATAGGGTCGGTCACCTCGTGCCTTTCGCTGTTCTCCGGCCGGCAGGACCCCCGGGTTCCGGCGCCTGCCTCGGCCCTGCACGTTACTCGGAGCCTCCCGTACACGGCGGGCCGGGTCGGGCATGCTGTCCCCAGTGCGGCCCGGGACGGCTGGGCCCGTTGGTCAGGGGGTGGGCGGATGAGGCATTTGTCACGCAGGGGCTTCACAGTCGCGGCGGCGGCCGCGCTGACCGGGCTCGCGGCGGGGGACGCGGCCGCCTCCGGGTCCCGTCACGCTCCGGTGGCCCGCGACATGCGGGGCATGTGGCTGGCGACGGTGGCCAACCGGGACTGGCCGTCGAAGCCGGGTCTGAGCGCGGCCCAGCAGCGTGCGGAGCTCATCGCCCACCTCGACACGGCGGTGGGCCGGCACCTGAACGCCGTGGTCTTCCAGGTACGGCCGACGGCCGACGCGCTGTGGCCCTCCCCGTACGAGCCCTGGTCGGAGGTCCTCACGGGGGTGCAGGGCAAGAATCCGGGCTGGGACCCTCTCGGCACGGCCGTCGCGGAGGCGCACCGGCGCGGGCTCGAACTGCACGCCTGGTTCAACCCCTACCGCATCGCGAACCACACGGACCTCTCCCGCCTCGTGTCCACGCACCCGGCCCGCCGGCACCCCGACTGGGTCGTCCCCTACGGCGGGAAGCTCTACTACAACCCGGGCCTGCCCGACGTGCGCAAGTTCGTCCAGGACGCGATGCTCGACGCCGTCCGCCGCTACGACATCGACGCCGTGCACTGGGACGACTACTTCTACCCGTATCCGGTCGCGGGCCAGGTCTTCGACGACGACGACGCCTACGCGGCGCACGGCGGGAACTTCCCCGACCGGGCCTCATGGCGGCGCGACAACACCGACCGGCTCGTGCGCGAGATGGCCGCGAGCGTGAAGCGGATCAGGCCGCGCACCCAGTTCGGGATCAGCCCCTTCGGCGTGTGGCGCAACGCCGCGACGGACCCGCTCGGCTCGGACACCCGGGCCGGGGTGCAGACGTACGACGACCTGCACGCCGACACCCGCAAGTGGGTGCGCGAGCGCTGGATCGACTACATCTGCCCGCAGATCTACTGGAACATCGGCTTCGCCGCCGCGGACTACGCGAAGCTCGTTCCCTGGTGGTCGGACGTCGCACGCGGGACGGGGGTGCGCCTCTACGCGGGCGAGGCGCTCTACAAGGCGGGCGATCCGGCGCAGCCCGCCCAGTGGCAGGATCCGGCAGAGCTCTCCCGCCACCTCACCTTCGCCGAGCGCTATCCGCAGGTGAACGGTCACGTGTTCTTCTCGGCGAAGGAGGTGGGCGCCGACCGGATCGGCGCGATGGCCCGGGTGGTCGAGGACCACTACTGACAGGGCCAGGTGTGACTAGGGGGCCGGCTCCTCGTGCTGCACGACGGAGTCGGGACCCGGTGACATCACCGCCTCGTGGCCGTCCTGGAAGCGGACCCTGAACGGCGGCTCGCCGTCGTGGCCCATGATTTCGACGATTTCCGCGACCCGGTCGTGCTCGCCCACGGTCCTGCCGTGCACCCGCAGATGGTCGCCCTTGGTGGCACGCATCGTGAGTGACCTCCTCGTCCCTCGTCGACCCGTATCTCAAGGGTAGGACCGAGTCCCGGGGTCGGGGACCCTCAGCCGCGGGACCGTTGGGTTACTGCGATGCACACGAGAACGGCCGCCGCGGTCAGGGGCGCGGCGGGGGAGAGGTGCTCGCCGAGCAGGAACACCGACCAGACCAGGGTGAGCAGCGGCTGGGCCAGCTGGAGCTGGCTCGCCTTGGGGATGCCGATGACGGCCATGCCGCGGTACCAGACGACCAGGCCCACGAACTGCGAGCCCACGGCCACCCAGAGCAGCCCCGCGACGGCGTGCCCCGTCAGGTGCACCGGCTCGTGGCTCAGCGCGACGAGCGCCCCCGGCAGGGCGAGCGGCAGGCAGATCACGAGTGCCCAGGCGATGACCTGCCAGCCCGGCATCACGCGGGCCAGGCGGCCGCCCTCCGTGTAGCCGGCGGCGCAGATGAGGAGCGCGCCGAAGAGGTACAGGTCGGCGGTCGTGAGCGTGCCGCCGCTCTGCTGCACGGTGAACGCGATCACGGCGGCGGCGCCCGCGCACGCCGCGATCCAGAAGCTGCGCGAGGGCCGCGCGCCGGTGCGCAGCGCAGAGAGCAGGGCGGTCGTCAGGGGCAGCAGGCCGACGACGACGGCGGAGTGCGCGGTGGTGGCCGTCTCCAGAGCCAGCGTCGTGAGCAGCGGGAACCCGAGCACGACGCCCGCGCCGACCACGGCGAGACCGGCCCAGTGGCGGCGCTCGGGAACGGTGACGCGCAGCGCGAGCAGACAAGAGCCGGCGATCACGGCGGCGAGGACGCTCCGCACGGTGACGAGACTCCAGGGCCCGAACCCTTCGAGCCCCCAGGCGGTGGCCGGGAAGGTGAGCGAGAAGGCGGTGACGCCGAGCGCGGCGAGGACGGTCCCGCCCCGGGTCGCCTTCGCGGTGAGGGGGGTGGGGCCAGGACGTGTCGCGGTGCCCGCGGCGGGGGCCGCGCTCGCGTCAACTGCTATCCCGGTGGCGGTAGTAGCGCTATTCTCTGTCCTCATGCATGAGCGTAGCAGTGTGGGTGAACTGGCGGAACGGCTGCGAGGAGAGCTGGATCGCTACTCTCCAGGTGGAAAGCTGCCGTCCAGTCGGGCTCTCGTCGAACGGTTCCGGGTGAGCCCGGTGACTGTGTCGCGCGCGCTCGCGCAGCTCGCCGCGGAAGGGCTCGTCGTGACGCGTCCGGGGGCCGGGGCGTTCCGCGCGGAGCCCCGCGCCGCTGCACAGCCGGCCGGTGACACCTCCTGGCAGGCGCTCGCGCTGAGCGCCGACTCCGCGACCGAGCTGGTGCCGCGGGCCGTGGACGCCTCCGGAGTCCTGGTCACGCTCTCCGCCCCGCCACCGGGAGTCGTCGAGTTCAACGGCGGCTATCTGCACCCCTCGCTCCAGCCGGAACGCGCCATGGCCGCAGCTCTGGCCCGTGCGGGCCGCCGCCCCGGCGCGTGGGGGCGGCCCCCGGTCGACGGCATCCCCGAACTGCGCGAGTGGTTCGCCCGCGGCATCGGCGGCGCCATCACCGCCGCCGAGGTGCTGATCGCGTCCGGTGGCCAGTCCGCCCTGGCCACCGCGCTGCGCGCCCTCGCCCCGCCCGGCGCCCCCGTCCTCGTCGAGTCACCCACGTATCCGGGCATGCTGGCGATCGCGCGCGCGGCGGGGCTGCGGCCCGTGCCCGTGCCGGTCGACACGGACGGGGTGCGCCCTGAGCTGCTCGCCGAGGCGTTCCGGGCGACGGGGGCGCGTGTGTTCGTGTGTCAGCCGCTGTTCCAGAACCCCACGGGCGCGGTCCTCTCCGCGCAGCGGCGCCCCGAGGTGCTGCGGATCGCGCGCGAGGCCGGCGCGTTCATCGTCGAGGACGACTTCGTGCGCCGCCTCGTCCACGAGGACGCGGGGCCGCTGCCCAGGCCGCTGGCCACCGACGACCACGACGGCGTCGTCGTTCATGTCTGTTCCCTGACCAAGGCGACCTCGCCGAGCTTCCGCATCGGCTGCCTCGCCGCGCGCGGCCCCGTCCTCGAGCGGCTGCGCGCGATTCAGGTCGTCGACCACTTCTTCGTGCCGCGCCCGCTCCAGGAGGCCGCCCTCGAACTGGTCGGCTCACCGGCCTGGCCGCGCCATCTGCGTACCGTGGCCGCCCACTTGAAGGTGCGCCGCGACATGATGACAGCGGCCCTGCGCGCCACCCTGCCCGAACTCACCGTGGCGCACGTGCCGCTGGGCGGCTATCTGCTGTGGCCGCGGCTGCCCGACGGCACGGACGAGGCGGCGCTCGTCGCGGGGGCGCTGCGCGCGGGCGTCGCCGTCGCGCCCGGGCGCCCCTACTTCTCCGCCGAGCCCCCGGCCCCGCACATCCGGCTGAGCTTCGCGGCGGTCGCCGGGCCCGCGGAGATCACGGAGGGCATCCGCCGGCTGCGGACCGCGTGCGACGAGGTACTCGAGTAGGCGACGGGAGGGATCAGCGCCCGAAACCTGCTCGACGGACACCGGCCCCGCCTGCGAATCTCGCGTCATGACCGACACACGCACCACGGCGCTCGCGCTCCCCGACGGCTACGAGATCTCGACCGACGCCGCCCGCGTCGACGCCGGCCGCGTGCACCGCTGGCTCTCCACGGACGCCTACTGGGCCATGGGCCGCGCCCGCGAACACCAGGACCGGGCGATCGCGGGATCGCTGAACTTCGGTGTGTACGACGCCGCTTCGGGTGAGCAGGTCGCGTACGCCCGTGTCGTGACCGACCACGCCACCTTCGCCTGGCTCTGCGACGTCTACGTGGACCGGGCCGTCCGCGGCAAGAACGTGGGCACCGCGCTCGTCGCCGCCGTCCGCGGCCACCTGGAGCCGCTCGGCCTGCGCCGCATCATGCTCGCCACGCAGGACGCGCACGGGGTGTACGACAAGGTGGGCTTCGCGCCCCTCGCCGAGCCGGAGAACTGGATGATGCTCACCCTGCGGTGAGCGCGCGGCGGGGCGCATGCGGCCGGCATACGCCCCGTGGACTCTTGACCGCAGCCCGGGCACGCCCCACGATCACCGCATGTCCGTTCGCGTGACGCTTCTCGCCGCCGCGCGCAGCGCTTCGCTGCTCGCCGAGCGCTTCGACGACGACCGGCCCCTCGACCACACGGGCTGGCACGAGGTGGAGCTGGCCGCGGCCGCGCTGGTGCCGCTCGCCGCGGCGGAGCTGCGCTACTGCGCGCCCACTGCCCGCAGCCGCGGCACCGCCGAGGCGCTCGGCCTCGCGCCCCTGGCCCAACTGGCCCTCCGGGACTGCGACATGGGCCGCTGGCGCGGGCGCACGCTCGCCGAGGTGACGGCCGTCGAGCCGGGCGCCGTCGACGCCTGGCTGCGTGACCCGCGTTCGGCGCCGCACGGCGGGGAGCCGCTGCTCGCGTTCATATCGCGGGTCGGCGGCTGGCTCGACACCCGGCCGAACGACGACGGCGCGACCGTCGTGGCGGTCGCCGAGCCGGCCGTCGTGCGGGCGGCGCTCGTCTACGCGCTCAAGGCGCCCCCGTCGACGTACTGGAACATCGACGTACGCCCTCTGTCGGCCGCCGTCCTCACGGGGAGCGCGGGCCGCTGGAGCGTGCGGCTCGACGCCGCGGTGTGAGTCAGGGCGCGGCGCGCGTGTACGCGGTGGCGAGCACCAGGTCCTTCGCCGGGCCCTTGACCCGCCACTCCATCCGCCAGTGGTCCGGTCCCGTCACCTCGAACTCGCCGCGGTACAGGTCCGCCGCGCAGGGGTGGTCCGCCGTGTGGCGGCCGGTGCGCAGGTCCAGGTCGTGGAAAAAGCGGCCGTCGGAGAACCGCACGACGGCCGTGCCGGGACCGTCGCCCGGCAGGAAACGCAGCGTGCGCTCGGTGGGCCGGGCGGTGCCGTGCCACACGAAGGTGCCCGACTCGTGGTGCAGCAGCCAGCCCGCGTCGTCGTACGTGAAGTCCGTGGTGCCGGAGAAGGTGCCGACCGCGTCGTCGGCCAGGTCCCGTACCGTCCGCTCGACGTGCCACCGGCCCGCCAGATGGGCCAGCACGTCGGGAACCGGCCAGGCCTCACTCATCTCGTCCCACCCATCTCGTTGCCCGTGCTCCCCATTTTGCCGCCTGCCGTGACCCCGCCCGGCGACGGGGTCACGCCGCCGGAAATCCCTTGCGCCACCCGCGCGGCCTCTGTCACGCTCTGCCGCATGACGACTGGAAAGGCGGACACCGCCACCCTCCGGTGAGCCCGGTGACGCGTCCCCGCAGGGGACCCTCGAAGATCACGTCCACCCCTCCGCACTCCTCCGGCGAGCGCGTCGAGCTGGCGCAGATCGTCGCCACCGACTGGCTCCGCCACGCACTGTCCACGCGCCCCTCCGACCGGGCGCGCGCCGAAGCCGCCGTCGCCGGCCTGTACCGCCGGCTCGGCGAACCCGCCCCCGACTTCGTCTGGGTGCCCTCTCCCGCCGCGGCGCGACCGGTTCTGCTCGGCGCCCCGCACCGCTTCCGCCCACCGCGCCTGCGCGGCACCGAGGCCCCCGCGCGCCCTGCCGACTGGCCCCTGGTCTCCCGGCTCGCGAACCTGGTCGCCGACCTCCGCGAACGCCTGGGCGAACGGACCGGGACGGCCGTCGCCTGGCAGCCCTGGCACGGAACCACCGCCCCCAGGACCATGACCGTCCCCGAGGCACTGGCCGGGGGATTCCCCGTGCGCGACGTGGTCGACGCCGTCGGACGCCACCCACTGCGCACGACCGTCGACGACGCGGTCCGCGCCCCGATCCGCGCGGAACTGATGCGCACCGAGGGGGAGGCGGCCGCCCTCACCTGGTACGGCCAGCACGACGCCGCGTGGATCGCCCACTACGACGTACGCGCCCGCGTAGGCCTCGCCACCTACGCCCACGACGACGTGGCGCATCTCGGCCTGTGGGCCGAACTCGCCCGCTCCACCGGTTGGTGGTGGCCGGGCGAGGGCGTCTGCGTCATGTCCGAGCGGCCGGCCGAGATCCACACAGAGCTCCAACCAGGCTCCCTGCACGGCGAGTTGAGGCTGCACCGTGACGACGCCCCGGCCGTCCGATACACCGACGGCGCCGCCGTGCACGTCCTGCACGGCGCCCACGTACCGGAATGGGTCCTCACCGACCCGACCCCCGAGCGCATTCACGCCGAACCGAACGTCGAGGTCAGGCGCAGCGCCATCGAGCGCATCGGCTGGGCCCGCTACATCGTGCGCGCCGGACTGCGCCTGGTGAGCTCGGCGCCCGACCCCGGCAACCCGGACTCCGAACTCCAGCTGTTCGACGTACCGCTCGCCCTGTGGGGACGGCCCACGCGGCTGCTGCTCGCGGTGAACGGATCCGTCGAACCCGACGGGCACCGGCGCCGTTACGGGTTGAGCGTGCCGGCCCACTTCGACGACCCGGTCGCGGCGGCCGGCTGGTCGTACGGCCTCTCCGGCGAGCACTACGCACAACTCCTGCGCCGCACCTGAACGTCGACCCACCCCTTCACACACCCGAGGTGATGAACATGACCACGCCCATGCCCCTGACCACCGCGCCCACCCTCGCCGACCTCACCGCCCGCACCGGACTCGACGTGCTCGACCACCTCGAACGCGAGGTGACCATCCCGGTCGTCGACGGCCTCCAGGCCCAGGGCGACCTGATCGTCATCCCCTACGCCTTCGTCGCCCGGCATCTCCGCGAGCCGTGGCGCTCCGACCGGCGGCGCGTCCCCGCGGCCGGGATCGAGCTCCTGCGCAGCGCCGCGGGCGGTAATCCGCACACCCTCGTCGCGGACGAGGGCGCCTGCGACTGGACGGCCCGCGTCGCCGACCCCACGGGCCTCGCGCTCGGCCTGATCGAGAACACCGCCGTCGCCTATCTCATCCACCCCGAACACGGCGGTACCGGCATCGCCCCCGGCCGCTACCTCGTACGCCGCCAGCGCGAGCGCGCCGCCTCACGCCAGGGTCTGCGCGGCGGGGACCAGCTGATCGCCGACTGACGGCACCGCGGCTCCGGCGATCACTCGCATTGCATAAACGTGCATTACTGCGTATAGTCATGCCATCCAAGAGGAGGGTTCCATGGCGGTACGTGTAGCAGTGGCAGGGGCAAGCGGATACGCGGGCGGAGAGCTGCTGCGTCTGCTGCTCGCTCATCCCAATGTGGAGATCGGCGCCCTGACCGGCAACTCGAACGTGGGGCAGGCCCTCGGTGCGCTCCAGCCGCACCTGGTGCCGCTGGCCGACCGCATCCTCGAGCCGACGACCGCCGAGGTGCTCTCCGGTCACCACGTGGTCTTCCTCGCGCTGCCGCACGGGCAGTCCGCCGCCGTCGCCGAGCAGCTCGGCGAGGACACGCTCGTCGTGGACATGGGCGCCGACTTCCGGCTGAAGGACGAGGGCGACTGGGAGAAGTTCTACGGCAGCGCGCACGCCGGGACCTGGCCCTACGGGCTTCCCGAGCTGCCCGGTGCGCGCGCCGCGCTGGAGGGCGCCAAGCGCATCGCGGTCCCCGGCTGCTACCCGACCGCCGTCTCCCTCGCGCTCTTCCCCGCGTACGAGGCCGGGCTCGCCGAGCCGGAGGCCGTGATCGTCGCCGCGTCCGGGACGTCCGGTGCGGGCAAGGCGCCCAAGTCGCACCTCCTGGGCTCCGAGGTCATGGGCTCCATGTCCCCGTACGGCGTGGGCGGCGGCCACCGGCACACCCCCGAGATGATCCAGAACCTGGGCGCGGTCGCCGGTGTGCCGGTCTCCGTCTCCTTCACGCCGACGCTGGCCCCGATGCCGCGCGGCATCCTCGCCACGTGCAGCGCCAAGGCGAAGCCGGGCGTGAGCGCCGAGAGCGTACGGGCCGTCTACGAGAAGGCCTTCGCCGACGAGCCGTTCGTGCACTTGCTCCCGCAGGGGCAGTGGCCCGCGACCTCTTCGGTGTACGGCTCGAACGCCGTGCAGGTGCAGGTCGCGTACGACTCGGCGGCCGGCCGGATCATCGTGATCAGCGCCATCGACAACCTCACCAAGGGCACCGCGGGCGGCGCCCTCCAGAGCATGAACATCGCCCTCGGTCTCGACGAGACCACTGGGCTCACCACGATCGGAGTCGCGCCGTGAGCGACGCACGTGCGGCCGCCGGGCCGCAGACCGGGGGCACATCCCAGGCCCTTGAGGCACTGGGGGAGAAGGCCGCGCCGCTGCGCCGCGCGGGCGGAGAAGCGAACAAGGAGTCCCAGTGAGTGTGACGGCAGCCAAGGGATTCACGGCCGCGGGCATCGCCGCCGGGATCAAGCAGAACGGCAACCCGGACCTGGCCCTCGTGGTCAACAGCGGGCCCCGCCTGGCCGCCGCCGGCGTCTTCACCTCCAACCGTGTGAAGGCCGCGCCGGTGCTCTGGTCGGAGCAGGTCCTCAAGGGCGGGCTCGTGTCCGCCGTCGTCCTCAACTCCGGTGGCGCCAACGCCTGTACGGGTCCCAAGGGCTTCCAGGACACGCACGCCACGGCGGAGAAGGTCGCGGAGGTGCTCGGCCTGAACGCGGGCGAGGTCGCCGTCGCTTCGACCGGCCTCATCGGCGAACTCCTCCCCATGGACAAGCTCCTGCCCGGTGTCGACACGGCGGCCGCCCAGCTCAGCCCGCACGGCGGTGAGAAGGCCGCCGTCGCCATCAAGACCACCGACTCCGTGCACAAGACCGCGGTGTTCGAGGGCGACGGATGGACGGTCGGCGGCATGGCCAAGGGCGCGGGCATGCTCGCCCCCGGCCTCGCCACCATGCTCGTCGTCCTGACGACGGACGCCGACCTGGAGGCCGACGTCCTGGACAAGGCCCTGCGGGACGCCACCAAGGTCACCTTCGACCGCGTCGACTCCGACGGCTGCATGTCGACGAACGACACCGTGCTGCTCCTTGCCTCCGGTGCCGCCGAAGTCGCCCCCGAATACGCCGAGTTCGCCGAGGCCGTCCGCACGGTCTGCGACGACCTCGGACGTCAGCTCATCGGCGACGCCGAGGGCGCCAGCAAGGAGATCAAGGTCGACGTCATCAACGCCGCGACCGAGGACGACGCCGTCGAGGTGGGCCGCTCCATCGCCCGTAACAACCTCCTCAAGTGCGCGATCCACGGCGAGGACCCCAACTGGGGCCGGGTGCTGTCCGCGATCGGTACGACGTCCGCCGCCTTCGAGCCCGACCAGCTGAACGTCGCCATCAACGGCGTCTGGGTCTGCAAGAACGGCGGCGTCGGCGAGGACCGCGAGCTCGTCGACATGCGCTTCCGGGAGGTCGTCATCACCGCCGACCTGGCGGCCGGCTCCGAGACCGCGACGATCTGGACGAACGACCTGACCGCGGACTACGTCCACGAGAACAGCGCGTACAGCTCATGAGCACGACACGGAAGCACACGGCGCTGCCCAAGGCGCAGATCCTCATCGAGGCGCTGCCCTGGCTCACCCGGCACCAGGGCAAGACGGTCGTCATCAAGTTCGGCGGCAACGCCATGATCGACGAGGACCTCAAGGCCGCCTTCGCCCAGGACGTCGTCTTCCTGCACCACGCGGGCCTCAAGCCCGTCGTCGTGCACGGCGGCGGACCGCAGATCAGCAAGGCCCTCGACCGGCACGGCATCGTCAGCGAGTTCAAGGCGGGCCTGCGGGTGACCACCGAGGACGCGATGGACGTCGTGCGGATGGTCCTGGCCGGCCAGGTGCAGCGCGAGCTCGTCGGGCTGCTCAACGAACACGGCCCGCTCGCCATCGGCCTCACCGGCGAGGACGCGCACACCATCACCGCCACCAAGCACAAGCCCGAGATCGGCGGCGAACTGATCGACATCGGCCGGGTCGGTGAGATCACCCAGATCGACACCGGCGCCATCGAGGCCCTGCTCGCCGACGGCCGCATCCCGGTCGTCTCCTCGATCGCCCGCTCCCAGGACGACGGACACGTCTACAACGTCAATGCCGATACGGCGGCTGCGGCACTCGCTGCGGCGCTGGGCGCCGAGACCCTGATGGTCCTGACCGACGTCGAGGGCCTCTACGAGGACTGGCCGAACTCCGACGAGGTCATCAGCAGGCTCACCGCCAAGGAGCTGGAGAAGCTCCTTCCCGAGCTGGCCAGCGGCATGGTGCCCAAGATGGAGGGCTGCCTGCACGCCGTGCGGGGCGGCGTGACGACCGCCCGCGTCATCGACGGCCGGGTCCCGCACTCGATCCTGCTGGAGATCTTCACCGACGAGGGCATCGGCACGATGGTCGTGCCGGACGCCCCCGAGGCCACCGACGTGAGCGCCATCGACGTACAGGGGGAGTCATGAGCAACCAGGAGCTGACCGCGCGCTGGCAGGGCGCGCTCATGGACAACTACGGCACGCCCAGGCTGCCCCTCGTCCGCGGCGCGGGCGCCAAGGTGTGGGACGCCGACGGCAAGGAGTACGTCGACTTCGTCGGCGGCATCGCGGTCAACGCCCTCGGCCACGCGCACCCCGCGGTCGTCCAGGCGGTCACCGAGCAGATCGCCTCCCTCGGCCATGTCTCGAACCTCTTCGTCGCCGAGCCGCCCGTCGCGCTCGCCGAACGGCTCCTCCAGCTCTTCGGCCGGTCCGGCCGCGTGTACTTCTGCAACTCGGGCGCCGAGGCCAACGAGGGCGCCTTCAAGATCGGCCGCCTGACGGGCCGTTCGCACATGGTCGCCACCCAGGGCGGCTTCCACGGCCGGACGATGGGCTCCCTCGCGCTGACCGGTCAGCCCGGCAAGCAGGAGCCGTTCGTACCGCTGCCCGGCGACGTCACGCATGTCCCGTACGGCGATGCCGAGGCGCTGCGGGCGGCGGTCACGGAAGAGACCGCGTTCGTGATCATCGAGCCGATCCAGGGTGAGAACGGCGTCGTCGTGCCGCCCGCCGGGTACCTCAGGGCGGCCAGGGAGATCACCCGGGCCACCGGCACCCTCCTCGTCCTCGACGAGGTGCAGACCGGCATCGGCAGGACCGGCCACTGGTTCGCGTACCAGGCGGAGGAGGGCATCGACCCCGACGTCGTCACGCTCGCCAAGGGGCTCGGCGGCGGACTGCCCATCGGCGCGACCGTCGCGTTCGGCGAGGCGGCCGAGCTGCTCAGGCCCGGTCACCACGGCACGACGTTCGGCGGGAACCCCGTCGCCTGCGCGGCCGGCCTCGCGGTGCTCGACACCGTCGCGGGAGAGGGCCTCCTGGACAACGTGAAGCGCGCCGAGGCGCGGTTGAGAGACGGAATCGCCTCACTCGGGCACCCGCTCGTCGGCCACGTAAGGGGCGCCGGGCTCCTCCTGGGTATCGTGCTCACCGAGCCGCTGGCGCCCCAGGTGCAGCAGGCGGCTCAGGACGCCGGCCTCCTGGTGAACGCGCCCGCCCCCGATGTCGTACGGCTCATGCCGCCGCTCAACCTCCACGACGACGAGGTGGACAGCCTGCTCCAGGCACTGCCCGGCGTTCTGGACAAGGCCCTCGAAGGGGCCGACGGGGAAGGACGATCCTGAGGAATGGGACGACGACGATGAGTCAGGCGCAGGACAACGAGCACGCCGCGGGACCCGCCGTGCCGCAGACCCGCACCGCGCGCCACCGCCGGATCGTGGACATCCTCAACCGGCAGCCGGTGCGCTCGCAGAGCCAGCTGGCGAAGCTGCTCGCCGACGACGGCCTCACGGTCACGCAGGCGACGCTCTCCCGGGACCTGGACGAGCTGGGCGCGGTCAAGATCCGCAACACCGGCGGCGAGCTGATCTACGCGGTGCCCAGCGAGGGCGGCTTCCGCACCCCGCAGGCCCCGCTCGGCGGCTCGGCCAAGGAGGAGCGGATGCGGCGGCTCGCGGGGGAGCTGCTGATCTCCGCGGAGGCCTCGGCGAACCTCGTGGTCCTGCGCACCCCACCCGGCGCCGCCCAGTTCCTCGCGTCGGCGATCGACCAGGCGGAACTCCAGGTGATCCTGGGCACGATCGCGGGTGACGACACCTTGATGCTGATCAGCCGCGACCCGGCCGGCGGGCAGGAGCTCGCCGACCATCTGCTGCGGCTCGCCCAGAACGACCACTGAGTGAGCTGAATCGTTCGGGTTCGCGCCCCGGACCGCCCGGGATTCACGGGCGGTCCGGGGCGCTTTCGCGTTCCTCAGGCCTGCTCGGCGCGGCGCGCCCGGTACGACATCCAGGCCGCGACCAGGGCGCCCGACACGTTGTGCCAGACGGAGAACACCGCCGCGGGGAGCGCCGCGAGCGGGCTGAAGTGGGCCGTGGCGAGCGATGCGGCGAGCCCCGAGTTCTGCATGCCGACCTCGAACGCCATCGCGCGGGACGCGGGTGCCCCGAGGCGGGCCAGCTTTCCGGCGCCGTAGCCGAGCGCGAGGCCGAGGCCGTTGTGGAGGACGACGGCCAGCAGGACGAGCCCGGCCGCCGACTTGATCGCCGTCGCGCTGCCCGCGACGACCACGGCGACGATGACGGCGATGGTCAGCGCCGACAGCCAGGGCAGGACGCCGAGCACCCGGTCGACGTACCGGCCGAGGACCAGGCGCACCAGCAGCCCCGCGATGACCGGCAGGAGCACGGTCTTGAGGATGTCCGTGACCATCGACCCCGCGTCCACGGGCAGGAACTCGCCCGCGAGGAGCAGGGTCAGCGGCGGCGTGACGAGCGGGGCGAGCACGGTCGAGACGGTGGCGACGGAGACGGACAGGGCCACGTCGCCGCGCGCCAGATAGGTCACCACATTGGAGGCCGTGCCGCTGGGGGCGCAGCCCACGAGGATCACGCCCGCCGCCAACTGGGGCGGCAGGTCGAGGGCGTTGGCTATCAGCCAGCCGAGCCCCGGCATGATCACGTAGTGCGCGACGAGCCCGAGGCCGACGGCCCAGGGCCGCTTCGCGACGCCCTTGAAGTCGTGCGGGGTCATCGTGAGACCCATGCAGAACATCACCACACCCAGCAGGTACGGGACGTTCGTCTTCCAGCTCACGAAGGCGTCCGGCAGGGCGAGCCCGATACCGCCCGCCGCGAGCACGAGTACGGGGAACACGGTCACGGCCAGGCGCGCCGCGCGATTGCCGGTGTCCGTCGGCTGGGGGATCAACTGTTCGGTCTGCACCGGGCGATGCAACGCCGCCGCCCGGCGTGCCCGCAACCCCGTCTCGTTATGTGGTCCCTACATCTTCATCGGATCGCCACATTTCCCTCGCGGTTCCACAGGGGCACCGGCCAGGTCCTACGGGCTCACCGACCACGTCTCCCCGTCCGCCGTCACCGCGAACGCCGTGACGCCGGGCTGCGCCTCCAGCCACGCCCGCGCCCGCGGGCCCATCGCGTACGCGGCGGTCGCCCAGGTGTCCGCGTCGGTGAGCCCCTCGTGGACCACGGTCAGGGACGCGAGACCGGCCACGGGCGCCCGCCCGGTGTGCGGGTCGACGATGTGGCAGCCGCGCTCCGCGGGACCCGACGTGGCGACCGCGAGCGCCCCCTGCAGGGACTCGACGACCGCCGCCACCTGACCCGGCCGCAGCGGATGGGCGATGCCGACTCGCCACAGGCCGCCGTGGAGCTGTACGTCGCCGCCGCCGTTCACACAGACACCGGTCGCGCCCGCGGCGCGCAGTCCCTCCGCCGCCCGCTCCACCGCCCACCCCTTGACGAGGCCGCTCGGATCGAAGCCACCCGAGTGGCCCGTCGTGAACCAGCCACCGGTGTGCTCCTCCGCCCGCGCGCAACGCCCCAGCACTTCGCGGACCTCGGGCGCGCAGTCCTCGGGCGCGAGTTCACCCCGGGCGATCCGGCTGACCGCGCTGTCCTCGCGGTACGTCGAGAAGACCGCGTCCACGTGCCGCAGCCACGCCTGGGCCTCGTCGAGCGCCCGTGGTCCCACATCGGTGCCCCGCACGGTGATCGAGAAGACCGTGCCCATGGTGTGCACGACCCGGTGAAGTTCCGCCGCGTCACCCATGGGCCTGGTCCAGCGCGCTCTGCAGCGAGGTCATGTAGCCCTCGCTGGTGAACGTGGCGCCGGAGACCGTGTCGATCCGGGCGCTCTGGGCGTCCAGGGTCTCCTGCACGAGGGTCGGCACCGAGGACGAGGCGATGTCCTGGCTGCGCCGGTCCCCGGACGGGGTCTTGACGGCACGGGCGGCGGTGATCTTCGAGCCGTCGACGGTGATCTCGACCTGGACGGGGCCGTAACGCGTCTGGACCGTCTCGCCCGTGAGGGTCCGCTTGCCGGTCCCCGTGCCGGAGGAACCGCCCGACGCGGCCGACGAATCCGCCGAGTCGGACGGCCGCGTCGGCGAGGACGTCGTGACCGGCTGTCCGTGCGGTTTCAGCGCGAGCGCCAGTGTCGTGACGGTGACGGTCGCGACGCAGGTCAGGACGGTGCGGCGGATCGGATGGGCTCTCATGGCGCGGCTCACAGCTCGAAGGACTCGTAGTGGACACGGGAAGCGGGCACCCCGGCCTCGCGCAGGGCGTCGTACGAGGCGAGGGCGAGGCCGTGCGGCCCGCACAGGTACACGTCGTGGGCCGCGAGGTCGGGGAGCATCCGGCGCAGGCCGTCCGCCGTGATCGCCGCGCGGGTGCCGTCGGCGTCGTTCAGCGCGTACACGAGACGGGCACCCCGGCCGGCGGCGATCGACTCCAGCTCGCCGCGCAGCGCCAGGTCGTCGGCGGTGCGCGCCCGGTACAGCAGCGTGAGATCGCCCGGCGCCGCCGGCAGCGTCTCGAAGAGCGTGCGCAGCGGCGTGATGCCCGTGCCGCCCGCGACCAGCAGCACACGGCGTGACCGCCGCAGCCCCGCCGTCAGAGCCCCGTACGGTCCCTCCGCCCAGACCCGCGTGCCCCGGGCGAGGCCCGCGACGGACGCGCTGTGGTCGCCGAGCGCCTTCACCGTGATCCGCAGGAACCCGCCGCGCGGCACCGCCGACAGGGAGTACGGGTGCGAGGCGCCCCACATGCCGGGCGCCAGGAACCGCCAGCGGAAGAACTGCCCCGGCTGCGCGCCCAGCCTCTCCAGCTGCCGTCCGCTCACCCACACCGACGTCACCCCCGGCGCCTCCCGCACGACGGCCTCGACGCGCAGCCGGTGCCGGAGGTTGAGCCGCACCGGTACCAGCACCCGGAACCACAGCACGAGCGCGGCCACGCCCAGATAGAGGACGTACCAGGCCGTGCGGGCGGCGGCCCCGCCCGCGAAGTCGGCCCCGAGCGCCAGCTGGTGCCCGAACGCGAGGAAGATCGCGGCATACGTCAGGACGTGCAGGTAGTACCAGGTCTCGTACCGCATCCGGCGGCGCACCGCCCGGGCCGACACGAACCCCACCAGCACGAGCACGGCCGCGCCCAGGGTGCCCTTCAGCATCTCCGGGTAGTCGAGGACGATCGTGCCGAGCTCGGACACCGGATCGGTACGGCTCTGCGCCGCGTAGCCGAGCGTGATCAGGACGATGTGGCCCAGGAGCAGGCCGACCGTCCAGCGGCCGGCCGAGGCGTGCCAACGCGCGGTCCTGTCGCTGCCGAGCCCCTTCTCCAGAAGCGGCACACGCGCCATCAGGGCGACGAGCAGCGCACACATGTAGCCGCACATCAGCCCCATGATCCGGCCCGCCCCCGTCAGCCAGCCGTCGGCGCCGGAGACGACGCCGGTGCCCTGCCACCACAGGGCGAGCACCGCGGCCCCGCCCGCGCACGCGGCGGCCAGGAGCGGCACTGCGGGGGAGTGACGGCGCACCTGGCGCGGGGCCCGGTGGCGGAGCGGCGGGGCGCTGTGCGTGGTGGTCACCGGAGCGGCTCCTCGTCGTTCGGGGTGGGGACAGAACGCAACTCTGCGGCGCGAACCTCTGAGCGGGCTCTGAACGGGCGGTCTCCGCGCCTTCTTCAGAGCGAACGCACAGCGCCGCGTCATGCAGCGCGAACACGGCAACGGGCTCCTCAGAGCGAACTCACAGCAATCTGAGAGAGGCTTGCGGCGACATGAACGAACGCCCCGCCCTCACCCGCCCCGACGGCGCCCCCGTGCGCGTCCTCGTCGTCGACGACGAACCCGACATCGCCGAGGTCGTCACCGGAGTTCTGCGCTACGAGGGCTGGGACGTCCGCACCGCCGGTACCGGCCGTGACGCCGTACGCGAAGGGCTCGACTTCCGCCCCGACGCCGTCGTCCTCGACATCATGCTGCCGGACCGCGACGGCCTGTCCGTGCTGCGCGAACTGCGCGCCGCGCAACCGCACGTCTGCGTGCTCTTCCTCACGGCCCGCGACACCGTCGAGGACCGGGTCGCCGGCATCACCGCGGGCGGCGACGACTACGTGACCAAGCCGTTCAGCCTGGAGGAACTGGTCGCCCGGCTCCGGGGCCTGCTGCGCCGAGCCGGCATGACGAGGGAGCGGGCCGAGAACGCCCTGCTCACGGTCGGCGACCTGGTCATGGACGAGGACGCGCACGACGTCACCCGGGGCGGCGAGGCCGTCGACCTGTCCCCGACCGAATTCGCCCTGCTGCGGTGCCTGATGCGCAATCCCCGCCGCGTCCTCAGCAAGTCCCAGCTCCTCGACCGCGTCTGGTCCTACGATTTCGGCGGCCAGGCCCACGTCGTCGAGCTCTACGTCTCGTACCTCCGCAAGAAGATCGACGCCGGCCGTGAACCCATGATCCACACAGTGCGGGGCGCCGGATACGTCCTGAAGCCGGCGGGCCGATGAACCGGCTGCGCCTGAGGCTCCCGCACACCCTGCGCGCCCGGCTCACCGCCGGGCTCGTCCTGCTGCTCGCCGTCAGCTGCGCGGCCGTCGGCGTGGCCGCGGTCGTCGAGCTGCGCGGCTTCCTCACCGGGCGGCTCGACCAGCAGCTCCACGAGGCGGGCAGTGCCCTGCCCGCCAGCCTCGAACACGGCGGCCGCACCCCGGACGACCATGACGGCGACGAGCACGCCGACACCCGCCGCCAGGCCACCGGCACCCTCGGCGTCCGGCTGGTCGGCCCCACCGTCACCAGCGCCGCGGTCGTGCGGGCGGGCGCGGTCTCCGACGGCGCCGCCGACCTGGGCGTGCGCCTGTCCGACGCAGACCGCAGGACCCTCGCCGCCGTGCCGGTCGACGGGCAGGGCCACACCATCCGGCTGTCGCCCCTCGATCACTACCGGGTCGAGGCCCGTGACGGGAAGGACGGCGACGTCCTCCTCACGGGCCTGCCGCTGGAGCCCGTAGAAGCGACCGTGCACCGCCTCGAACTCGTCGCGGCAGGCGTCTTCGGGATCGCGCTCGCCGCCACCGGCGTCGCCGGGGCCCTCTGGGTGCGCTGGTCCCTGCGCCCGCTGAGCCGGGTCGCCGCGACCGCCACTCACGTCAGTGAACTGCCGCTCGCCAGCGGTGAGGTGGCCCTGCCCCCGCGCGCCCCCGAGTCCGACCCGCGCAGCGAGGTCGGCCAGGTGGCCTCCGCCTTCAACCGCATGCTCGGCCATGTCGAGGACGCGCTCACCCGCCGGCACGCGTCCGAGGAGCGCCTGCGCAGCTTCTCCGCCGACGCGAGTCACGAGCTGCGCACCCCCGTCGCCTCCATCCGCGGTCACGCGGAACTGGCCCTCCTGCACCCGGGCCCCGTGCCCGCGGAGGTCCGCCGCGCCCTGGAGCGCATCGCGGCCGAGTCCGGACGGATGGGCGGCATGGTGGAAGACCTGCTCCTGCTCGCCCGCCTCGACGCGGGACGGCCCGTGGAACGCGAGCCGGTCGACCTCACGCGCCTGATCCTCGACGCGGTCACCGACGCCCGCGCGGCGGGCCCGGAACACCGCTGGGCCATGGAACTCCCGGAGGAACCGGTCACCGTCACGGGCGACGCGCACCGCCTCCACCAGGCCGTCGCCAACCTCCTGGCCAACGCCCGCCTGCACACCCCGCCCGGCACCCGCGTCACCGCCCGCATCGAGGCCGATGAGAAGGTGGTCTCCCTCTCCGTACTGGACGACGGCCCCGGTGTCCCTGAGGAGATCCGCGACGGGGTCTTCGAACGCTTCACCCATGGCGACCGGCCCAGAACGGCAGGAGCGGGCGGTGGCACAGGACTCGGCCTCGCCATCGTCACGGCGGTCGCGGAGGCACACGGCGGTGCCGCCACGCTGCGGAGCGAGCCGGGCGCGACGGTGTTCACCGTCCGGCTGCCGTCCGGGCCGTAGCGTCCGGCTGCCGTTCGCTCCGCAGTGCGTGACCGCGTCCTATGGGCGGGGTCGGCGGGGCGTCAGTAGCGCGTGATCGCCGTCGCGCCGCTCGCCGTGCCGATCGCGATGTGCGGGTCGCTCCCGGGCCTCGCCCACGCCAGGATGCGCCGCATCGCGTCCGCCGGGACCGACACGCACCCGGCCGTCGCCCCGCGCCCGTTCACGTGCAGGAAGATGCCCGCTCCGCGCCCGCGCACCGGCCGCTCGTAGTTGTAGGCGATGACGAAGGCGTGCGCGTACTGGGTCGCGTACGACACGAGGTGCTCGGACTCGGCGGCGCGGCAGTCGGCCGGACGCGGCTCGGTCCAGCGGTTGTAGGACGCCGAGTCGTTGTCCTGGCACCACCAGGAGTCCTGGTGCACGCGCCGGTAGGCGGTGGTCGTGCCGGCCGGAGCGGGCTCGATCCCGAAGGCGTAGGGCAGGCCGTACAGACCCGTGGGTGTCGTGTACGTGCCCTGCTTGCGCGAGCCGCCGTCGGTGAGGCCCTTCGATCCGAACCGCGCCGCCGCCGAACCCGCCGCGACCCACCGCCCGTCGCGCCGGTCCCACCAGGTGACGGTGCCGGTGGTGGAGCCCGTGCGCGCGGCCTGCGCGGTGACGAGCTGGGAGCCGCCGCCCGTGTCGGCCATCCGCGCGGGCAGCGGCACGGGCCCGCCGGGCGGTGCCGCGCCCAGGATCAGCAGGGCGGCCGCCGCGGCCAGGGACGCGATGGTGACGGGTCGTGAGCGCATGTGTCAGACGGTAGCCGGAGGTAGCGGGAGCGGCAGCCCCGGAAGTCCGTCGATGCTGTGCTCGATGTGTTCCTTCTTCATGAAGTACTCGCTCAGGGAGGCGTCGTCCTCGCGCGCGAAGCGCCTCCCGTGCAGATCGCGGTCCGCGTCGTACGACATGAACGGGACGGCGTATCCGCAGCTGTCGCGGATGAGCTCGGCGGTGACCATGATGATCGCGCGCAGGCCGTGCTGGGTCGGGTCGATATCGGGGAAGTGTTCGAGCAGCTCCTTGAACCTGGCGTCGTCACGGAAGACAGGTTCTCCGTGGCCGTGCACCCGGACGATGTTCGGAGGGCCCTGGAAGGCGCACCACATGAGGGTGATGCGGCCGTTCTCGCGCAGGTGGGCGATGGTCTCGGCGGTGCTTCCGGCGAAGTCGAGATAGGCGACGGTCCGCTCGTCGAGCACGGCGAAGGATCCCGTCAGCCCCTTGGGGGAGAGGTTCACCGTGCCGTCCCCGGAGAGGGGTGCGGTCGCGGTGAAGAACATGGGCTGCTCCTCTATGAAGGTGCGGAGCCTGCCGTCGATGCGTTCGTAGGTCTTTCCCATGGTTCTGGATTATCGACCCGAGGTCGTTCGCCTGTCTAAGGATTTCGCGCGCATCTCGGTCCATGGAGGGTCGATTGACGAATCATGCAGTGCAATGCATACTCATGCATACGTCGAAGACCGCGGCGAAGCGCGACCTCGCCTGGTAACCCGTTACGGGAAGGGGCGGGACGGGGAAGAGAAAACCCGCCCCGCGTCACCGCACATCTAGGAGCAACCGTGAGCAGCAACACCGGCGATGTCCGCCTCTGGGGCGGCCGGTTCGCCGACGGCCCCGCCGAGGCCCTGGCGAAACTCTCCGCCTCGGTCCACTTCGACTGGCGCCTGGCGCCGTACGACATCGCCGGCTCCCGCGCCCACGCGCGCGTGCTGCACAAGGCGGGCCTGCTCACCGAGGACGAGCTGACCCGCATGCACGCGGGCCTCGACCAGCTCGAAGCGGACGTGGCGGACGGCTCGTTCGTCGGGACGATCGCCGACGAGGACGTCCACACGGCCCTCGAGCGGGGCCTGCTGGAGCGCCTCGGCGTCGACCTCGGTGGCAAGCTGCGCGCCGGCCGGTCCCGCAACGACCAGGTCGCCACGCTCTTCCGGATGTACCTGCGTGACCACGCGCGCGTCGTCGGCGGCCTCGTCGCCGACCTCCAGGACGCGCTCGTCGGCCTCGCCGAGGCGCACGCCGACGTCGCCATGCCCGGCCGTACGCACCTCCAGCACGCCCAGCCGGTCCTGTTCGCGCACCATGTCCTCGCGCACGTCCAGTCCCTGTCCCGGGACGCCGAGCGGCTGCGGCAGTGGGACGAGCGCACGGCGGTCTCGCCGTACGGCTCCGGCGCCCTCGCCGGTTCGTCGCTCGGCCTCGACCCGGAGGCCGTCGCGAAGGACCTCGGCTTCGAGCACGGCTCGGTCGGCAACTCCATCGACGGCACCGCGTCGCGGGACTTCGTCGCGGAGTTCGCCTTCATCACCGCGATGATCGGCGTGAACCTCTCGCGCATCGCCGAGGAGATCATCATCTGGAACACGAAGGAGTTCTCCTTCGTCACCCTCCACGACGCCTTCTCCACCGGCTCGTCGATCATGCCGCAGAAGAAGAACCCGGACATCGCCGAGCTCGCCCGCGGCAAGTCCGGCCGCCTGATCGGCAACCTGACCGGCCTCATGGCCACGCTCAAGGCCCTCCCGCTCGCGTACAACCGCGACCTCCAGGAGGACAAGGAGCCGGTCTTCGACTCCTGCGACCAGCTCGAGGTCCTGCTGCCCGCGTTCACCGGCATGATGGCCACGCTCACGGTCAACCGGGAGCGAATGGAGGAGCTCGCCCCGGCCGGCTTCTCGCTCGCCACCGACATCGCCGAATGGCTCGTCAAGCAGGGCGTGCCGTTCCGTGTCGCGCACGAGGTCGCCGGCGAGTGCGTCAAGGAGTGCGAGCAGCACGGCATCGAGCTCGACCAGCTCACGGACGAGCAGTTCGCGAAGATCTCCGAGCACCTCACGCCCGAGGTGCGCACCGTCCTGAATGTGCCGGGCGCGCTCGCCTCGCGCAACGGTCGCGGCGGCACCGCTCCTTCGGCCGTCGCGGTGCAGCTCGCCGAGGTGAAGGACGACCTCGCCGTGCAGCGCGCGTGGGCCGACGCCAAGTCCTGACCTGCCTCTTGTGTGGCCCGGCCCTTCAGGGGGCCGGGCCACACCGCGTTGTCAGTGGCTGCCTCTAAGGTTTCCGGCAGTTGATCAACACCGGCTCACAACCGGTGCTCGTGACGCGTGCCTTCGGCGTGCACCCACGACCGGTGGTCGACATCTGGGGAACGGAAATCGGCTGTCGGGGAGGCAGTGGTGGGGTGGATGCGCGCGGGCGACTATGAAGTCGCTCTGGACGACGGCGGCAAGGTCGTCTGCCGCAACAGCAAGGGGCGGCTCCTGAAGTCGGTGCCGCCGAAGATCGCCGACGAGCAGGCCGTCATCGGGCTCCGACAGCTCACCGAGTGGCTGGAGCGGCACGAGCGCGACTGCCGGGAGCGGGCCGAGCGCTGGATGACCCGCTCCCTTCCCGTGCCGGTCGCGGTGCTCGCCGAGGTCTGGCCCGACCCGGCCTGGCGCGCCGCCCTGAAGGACCTGGTCGTCACCGGCGACGACGGGACGGTCGCCGGGTTCCTGCGCGACGCCGACCCCGAGCGCGGCATCGGCCTCGTCGACCTCGACGGGGACACCGTGCGCATCCGCCCGCGGCAGATCCGCATTCCCCACCCGGTCCTCCTGGGCGACCTCGGTGAACTGCGCGAATTCGCCGTCGAGTTGGGGGTCGCCCAGGGCGTCCAGCAGTTGTTCCGCGAGATCTGGACCCGCGGCGCCGACCGCGACCCGGCCGCCCAGGCGGTCGACGACTACGAGGGCGGCGTCTTCAAGGAACTCCGCTTCCTCGCCGGCCGCGCCACGTCCCTCGGCTATCGGGTGCGCGGCGGCCACGCCGTCCAGCCCGTGCTCGAAGCCGGACGCACCGTCGAGGCCCGCGTCTGGATCGGCGACTACGAGGGCTACGCCGAGACCGAGACCGGACCGCTCACCTGGACCACCGGGGGCGGACAGGCCCTGGCCCTCGCCGAAGTCGGGCCGGTGGCCTGGTCGGAGGGCATGCGCATGGCCGCCGTCCTCTACGCGGGCCGCGAGCTCGAGGACGGGGAGCAGGCGGCGTGAGCACGGCGGTGAGCGGCGCGGGCGCGGGTCCGGGCACGGCAGACACGACCAGCACAGCGGGTTCGGCGGGCGAGGCGGCAGGGGAGCGGTGCGCGATGGGTACGGGCGACGGCACGGTGGACACGGGAGCGCTCCTGGAGGCGGGCGCCGTCCTGCTCCCGGGCGCACACCGCGGCGAGGACGCCGACGACCTCACGGCCCGCGCGTACACCCACCCCGCCCTTGAAGGGCGCACCGTCGTGCGCCTCGTGCCGGGCACGCTCGGCGATGCCGAGGACCTCGCCCTGGACTTCCTCGGGCTGCGGCGCGAGAGCGTCCGTGACGGGCTCGGCCAGGTACGCCGCGAAACCCTCGGCTTCCCCGCCTGGGCCCTGGTGAACGACCCGGAGAACGGGCACCACGCCCTCGCCCTCGTCAAGGACGTCGAGCGCCTCGCCCGCATGGCCAAGACCCGCGCGGGCGCCGCCAAGGAGGGGTTCGAGGAGCTCGGCGAGCGCCTCGGACGCTCCGTCCCGCACTTCCTGCCCACGTACTACGAGGAGGCGGGCCGCGCCTTCCTCCGGCACGAGAACACCACCTACGCGGCCGCCCTCTTCGGCAAGGCGCGCGAGGCCGAGCGCGTCCACAGCCTCGTTGTGGACGAGCAGAGGCAGCGCGCGGTGTTCCTCGAGTTCGCCTTCGCCGGGGCGCTCACCGTCAAGGCGCTCAAGGACCATGTGCGGGACCTGACGCAGCGTCTCGCGCCGCAGGCGGCCTGGGAGCAGTACCGCAGGCTCCTCGTCGAGCGCTGCGGCGCCGGGATGCCGCCGTACGCCGCCTTGCCTCAGGACGCCCGCAAGCTCATCAAGGCCGCGGGCCTGGACCGGGTCGAGGAGGATTGCCGGCTGCTCGCGGACCTCCTGGCCTCCCCGGCGGTGGTACGCGCACCCGGCACGTTCTGGACGGCGTACCGGCCCACCCTCCTGGTCCTCGCGGCGCAGGAACCCGCCGTCCGTAAGCGGCTGCTGGAGATCATGCCGACGGGGTTCGGACACGACAACGGCTCCGAGGGCGACTGGCTGGAGCTGCTCGCCGAGACCGGCGCCGAACAGCTCCTCACCGACCCGGCCCCGGACGCGGCCGTAGACGCTGGGGACTGGCTGTCGCGCTGGTCCACCCACCTGAAGGGCGGCTGGCGCGGGGTGCGCCGCTCCCCGATGACGTACGACCTTGTGGAGCGCATGGCGGCCCGTCTGCACGCCGAGGGGCGGCCGGTCGACCTGTTCCGCGGGCGCGGCTGGCGCAGTTGGGCCGACCTGGACCTCATCGATGTGTGCCTCGCGTCGGGCGTCGCCGTGGTGGACCCCGCGCCCCGCATGGACGGCCACGGGATCGGTCTTGACGACTGGTTCGGCGGACCCGACACAGGCCGCAGCGACCTCGCCGCGGTGGCCGCCGACGCGCGGTTCCGGCCGCTGCTCAAGGAGGCGATCGGCGGCAACTCCCAGCGCAGCGTGGGCAGTCGCAAGACCCTCGCTGTCGCCGAGCACCCGGTGCTCCGCCCGCTCCTGGCCGAGTGGCTCACCGAACAGGCCGAGGCGTTCACCGCGGCGGCGGGCCTGCCCGGCGCCCGCTCGGCGCTCCAGCACCTCAGGCGCTTCCGGTCGGTCGCGGCGGACGTCGCACCCGACGCTGTCGCCCGCGTCCGCGCCCACGACCTCAGCGGCAACCTCGGCCGCACCCTGCGCGCGGGCATCGTCGACGAACTGGGCTGGCCCGCGCTCGAAGAGGCCATGAAACGGCTCGGGCCCGTACCCGAGGAGCGCCACGGCGACGGGCTCACCGTCCAGGAGGCCTGGCCCGCGCTGATCGTCGCCCACCGGGACAAGGCCGTCGTAGCGGGACCCGACGGTATCCTCCTCGAACACGACCTGCGCATCCCCGGCAAGCCCGACCACTGGCGCCGGCCCGCCTTCCGCTTCGTCGGCGGCGAACTTCTCGTCACCTGGTGGCACGAGGGCAAGCAGCGCGCCTACTGGTCCTCGCGCCCCGCCGACGTCTTCCACCTCGGCGGCGAGTCAGCCATCCAGTGGCGCGCACACACCCTGGACGCCTCCCTGCCCCTGCCCGACGGCGGCCGCACCACCGGCGCCCGCCCCCTGCACGCGGGCGACACCACCCTGCCCAAGGAACACCGGGTCAGCGGCGACGGGTTGAACCACTGGCGGCTGCGCACCACGAGCACGGCCAGCACATGGATCGAGTACGACCCCGCCACCGGCGCCACCGGCCGCGCCTCCCTGCCGCCGCTCCTCGCGGGCGCCGTGCGCGACGAGGGACGGCTGCGGCATGCCGACTGCCAGGTACTGCCCCTCCAGGCGGGCCTGGAGAACAGCCCTCTGGGCACCGACGGCACGGTCCTCGGCCGATGGGTCCGCAGCGACGGCCCCGGAGACGGCACGGAAGAGCGGCTGACGGCGGGCACGCCCGACGGCCGCGAGGTCGCGCTGCCCGCCCGCTTCACCAGCGGCGGCACCCCCGTGCCGCTCGGCGCGCTGCGCCTGCCCGGCGGAGCGGAGCCCGTACTCGCCCTCGACGGAATCCGGTTGGGCCTCTACGCGGGCGGCGCCGGGCCCGCCGACGGGTCCTTCGGCGACACCGTGACGTCCCGGGCGGGCGCGCAGTACGCCGCAGGCACGCCGCTCGTCCCGCCGGCATCGTTCTGGCACGCGATGCGGGCCCGCGACGAGGACGGTTCCAAGGCACTGCGCGCGTTCGCCGACGAGCAGGCCGCCGCACTGGCGGACGATGCGGCGGCCGCACTGGCGCAGCACCGGAGGAAGACCACGGGCGAGGCCAGGACCGCCCTCACGGACGAGCAGAAGAAGGCCGCGTCAGACCAGTTCGACCGCGACCTGCTCGCCGCGACCGAGCGCGCCCTGCCCGCGATCGGGCACCCGTCGCTGCACGCGGGCGTCGGCGTCATCGCGCTCGCCATGGTCCAACTCCGCGAATCCGTGGCCGAGTTCACCGATCCCCAGACGGTGGCCGCACGGCCCGTCGCGGCGCGCAGGCAGGAGATGTTCCACGACTTCTCGCCCCGCGACGGCGACGACCGGACCCTGCTCAGCGCGATCCGCGGTGTCCTCGGCCACACCGTTCACGGCTACTGGAGCCCCGACACCTGGAGCACACTGCGGCAGATCAAGTCCGTGGGCCACGTCATCGCGGGCAAGGCGGCCGAAGGCACCCCGCTGCCCGGCGGACACGACCTCGCGACGCTCACCGGCGGCTGGACCACGGACGAACTCACCATTCAGAGCTGCACGTCCACCTGGCTGAGCGTCCTGCGCCACCTGCCCGCGCTGGCGTACCGCGCCACCGTCCCCGGCCTGGACGAGACCGACAGGTCCGCTCTCCTGAACCTCCTGGACGCCGTCGCCGAAGGCGCCCTCGCGGACCCGGACCGTCAGCTGCGCAGCGTCGAACTGTGCGAGAAGGGCGCCTACCGGCCGCGCCCCGGTCAGGTCCTCCGCCTGGGCGACCGCACCGTCGCGATCCTCGCGGCGGCCCGCACGCGCAGTCACGACGACGAGGTGGACTGGCTGGCTCTGGACCACGACCCTTCGGGCGCGTTCGGGCCGGTCGCCCACTTCATCACCCGTGAGGCGCAGCGGATCCCCGGCACACTCCTCGGCGACCGGATCGCGTCACTCGCCGCCCTCGTGCGTGAGCGCGGCGCCACGCCCTGGCACGCGGAGAACGCGACCGCACTGGCGGCCGCGCCCGGCTGCGGCCCTGTCCAGGCAGCGCTGCTCCTGGCGGGACGCCCCTCGGGCGTCCTCGCCGCCGACGCCGCATCCGCCGAGTGCCAGGCCCGCTCCGGACTCACCCGCACGCAGGTGGAGGCGGGCCACGACCGCCTGACCGCGCTCACATGGCAGGGCCGCGTCGATGTCGTCACCGCGCTGCTCCCCGAGTCCGTCGCTGACCTGTGGGAGACCGGGCCGGCCGTCGAGGCCGCCCGGGAGGTATGGACGGAGCGGTTCGGCACCCTTGTACGCCTCCCCGAGGACATGGAGATCTCGCTGAACGGGGTCTCCACCATCGGTGACGCCGAGGCCGTGCTCAACCCCCGGATCACTCCGTGGCTCAGCCGCACCACCGTCCAACGACTCGGCACGGACGGCCGGTTGACGGGCGATGACGCACTTGCGGTACCGCACGTCAGGGACCTGGTGCCCGCCGTGTCGGCGCTCGGCGCGCTCGCGTACGGCCTGCCGTACGGGCATCCGCTGCGCGCCGCCCTGCCCGCCGCCCTCGACGCCCTGCGCACCCGGCTCGCCGACCCGGAGCTGCTGCTCCAGCTCGGCCTCGACTGGACCGAGAAGGGCGGCGCCACCGCGCCCGAACTGCGCAAGGCGCACGGCATGCCCGAGACGGGCGGCGCCGGAGCGGACGGGCTGACGCGCGTGGGCGAGGCGTTCGTGGTCCACCCCTGGTACCAGCAGGAGGCCGTCCTCCTGCGCCCGGCCGGCCTCACCGGCCCCGACGACCCGGCGCTCGGTCTGATCGAGGGCCTCGCCGGATACCGCGCGGACGCCCCGCTGCGGGCGATCAGGGCGGTACTGGGGGATGGGCTCGGCCGCGCGGTGACGGCGGGCGCGCCGGGTGTGGACGGGCAGAGTGCGGGTGGACCGCAGGCAGGACTTGAGGGCTACGCGCAGGACCCCACGCGCAGTGTCCCCGGCCTGGTCACCGAGGTCGCCGAAGCGCACGGCATCGGCGAGGACGCCGCCGCCCTCTACCTGCAACTGCTCGCCCTGCCCGACCCGACCGACCGCAACAGCACGCGCTGGACCGGCTGGAAGCCCGCCCGCATGAAGAAGGCCCGCGCCGAACTCGCCGGGACCGCACTGGTGGTGGAGGCGAAGCGCGCCCGCGCGGGACGCGGCCTGTTCCTGCCTGGCGCCTGGCTGGCACTCAAGGCGCCCGCGCTGCCCGTCGAGTCCTGGAAGCGGGATCTGTACGACATCCCTGGCCACACCGCGACGGTCCCGCTGCAGCCCGTCCCCGAACTGTTCACCCGCGCATGGGACCGGGTACGCGCCGGCGACGTCCCGGCCTTCGAAGAACTCACGACCCGCGCGACCCGGAAGGGGCGGCGCCGATGACGACGAGGCCGGCACGGGTCACCCCGGAGGTGCGCGGCCTGCGCTGTCGGATCGCGCAGCGGCACATGACGACCAGGGCAGCCCAGGTCACCCCGGCAGTGTCCGACATGTGCCGTCCGGTCACGCAGCCGTCGATGTCCCCCACCACCGAACCCGTCCCGGCCGCGCCGAGCGCGCGGTGCCTGGGCACGCTGCTGCGGGAGCCCCGCCCGATGACCACTACCACCACCGATTCCGTCCCGGCCGCGCAGCGCGGGACCACGCAGCCGCGGGAGCGTCGCCGATGAGTACCACGACCGACACCGTCCAGGGCACGACGCCCTCCGCGCCGCGGCAGATCGTGCCGCCCGAGGAGTTGTACGCCGACGAGCTCGCGTTCCTCGCCGCGTACGACTCCGGCCCGCGGCCTCCCGGCTGGCGGCTCACCCCGCGCGCCGTCGTCACGTTCGTGATGGGCGCCGACGAACCGCTGCGCCTGCCCGACGGCGCCGACGCCGGCGAGGGCGTGCCGCGCCGGCTCGCCGTCCGGCGGAAGTTCGTCGGCGAGCGCGCCCTCGTGGAGCGCTGCGTCGTCACGCTCGCCGGCGAGCGCGGACTGCTCCTGGTCGGCGAGCCCGGCACCGCCAAGTCGATGCTGTCGGAACTGCTCGCCGCCGCCGTCAGCGGCACCAGCGCGCTCACCGTCCAGGGCACCGCGGGCACCACCGAGGACCAGCTCAAGTACGGCTGGAACTACGCCCTGCTGCTCGCCCAGGGCCCGAGCCCCAAGGCGCTCGTACCCTCACCGGTGCTCGCCGCCATGACCCAGGGCGCCGTCGCACGCGTGGAGGAGGTCACCCGTTGCCTCCCCGAGGTGCAGGACGCCCTGATCTCCCTCCTCTCCGAACGGCGCATCGCCGTCCCCGAGCTGGCCGGCACGGACGCGGCCCAGGCCCACGCGGCCCCCGGGTTCAACGTCATCGCCACCGCCAACCTCCGTGACAAGGGCGTCTCCGAGATGTCCGCCGCGCTCAAGCGCCGCTTCAACTTCGAGACGGTCGGCCCCATCGGCGACTTCGACGCCGAACTCGACCTCGTACGCCGCCAGTCGAAGGCGGCCGTCGAACGGGCCGGCGCCGCGTACCAGCTCGACGACATGGTCCTCGACGTCCTGGTCACCGCTTTCCGCGAGCTGCGCTCGGGCCGTTCGGCCGAGGGCTGGGAGGTGGAGCGGCCGTCCACCGTGATGAGTACGGCCGAGGCCGTCTCCGTCGCGACGGCGCTCGGCGTCGCCGCCGCCTACTTCCCCGGCGACCGCGACGCCCTCGCCCTCCTGCCGGGCCACCTCACGGGCGTGGTCCGCAAGGACGACCCGGCGGACGCGGCGCGGCTGCTCGGCTACTGGGACGGCGCGGTGCGGCGCCGTGCCGAGGAGGGCTCCGCGACCTGGCGCACGCTGTGGGACCTGCGCTCCGTCCTGGAGGGCTGACCCACCATGACCACCGACGCGGGCGTGGCCATCGACGCGCTCACCGATCCCGGCGGGCCCTACCTCATCGGCGTACGCCACCACGCGCCGTCGCTGGCCGCCGTCGTCCCGAGGCTCCTCGACGAGGCGGCCCCGGACGTCCTGCTGGTCGAACTCCCCGCCGAAACACAGGAGTTGCTGCCCTGGCTGGCGCACGAGGAGACGGAGGCGCCGGTCGCGCTCGCGGCGGTGCTCGACGGGGAGGCGGAGTCGGGCCCGGCGTTCTACCCGTTCGCGGACTTCTCACCGGAGCTCGCGGCGCTGCGCTGGGCCGCACGGAACGGCGTCCCGGTGGTGGCCTGCGATCTGCCGCTGACGGAACGGGCCTGGCGGGAGCCGCGCGTAACTCGCCCCGCGGAACAGGCATCCGCTCCCGCCGGACGCAGGCTGAGCCTGCACGACGCGGTGCGTGGGCGGCTGACCGGCCGCGACGGTGACGACCTCTGGGACCGCCTCGTGGAGGCCCCCGCCCCGGGCGCCACCCCACAGGTCCTGCGCCGGGCAGCGCTCCTCACCGGCTGGGCCCTGCGCCGCGACGCACAGGACGGCCCGGGAGTCGACCCGCTCGACCTCACCAGGGAACGGTGGATGCGGGCGCGCCTGCGCGAGGCGGCACGAGGCGGGCGCAGGGTGGCGGCGGTGATCGGAGCGTTCCACGCGCCGGCGTTGAGCGCGGGGGCGCTACGGGACGAGGCGCAGGGCGAGCCGCTCGCGGGGGTGTCGGCCGGGACGCCCGCAGAGTCGCCGGCGACCGGGCCCGGCGCCGAACCGCCGGCTGCGCAAGCGGCATCGTCGGCGGCGCCCACCTGCGCCGTCTCCCTGATCCCTTACACGTACGCGCTGTTGGACGCCCGTTCCGGATATCCGGCCGGGATCCGTGATCCCGAGTGGCAGCACCAGGTCCTGGAATCGGCGGGCGACCCGGCCGCGGTCGGCGAGACGGCCCTGCGCTGCGCCGTCCGCGTCACCGGCGAACTCCGCGCCGAGGGCCACCCGTCGGGTCCGGCGGACGCCCGCGAGATCCGCCGTGTGGCGGGCGACCTCGCAAGCTTGCGCCGGCTGCCCGCGCCGGGCCGGAGCGAGTTCGTCGAGGCCGTCCAGACCGTGCTGGCCCAGGGCGAGCCGCTGGGCCGCGGACGCGCCGTCGCCCGCGCCCTGGAGCGGGTCCTCGTCGGCGAGCGCACGGGCCGCGCCGCCCCTGGCGCACCCCGCGGCGGACTCGCACCGGCCGTCGAGGCCGAGCTGGCCGCGCTCGGACTGCCCGGTCCGGCAAGTGGCGGGCAGGAGAAGGAGCTTCGGCTCGACCCCCTGCGTTCCGACCCGGACCGCAAACGTGAGGTGCTGCTGCGCCGCCTCGCGCTGTGCGGCATCCCGTACGCGCAGGAGACGTCCGTCGGCGGGGCGGGCGGGGCCGACGCGCTCACCAAGCGCTGGACCGTGCGCTGGACGCCCGCCACGGCGGCGGTCCTCACCACGGCGACCACCCGGGGCGTCACCCCGGCGCAGGTGGCGGAGGGCGTGCTCCGCGCACGCGGCCGTGCCGCCCACGCGGAGGGTGGGCCGACCGCGGCGCAGACGCTGACCACGCTCGGCGAGGCAGCCGAATGCGCACTGCCCGCACTCGCGGGCGAAGCCCTGGCAGAGGTCACGACGGTGCTGCCCGCCATCGGCACCCTCCCGGAACTCCTCACGGGCCTCGACCTCACCGACCGCCTCACCTCGGGCCACATCGCGGGCCTGACCATGACGGATCCCGCCACTGAACCTGCCGCGGACCCCACCGCCGCCCCCACCCTCTGGCTCCAAGCGCTCGCCGATTGCGCCGACCTCCTGACCGTCGCCGCCGTCCGCAGTCTCGACGGGCTTGCCGGCTCCGCGGACCCGGACGACGCCCGCGCTCTGGTCGAACTCGCGAGGCGCGCCGACGTGTTCGGGGGAATGCGGCTCGCCGACTCGCTGGCGCGGCTGGCCGACAGTGGAACGCCGCTCATGCGCGGCGCCGCAGCCGCAGTGCGCGTTCTGCTAGGGCACACCCCCGCCACCGCCCTCGGCGCACGCGCGGCGTCCTGGGTCGACACGGCCACCGACCCCGGCACCCGCGCGGAGCTCACCGCCCGGCTGACCGGCCTGCTCACCGCCGCCGGATCCCTCCTGGAGACGGCTCCCGAGGCGCTCGCCCCGCTGCTCGACCGCGTCGCCGAACTGCCCGACAGCCCCTTCCTCGAACGGCTCCCCGCCCTGCGCGGCGGATTCGACACGCTCAGCCCGGCCGCCCGCGACCGGCTGCTCACCGTCATCGAGGAACGCATCGACGGCACCCTCGATGCCGACCTCCCTCCGGACACGGACGCGCGGACATTGGCCGCGTGGACCACCGCGGACCTCGCCGCCCGCGAGGCGCTGGCCGCGCTCGGCCTCCTGCCCACGGCGCCGGACACGTCCGACCGGCCTCACCTCGCATCCCCGCCCGCCCCCGTTCCCGTCCCACCGACCGGCGGCGCCCGGATCGCCCCCGCCGAGCGGTGGCGCCTCGTCCTCGGCCGACGAGGGGATCAACTCCCACAGGGCATCGCCCCGTTGGCGACCGCATTGGACGAGCTGTACGGGAAGGGCCGCGGCGAAGGCGCGCGCGGCGATCTGCCCGGCGGCGCGGGCGGCCGGGGCGGGCGAGAGACGCCCTACCCAGGTGTACGCGAATGGGCCGAGGAACTCACGGCGCTCTTCGGCCCCGGCATCCGCGAGGAGGTCCTCGCCGCCGCGGCCACCCGGGGTCGCACGGACGTCGTGTCCGCGCTCGACCCCGAAGCCGTACGCCCCTCGGTGGAACTCCTGCGCACCGTGCTCCAGCACGCGGGCGGCCTGCCCGAGGCCAAGCTCGCCGCCTTGCGCCCCCTCGTGCGGCGCCTCGTCGACGAGCTCACCCGCACCCTCGCCACCCGCATGCGGCCCGCACTCACCGGCGCGGCGACCGCCCGCCCGACCCGGCGCCCCGGCGGCAGACTCGACCTCGCCCGCACCCTGCGCGCCAACCTCGCCACGGCCCGGCGCACCGACGACGGACGTATCCATGTCATCCCTGAGCACCCCGTGTTCCACGGCAGGGCCCAGCGCTCGGCGGACTGGCGGCTGATCATCCTCACGGACGTGTCCGGCTCGATGGAGGCCTCCACCATCTGGTCGGCGCTCACCGCGTCGGTCCTGGCCGGCGTGCCCGCGCTGTCCACGCACTTCCTGGCGTTCTCGACGACGGTCCTCGACCTGACCGAACACGTCCACGACCCGCTGGCCCTCCTCCTGGAGACCCGTGTAGGCGGAGGTACCCACATCGCCGCCGGGCTGCGCCACGCGCGCACGCTCGTCACCGTGCCCTCGCGCACCCTCGTCGTCGTGGTCAGCGACTTCGAGGAGGGCTACCCCGTCGGCGGGATGCTCGCCGAGGTACGCGAACTCGTCGGCGCGGGCTGCCATGTACTGGGCTGCGCGAGCCTCGACGACGCCGGGCGCCCCCGCTACTCCACCGGCATCGCGGGACAGCTCGTCGCCGCGGGCATGCCGGTCGCCGCACTCAGCCCGCTCGAACTCGCCCGTTGGGTAGGGGAGAAGATCCGTTGACGCCGACGCACTCTCAGCCGCGCTCTCGCCCGACGCCGCAGCTTCCTCCGGTACCGCCCGAGGTCACCGCCGTCGTCGTGGCCGCACTCTCCCCGCGCCTGCGCAAGCGCCTTGACGCGGCCGTCGAGAAGCTCGCCGCGCGACCGGTGACAACCGACGGCGGTATCTGCCGTATCGCGGTCGACGACGAGATCTTCGTCGAACTGCACGCTCCCGGCGGCACGGTCACGGCCGAGGACGCGATCCGCTGCGGCTGCCTGCTCGCCCCGGCCTGCGTCCACCGGGCCGCGGCGGCGACCCTCGCACCGATCGCGGACGACGCACCCACGCCCGCCCCCTCCGACGCGCCCGATCAGCCATCCCCACCCGCACCGGACGAGGTGGACTCAACCGCACGCACCACCGAGCCGACCGAAGCCCGCACCTCTACGCCCACCACCTCTACGCCCACCACCCCGCCCCAAGCCGCCGCCGAAGCCCTGTGGCAGGCCGCCGTTCTCGTCCTCGACGCCGGTGTCGACGGCGCCGGTGCCGTGCTCCAGGCCGGCCTGCTCAGGGCCGCCCACACGGCCCGTCTCGCGGTCCTGCCCCGCCCCGCGGCCGCCGCGATCCGTACGGTGAACGGCCTGCGCGCAGCCCGCGCCGCCGAGCCCGACCACCGCACCTCCGAACTGGCCGACGCCCTCGAGGAGTTGCTCGCCACCGCGTACGGGCTGCGCCGCCCCGGCACCCCGGACGCGCACGCCGCCCTGCGGGGAACGGCGCGCCGCGCCTATGCACCGGGCGGCTCGCTGAGGCTCTACGGACTGTTCACCGAGCCCGTCCTCACCGCGACCGGCCACGCGGGCGTGGTCACCTGGACAGCCGACGCCGCAGGCCGCCTCTACACCGTCCCCGACGTGGCCCCCGGAGGACCGGCGAGGGCCAGGACCGCCGGGGATCGAGCCGTCAGGATGGGCGACACCGCACTCACGTACCGCGACCTCGCCCGCGCAGGGCTTGTGGTCTCCGGGGCGACCGTCTCCGCCGACGGACGGCTCGGTGCGGGCCGGAGCGTGCGGGCCGCGGCCGCCGCCGGAGCCGACTGGACCGAGGAACCGCTCGCGGCCCTGTGGTCCGTCCCCCTGGCTGACCAGGCGGCGAGGGCCCTCGCCAACGGAGCCACCGGAGCCACCGGAGTCACCGGAGAGAATCTGCTGTTCCTCGACGCCACGCTCACCGGCGTGGCCCGTGAGGCGGGCGGCGACTGTCTCCTGGCCGAGTGCGACGGGCTCACCGTGCGGCTGACCGCCGCCGACGACCACCCCGAACTGGCCCACCGCGAGAACCTCGCCCTCCTCGCCACGGCCCCCGGGACCAGGGTCCGTGCGATCGCGCGCCTCGTGCCCGCCGGGCACCCCCGGGCCGCCCTCCTCGCCGTCCGTCTTCCCACGGGCCGCCACGACCTCGGCCTGGACCGTCTCCAACGCCAGGACGTACCCCCCACATCACCCCTGCCGGAACCCGCACCCGGCTCCTTCCGCCCCACCCCCTCCGCGCCCCTCCACATCCTGCGCCGCCGCACGGAACAGGTAGTCGTCGCGGGCCGCCGAGCCCTGACGCACGCAGCACCCGCCCGACCGCACACCACGGCACCGCACACCACCGCACCCGACACCGCGCTCCTGCGCCGCGCCGGCCTGTCCACCGCCGCCGAGCTCCTCGACGCGATGCGCAGATCCGCGGCCGAGCGGGGCCGCGACGGGTTCGGCCGCCTCGTTTCGGCGGACGCCGACGCCTTCGCCCGTGCCTGGCTCGCCACGGCCCGTTATCTCGGCGAGGCGTCCACAGCCCTGTGCCGCGAGGCCTGGCAGACCTGACCCGCGCCCGCGAACCCAACCGGCGCACCCACCCTCACCCGATTCATCCCTGTATATAAAGCCACCCATGAGACGTCCACGCCCTGAATGAGACAAACATGTCTCACATGGTTTACCCTCGTCTCATGCCAGTCGACCGAGACCAGGTGCTGCGCACCGCAGCCGCCCTGCTCACCCGCAAGGCCACGGCCACGATGGACGAGGTGGCCAGGGCAGCCGGTCTCAGCCGCGCCACGCTGCACCGGCACTTCGCCGGCCGGGACGCACTCGTCAGGGCCCTCGAGGAGTTGGGGATCCAGGAGTGCGAGGCGGCCCTCGACGCCGCCCGGCTCGACGAGGGCAGCGCCGACGACGCAGTACGCCGGCTCGTGGCGGAGATCCAGCCGTGCGCCGGACTCCTCGCCTTCCTCGTCACGGAGAACCAGCTCTTCGAGGGCGAGTCGCAGAACGAGGGCTGGGCCCGGCTCGACGCCCGTATCGCCGGGCTGTTCACGCGCGGCCAGGAGCGCGGCGAGTTCCGTATCGACCTGACACCCGCGTGGCTCACGGAGGCGCTCTACAGCCTGATCGGCGGGGGCGCCTGGGCCGTACAGGACGGCCGTGTGGCCGCCAAGGACTTCCAACACATGATCGTCGAGCTTCTGCTCGGCGGCGCCAGACGGAGAGTGGAACCATGACCAGCACACACCAGCGCACATTCGCGGCGGAGGTGGAGTCGAGGCCCGGACGAGGACGATGGCTCGCGCTCTCCGTCCTTGTGCTCGCGGTGCTCCTGGTCGCGGTCGACGCGACGGTGCTCGGTCTCGCGACGCCCTACATCAGCGAGGACCTGGAGCCGACCGGTACGCAGCTCCTGTGGATCGGCGACGTCTACTCGTTCGTGATCGCGGGACTTCTGGTCTCCATGGGCAGCCTCGGCGACCGCATCGGCCGTAAGAAGCTGCTGCTCACCGGCGCGGTCGCGTTCGGTGCGGTCTCGGTGCTCAACGCGTACGCGACGAGCCCCGAAACGATGATCCTGGCCCGGGCCCTGCTCGGCGTCGCGGGTGCCACGCTGATGCCCTCGACCCTCGCCCTGATCCGCAACATCTTCACCGACCCGCGCGAGCGTTCCCTCGCCGTCGGCATCTGGGGTGCGGCGGCCTCGGCGGGCGCGGCCGTGGGCCCCGTCGTCGGAGGTTTCCTGCTCGAACACTTCTGGTGGGGCTCGGTCTTCCTGATCAACCTGCCCGTGATGGCGGTCCTCGTCGTCGTCGGCATCAAGCTGCTGCCCGAGTCGAAGAATCCGGCGGGCGGCCCGTGGGACCTGATCAGCGTCGTCCTGTCCCTCGTCGGCATGATCGGCGTCGTCTACGCGGTCAAGGAGGCCGCGTCGCACGGCCTCGGCTGGCAGGTGCCGGCGTCCGGCGTGCTCGGACTGGCCGCTCTGACGTGGTTCGTCCGACGCCAGCTCACGCTGCCCGCACCGCTCCTCGACATGCGGCTGTTCCGCCACCGCGGATTCTCGGCCGCGGTGCTCGCCGACCTGCTCACCATCCTCGGCCTGTCGGGTCTGGTGTTCTTCCTCTCCCAGTTCCTGCAACTGGTCCAGGGACGCGGCCCGTTCGAGGCCGGTCTCGCCGAACTGCCCGCCGCCATCGGCGCGGTGGCGGCCGGACTGGTCGCCGGTACGGTCGCGCGCCGGTTCTCCGTGCGCTCCGTCGTCGCGGGCGGCCTCGCCGCGGTGGGCCTCGCCCTGGCCGGGCTGACCGGGCTCAGTCAGTCGACCGGCTATCCGCTGCTCGGATCGGTGCTCCTGATCGTCGGCGTGGGCGCAGGGTTCTCGTTCACCGTCACGGCCGACGTGATCCTCTCCAGCGTGCCGAAGGAGCAGGCGGGCTCGGCCTCGGCGGTCTCCGAGACGGCGTACGAACTGGGCGCGGCCCTCGGTATCGCCCTGCTCGGCTCCATCGTCACGGGCGTCTACCGGGACTTCACGGCCCCGGCCGGCACCCCGCCCGAGGTGGCGTCGGCCGCCCACGAATCCCTGGGCGGCGCGGTCGAGTCCGTCTCGGCGCTGCCCGCGCACACCGCGAGCGAACTGATCTCGGCGGCGCAGGACGCCTTCGCCGACGGGCTGCGGGCGGCCGCGGGGGTCGGCGCGGCGGTACTCCTCGCGACGGCGGTGGCGGCGTGGTTCCTGCTGCGCGGCCAGAGGCTGGAGGACGGCGTCGAACACCCGTGACGGACGCGGCCGTACGGATGACGACACGGCCGTACGGATGACGCACCTTCACCGGGCGTCCAGGCGTCCATACGCATGACGAAGGGCCGCACCCACCGGGTGCGGCCCTTCGTCATGTTCAAGTGCGACCCGCTCAGGCGGCCTTCGCCTTGGTGGCGTACATGTCCACGTACTCCTGGCCGGACAGGCGCATGACCTGCGCCATCACCGAGTCCGTCACGGCGCGCAGCACGTAGCGGTCGCGGCCCATGCCGTCGTAGCGGGAGAACTCCATCGGCTCGCTGAATCGGACCGTGACGCGGCCGGGCCGCGGGAGGCCGCTGCCGCCCGGCTGGAGCTTGTCCGTGCCGATCATCGCGAACGGGACGACGGGCGCACCCGTCATCAGGGTCAGCCGGGCGATGCCGGTGCGGCCGCGGTAGAGCCGGCCGTCGGGGGAGCGGGTGCCCTCGGGGTAGATGCCGAAGACCTGGCCCTCCTCCAGGACACGGCGGCCCGTCATGAGCGCCGCGACACCGCCGTTCGCGCCGTCCCGGTCGACCGGGATCATGCCGACGCCGGTGAAGAACCACGCCATGACGCGGCCCTTGAGGCCCTTGCCGGTGACGTACTCGTCCTTGCCGATGAACAGGACCTGACGGTCACACACGATCGGCAGCACGATCGAGTCGATGAAGGTCAGGTGGTTGCCCGCGAGAATGACCGGACCGGTGCCCGGGATGTTCTCGGCGCCCTCCACCCGGGGGCGGAACATCAGGCGCATGATCGGTGAGAGCACTGCCTTGATGAACGCGAAACGGGACAACGGGCCCTCCGGTGTCAAGGGGTGGCGGCCTAAGCCGTGGCTGGATGAGCTGAAGTCTGCAGGTGAGGACGATACTCGCGGCCCCCGGCCCGTTGCACATCGGGTTCACGCACTCGATACGCAGTGTTGACCCATATTTACGCTCCGTTGGCCGTCACGCGGCGCGCAGGAGTCACTCCGCATCACCCTTCCGTTCGGTCCAAGGTCTCCCACTGGTCACTCCCGCACACCTACGATCGGTGCGCTTTGACAGGTGCAAGGCAGCGATGTGGGAGGAGTGCTCAATGGGCAAGCGGAAGTCACAGGAGTCCCGGGGGTCGCAGCTCGGCCGCCGTTCGGTACTGGGCGCGGCGGTGCTCGGCGCGGGCGGAGCCGTCCTGGGCGCGCCCGGCGTGGCGAACGCCGACGAGCGGAGCAGTGGCGGACATCACGGTGGTGGTGGCTACAAGAGCCTGCCCGCGCCCACCGTCATCGCGCACCGGGGTACGAGCGGCTACCGGCCGGAGCACACCTTCGGCTCGTACCAGCTGGCCCTGGACATGGGCGCGCACGTCATCGAGGCGGGCGACCTCGTGCCCACCAAGGACGGTCACCTCGTATGCCGTCACGAGCCGGAAATCGGCGGGACGACCGACGTCTCCGCGCACCCCGAGTTCGCCGGCCGCAAGACCACGAAGAGCCTCGACGGGGTCGCCACGACCGGCTGGTTCACCGAGGACTTCACGCTCGCCGAGCTGAAGACCCTGCGCGCCAAGGAGCGCATCCCCGCCAACCGCCAGCGCAACACCCTCTACGACGGCCGCTGGGAGATCCCCACCTTCGAAGAGGTCCTCAAGTGGCGGGAGCGGCAGAGCCGCGAGCGCGGCAAGGAGGTGTGGATCCACGTCGAGACCAAGCACCCCACCTACTTCCGCAAGCTCGGCCTCGGTCTGGAGGAGCGTGTCGCCACGCTCCTGCGCAAGTACCGCGTGAACAGGACGAACTCGCCGGTCTTCCTCCAGTCCTTCGAGCCGACCAGCATCCAGCGCCTGAACAAGCTGGTCGACAACCCGCTCGTCGTGCTCCTGTCGACCGCGAACTCCCGCCCCTGGGACTTCGTCGACGCCGGTGACCCGCGCACCGTCGCCGACCTCATCACCCCCAAGGGCCTCGACGAGATCGCCTCGTACGCCGAGGGCATCGGCCCGACGCTCGACCTCGTCATCCCCAAGGACAAGGACGGCAAGCTCCTCGCGCCCACCACGCTCGTCAAGGACGCGCACGCCGCGGGCCTGATCCTGCACCCGTACACGATGCGCAACGAGAACACCTTCCTGCCCGCCGACTTCAAGAAGGGCACCGACCCGAACGCCTACGGCGACGCGTTCGGCGCCTTCAAGGCCTACCTGGCCACCGGCATCGACGGCATCTTCTCGGACAACTGCGACACGGCGCTCCTCGCCCGTGAGGACTTCCTGAAGGCCTGACCTCCGTCAGCACGCCGTCAACACCGCGCACCCCGGCCCCGGTTGGGGTGACGCACGGCCGCCCCGGCAACCACACGCCCGGGCGGCCGCGTCCCGCCCGGCATGACGTACGACCTGGTCATCGACACCCTGCGCCCGCTCATCGCCGCCGAGGTCTCGGCGGAGGCCCACGCCGGCGCGGGCGAACCCGGCGACCTCGAACAGGCCGTCTGGCTGCGCCTGCTGGAGCGCATCGACACCGACGGCCCGCCCGCCGACCCCGCCGCCTGGCTCACCGCCGCCGTCAGATCCGAGGCCCGCCGCACCCGGCACGCCGCGCTGCGGGAGATCCCGTACGTCACCGAGCCGGCCGACGACTTCGAACACGGCCCGGAACAGCGGGCGCTGGCCGGCGACCGCCACCGCGCGCTGCACGCCGCCGTGCGCAGACTGCCCGGGCGCTGCCCCCGCGTCGTGGCCGCATTCCTGTCGCCGCAGGACCTCACCTACCGCGAGATCGCAGGCGAGTTGGGTATCTCACAGGGCAGCCTCGGTCCGGAACGTTCCAGATGTCTGGGATGCCTGCGCAGAATGCTGGCAGCAGAGGTTGCGGCTCCTGAACCCTGGGGAAAGGAGCGATAGACAACCGGCGGAGCAGGTGAGCGGGAGGCATGCACACATGGGCATGAGCGTGATCATCTCTGCGGCGACCGAGCAGGACGCCGAGAAGATCCTCAAACTTCAGTACCTGTGCTACCAGAGCGAGGCCGAGCTCTACGGCGACTACTCCATCGAGCCGCTGACGGAATCTCTCGACTCGGTCAGGGCCGAACTCGCGGGCGGCACGGTCCTGGTGGCCCGGCTCGGGGAGGAAGTCGTGGCCGCGGTGCGGGGCGCCATGGACGCGGACGGCACGGCCCGGATAGGCAAGCTCGTCGTGCACCCGCGCATGCAGCGCCACGGCCTGGGCGGGCGGCTGCTCGACGCCGTCGAGACGAAGCTCGGCGCGGACGGCGCGGCCAAGCGCTTCCAGCTGTTCACCGGCCATCGCAGCGAGCACAACCTGCGGCTCTACCGGAAGCACGGCTATGCGGCCGTGTCCACGAAGCGCGTCGACGAGCGGCTCACCCTGGTGACGCTCGCCAAGGACGCGGAAGCGGGCGCCTTCGTCGCCTAGGGCCTGCCGACATGCCCTAGGCGGCAGCCCTGCGCGCCTTGTTGAGCCAGAACATGGCAGTCACCGGGAGCAGTACCGGAATGAACAGATAGCCCATGCCGTAGTCCGACCAGACCGTGGCGTCCGGGAACGCCGACGGGTCCGCCAGCGTCCAGGTCCCCACGGTCAGTACGCCCACGAGCTCGGCGGCGCAGCACACCAGCGCCGCCCTGCGGGCCTTCTCCCCGCCGCGCACGAGCGAGTACGTGATGAAGCCGTACACGATGCCCGCGAGCGCCGACAGCGAGTAGGCGAGCGGCGCGTGGTCGAACTCCGTCGAGATCTGGACGGCCGAGCGCGAGACCGCGCCGACCACCATCACGCCGTACAGCCACACCAGCAGCGTGCCGGGGCCGCTGGTCAGTCTCTGCGGCTTGCTGCCGCTCTCGCTCTGTGAGGTCACGGACACCTCAGCCTCCCCAGATGTCGTAGAGCCGCACTTGCAGGACGGCCAGCACGATGCCGCCGGCCGCCACCGTCACCGAACCCCAGCGGGTGCGCTCGGCGAGCGACATGAAGCCGGCCGCCGGGATGCACGCGAACGCGCCGATCAGATAGGCCACGAAGATCGTCGTGCCCTGGTCGGGCTTCTCGCCGCGCGCCAGCTGCACGATGCCGACGATCAGCTGGACCGTGGCGAGCAGTGACACCACCGCCATACCGATGAAGTGCCAGTCCTTGGTCGGCTGGTCGCGGTAGGCGGCGAAGCCGCACCAGGCGGCGAGCGCGAGCGCGGCGACAGCGGTCGCGACCGTCAGGGCATCAAGCATGCCGAGACCCTATTACGGCCGAAAAGGCCCGCTGCGCGCGGCCCCGCCACCGTGGCGTTGGCCACAGCGCGCCGCGTGCGGGGCCGGGCGTGGGCGACGGCGTGAACCACCTCCTGCCCCTGCCCGCACTGGCCGCACGGCTCGCTCGGGCGGCGTCCGGGCCGGGCCTGCCACCGTCCAGGGCTGTCCGCTATTCGGACAGCGGTTCGGGGATCCGGGCGCACTTCTGCTTTACTTTTCGCATGACCACGACGAGCAGCCGCACCCTTGCGACCGAGGCGACGATGACGCCCGGTGCTCGTTGTATGTGTCGAATGTGCGCCTTCTGAGGGCCCCCGCACCGCCTGTTTCTCGCGCCCCGAAGCGAAACGCCGTGCCCTGTCCGTGCCGATGCCGTACGTGACCGGGCCGCCCCGCGCACAGTCCCCCTGGTTCCACCGCCACAGCGAGAACCGTGCTGCGTCCAGGCCGATCCCGACCATGAATGCCCGCCGCAGGCGCTCACCCGCGCCGCGCAATCGACAGTGACGGAATCCCACGTGATCACCACCCAGGGCCTCACCAAGGTCTACCGCTCGCGCGGTCGAGAGGTCACCGCCCTCGACGGCGTCGATCTGCACGTCCGCGAGGGCGAGGTGTACGGCGTCATCGGCCAGTCCGGCGCCGGCAAGTCCTCCCTCATCCGCTGCGTCAACCTCCTGGAGCGTCCCACCTCCGGCACCGTGACGGTCGCCGGACAGGACCTCACCGCCCTCGTCGGCCGCGGCTCCCGCGCCGGCAAGGAACTGCGCGAGGCACGCAGCCGTATCGGCATGGTCTTCCAGCACTTCAACCTGCTGTCCTCGCGCACGGTCCAGGACAACATCGAGCTGCCGCTCGAAATCCTCGGCAAGTCGGGTAAGGAGCGCTCCCGCAAGGCGCTGGAGCTCCTCGACCTGGTAGGCCTCGCCGACAAGGCCAAGGCCTACCCGGCCCAGCTCTCCGGCGGCCAGAAGCAGCGCGTCGGCATCGCCCGCGCCCTGGCCGGCGACCCGAAGGTGCTGCTCTCCGACGAGGCCACCAGCGCCCTCGACCCCGAGACCACCCGCTCGATACTCCAGCTCCTGCGCGACCTCAACCAGCAGCTCGGCCTGACCGTCCTGCTCATCACGCACGAGATGGACGTCGTCAAGACGGTCTGCGACTCCGCCGCCCTCATGGAGCGCGGACAGATCGTCGAGTCCGGCACGGTCAGTGAGCTGCTCGCGACCCCGGGCTCCGAGCTCGCCGCCGCGCTCTTCCCGGTCAGCGGCGACGCGAGCGGCACGGACCGCACGGTCATCGACGTCACCTTCCACGGCGAGTCGACGACCCAGCCGGTCATCTCGCAGCTGTCGCGCACGTACAACATCGACATCTCGATCCTCGGCGCCGCGATGGACACCGTCGCGGGCAAGCAGGTCGGCCGCATGCGCATCGAGCTGCCCGGCCGCTTCGACGAGAACGTCGTGCCGATCGGCTTCCTGCGCGAGCAGGGCCTCCAGGTCGAGATCCAGGGTCACGAGCCCGTACTGCTGAAGGAAGGTGTCACCAAGTGACCTGGTCGGAGATGCAGCCGCTGCTGTCCCAGGCATGTTGGGACACCCTCTACATGGTCGGCTGGGCCACGCTGATCGCCGTCGTCGTGGGTCTGCCCCTCGGTGTCCTGCTGGTCCTCACGGACCGCGGCGGCCTGCTGCAGAACGCCGTGGTGAACAAGGTCATCGGGCAGATCGTGAACATCGTCCGCTCGATGCCCTTCCTGATCCTGATGGTCGCGCTGATGGGCTTCACGCGCTGGATCGTCGGCACCACCATCGGCCGCGAGGCCGCCATCGTGCCGCTCGCGATCGGTGCCATCCCGTTCTTCGCGCGGCTCGTCGAGACCTCCGTGCGTGAGGTCGACGGCGGTCTGATCGAGGCCGTGCAGTCGATGGGGGGCAACACCTGGACCGTGGTCCGCAAGGTCCTCGTGCCCGAGTCGCTGCCGTCGCTGATCTCGGCCACCACCACGACGATCATCGCGATCATCGGCTACTCCGCGATGGCCGGCACGGTAGGCGCGGGAGGCCTCGGCGACCTCGCTATCCGCTACGGCTACCAGCGCTTCGAGGCCGAGCTGATGTGGATCATCGTGGCGATCCTCGCCGTCACCATCGCCATCATCCAGTTCGCGGGCGACAGCGGAGCCCGCGTCCTGCACCGCCGGACCGGCAAGGGCGGCGAACCGCTCCGCTTCCGCGCCTTCGCCGGTCTGCTGCCCGGTGCCGTCACCGCCGACGCCACCCCGGCCAAGACCCGCTGACCCGCTGATCACTGTCTCCCCGCCCCACCCGGCGGGTTGCACCACCCATGGAGAAAGGCACTTTTCGTGCGTAACACCACCAAGATCACCGCTGCTGTTCTCGCCACCGGCGCCCTCACCCTGGGCCTGACCGCCTGCGGCTCCGACAAGGGCGACACCAAGGCCAAGGCGTCCGACCCGCTCGTCGTCGCGGCGACCCCCGTCCCGCACGCCGAGATCCTCGAGTACGTGAAGGACCACCTGGCGAAGAAGGCCGGCCTCAACCTCGAGGTCAAGGAGTTCACCGACTACGTCACGCCGAACACGGCGACGGAGGACGGGTCCGTGGACGCCAACTACTTCCAGACCCAGCCGTACCTGGAAGACTTCAACAAGAAGAACGCCACGCACCTGGAGTCGGTCGCCACGGTCCACCTCGAGCCGCTCGGCCTCTACTCCCAGAAGGCCAAGGCGCTCGGCGACCTGAAGAAGGGCGGCACCATCGCCCTCCCGAACGACGCCGACAACGAGAGCCGCGCCCTGCGCTTCCTCGCCGCCAACAAGCTCATCACGCTCAAGAGCGGCTCCGAGGCCACCGCGACCCCGCAGGACATCGCGAAGAACCCGAAGGACCTCCAGTTCAAGGAGGTCGAGGCGGCCCAGACCCCGCGCTCCCTGCAGGACGTCGACGCCGCGGTGATCAACGGCAACTACGCCATCGGTGCCCACCTCAATCCCGCCAAGGACTCCCTCGCCCTGGAGTCCACGAAGAACAACGCGTACAACAACGTCCTCGCCGTGAAGAAGGGCAACGAGGACGACCCGCGCGTGAAGAAGCTCGCGAAGCTGCTGACGTCGCCCGAGGTGAAGAAGTTCATCGAGGACAAGTACGCCGGCTCCGTCCTTCCCTCCTTCTGATCGCCGCGATGCGCACCGTCACGATTCCCGCAGCCGTCATCGCCGGAGCCCTCGCGCTCGGCCTGACGGCCTGCGGGTCCGGCGACTCGGGGTCCGGCTCCGGCGACAGGAGCGGCAAGCTCGTCGTCGGCGCCACCCCGACGCCGGCCGGCGAAGTCCTCACGTACGTACAGCAACACCTGGCGAAGAAGGCCGGACTCGACCTGGAGATCAAGGAGTTCACGGACTACGTCCTGCCGGACACCGCCCTCCAGGACGGCACCCTCGACGCCAACCTGTACCAGCACAAGCCCTACCTGGACGACTTCAACAAGTCCAAGGGCACCACCCTGAGCGCGGTCGCCGAGGTGTACCTGCCGCCCATGGGGGTCTACTCCAAGAAGGTCGACGACGTCACCGAGCTCCGTAACGGGGCGACGGTGGCACTGCCGAACGACACCACCAACGAGGGCAGGGCGCTCGAACTCCTGGCCTCCAAGGGCGTCATCGGGCTCAAGAAGGGCGCCGGCGCCAACGCGAGCCCGCAGGACATCGCGTCCAACCCGAAGAAGCTCGTCTTCAAGGAGCTCGAACCGGCCCAGCTGCCCCGCTCGTTGGGCGACGTCGACGCGGCCGTCATCAACAACAACTTCGCGCTCGACGCGAACTTGAGCCCGAAGAAGGACGCCATCCTCGTGGAGTCCGTGAAGGGCAACCCGTACAACAACGTCCTCGCCGTCAAGAAGGGCAACGAGGACGACCCCAGGGTCAAGAAGCTTGCCACGCTGCTGACTTCGCCCGAGGTGAAGAAGTTCATCGAGGACAAGTACCAGGGCTCGGTGCTTCCGGTCACCGCCGGCTGACACCACCCGCAAGCACCGCACCTTCACGGGGTCCTCTTCCGCACCGGGAGAGGACCCCGTGGTGCAGTTACGTGCCTTCATGCTGCATGCTGGGCACTTCACCAGGCCATGAAGGTTACGGAGCGGCGCCATGACTACTGGTACTCGGGGCTTCCCGGACATCTCCATCAGCACGGAGCGGCTGGTCCTGCGCGCCCTCGAGGAGGACGACGCCCCCGCTCTCGCCGAGATGATGAACGACGAGATGGTCGCCGCCTGGACCTCGGTGCCCCAGCCCTTCGGTGAGGACCAGGCCCGCACCTGGATCGCCCAGTACGCCCCCACCGAGCGCATCGCGGGCCGCGGCCTCGACCTGGCCGTCACCGAGTTCCTCACCCAGCGCCTGGTCGGCATCGTCCAGCTCAGCAAGACGAACTGGCACGTGGGCTCCACGGAGCTGTCGTACATCATCGCGCCCTGGGCCCGCGGCGAGGGTTACGCGTCCGAGGCGGCGCTCGCCACCGCCCGCTGGCTCTTCCGTGAGCAGGGCCTGGAGCGCCTGGAGCTGCGCACCGCGGCCGACAACACCGCCTCCCAGCAGGTCGCCCAGAAGATCGGCTGCATCAGCGAGGGCGTCCTGCGCAACGCGTGCATAGCGCGTACCCGTACCGAGGACGGCGGCTGGGAGGACCTGCGGACCGACTTCATCGTGTGGAGCCTGCTGCCCGAGGACCTCGACGGCGTCTCCGACGAGTTCGCCGAGACCGGGGGATACACGGCCTTCTCGGACTGGAACTGACCCCAAAGGTCGCACCCAGGTACACCAGGTACGCTCACCGAGCCCGTTCGACCCGCGAGAACCCCCAGGAGACTGACGACGATGGCCGACCGGGTCACGGTGATCGGCTGGGACGGCTCGCCCCTGACCGCGGCGGCACGCTCCGCCCTCGGCGCCGCCACCCTCGTGGCGGGCGCGGGCCACCACCTCGCCCTTCCCGAGGTCCAGGGCCGCGCCGAGCGGATCAGGCTCGGCAGCGTTTCGCTCGCCGCCCGCCGCATCGCCGCCCACCGCGGCACCGCCGTCGTCCTCGCCGACGGAGACCCCGGCTTCTTCGGAGTCGTACGCACCCTGCGCGCGCCCGAGTTCGGCCTCGAGGTCGAAGTGGTCCCCGCCGTCTCCTCCGTGGCCCAGGCCTTCGCCCGCGCCGGCATGCCCTGGGACGACGCCCAGGTCGTCGTCGCCCACCGCCGCACCCTGCGCCGCGCCGTCAACGTCTGCCGCGCCCACCCCAAGGTCGCCGTTCTCACCTCGCCCGGAGCGGGCCCCGCCGAACTCGGACTGCTCCTCGAAGGCGTCCACCGCACCTTCGTCATCTGCGAGGAACTCGGCACCGACCGCGAGCAGGTCACCGTTGTGACCAGCGACAATGCCGCCGACCACACCTGGCGCGACCCGAACGTCGTCATCGTCATCGGCGGCCCGACCGCCCCGTCCGACGACAGTGCCTGGCTCGCCGGAGGCGCCCCCTCGGCCATCCCGCGCGGCTGGGCACTGCCCGCCGCCGAGTACGGCGGCCGCCTCGGCGAGGGCGAGACCGAGCCCCTGCGCGCCGCCCAACTCGCCCGCACCGGACCGCGCGTGGGCGACCTCGTCTGGGACATCGGCTGCGGCAGCGGAGCCTTCACCGCGGAGGCCGCCCGCTTCGGCGCCGCCGTCATCGCCGTCGACCGCGATCCCGACGCCTGTGCCCGCACCCTCGCCACTGCCCGCCGCTTCGGAGTGCAGCCGCAGATCGTGCACGGCACGGCGCCCCACATCCTCGAAGACCTGCCCGAACCCGACGTCGTACGCATCGGGGGCGGGGGAGCGGCCGTCGTCTCCGCCGTCGCCGACCGGCGTCCCGAACGCATCGTGACGCACGCCGCGACACGCGATGCCGCCGAACTCATCGGCAGGGACCTGACGGAGCACGGCTACCGGGTCGAGTGTTCGCTCCTGCAGTCCGTCGAGCTGGACACTCGCGCCTGGACCGAGAAGGAGCGAACCGTGGGGTTCCTGCTCTCCGGGGAGTTGCCCGACCGCAACCCGTGACCCCGTCGCTCCGGGGCGCGCGGTAGGCTGGCCGATCGTTGTACTGCACCTGGACGTCCGGCTTTCCGTCGGTCAATGTCCGGAAAACGCGCCACTTTTGGGGTGCGTGTGGTACGGCAGGACCGGAGGATGCGCAACGTGGCGCAGTCCACAGCGGGCCGTGCCCGATCCAGGTGCGGTGGCAGCCGGCCGACCGGGACAATACCTGTTGTCCTCAGCCGGCTCGTGCCGCACGGCACTCACGCTCGTTCTTCATGACGGGCGGTCGGTGCGCCGCTCCGGTCACTGGGGTCGCATCCCCGGCCGACGGCCGGGGGCTGCCGAAGAAGCACTAACCGATGGGCGAGGGGTACGCATGACCGACACCGGCCAGGTTCCGGGCGAGGGGCTGCCGGAGAACGCAGGCACGGTGGAACAGCCGGGCGTCCCCGCCCCGGGTGCGTACACCTTCCTCGACCCCTCCGAAACCCCCACCGAAGACGACGATCTGCTGCTGATGCCGGGTTCGCAGGGCGCCTGGGGCGAGCCGCAGGCCGCCCCGATGCCCGCCCCGCACGAGCCGGGCCCGCACGAGACGGCGGGCCGGGACAGCGGCCAGGTCGACCTGAACGGCGTCCGAGTGCCGGGGCCCTCGCCCGCCCCGCACCCCGGGCCCGCGCGTCGCCCGCTGCACATGGGCCCGCCCGTGCCGGACGGCACGGGCAGCCCCGTCCGTTCGCTCGCCGACCGCGGCCCCGCGCACACACCGCCGAACCCCATGCCGGTACGTCAGGCGGCCCCGTCCACCACGGAGCCCGAGTACCTCGACATCCCGCGCGACGCGACGGGCGCCCCGGTGCCGCAGCTCGGTGAGATCCCGCCGCAGGGCGCCGCTCCCTGGGGCGCGCAGGCGCCGCAGCAGGGCTTCGAGGCGCCCGCCGCAGAGGTCGCACAGGAGCTCGCACCGGAGGCCGCAGCAGAAACGGTCGTGCCGGACGCCACTCCCGTCGCACCGGCCGCCCCGACGCAGCAGACCGTCGGCGACGCCCCCGTGTTCGCCCAGGCGCCGCATCATCCGCAGGACCTGCGGGACCCGCACGCCGCGCAGGCTGAGCAGACGCCGGAGGGCACGGTGGCCCCGGAGTTCGCCGTCCCCGAGGCGGTGCCGGTGTACGCGGCGGCTCCCGACGGTGTCCTGTTCGCCGAGGAGCAGGCCGCGCCGGCCGAGTACGCCGTCGACTACTCCTCCGCTCCGAACGGTGTGCAGTTCGCGCCGGTCGCGCAGGGCCCCGAGGACGCGCAGTTCGCGGTGCAGTCCGAGCCGGTGGCCGCCTACGCAGGGCATCAGCAGATGGCCGCGCACCCCGGTGAGCTGCCCGTCGGCCCGCACTCCGGCCAGTTCGCCATGGCGCCCGAGGCGGTTCAGGGCCAGCACTTCCCGCAGGCTCCCGCCGAGGGTCCGACGGACCAGGCGGCGCAGCCGCTCGGCCAGTTCGTGCCCGTCGAGGGGATGATCCCCACCACGCCGCACCTGGCGCCGACGCCGCCGCAGCACATGGTCGTGCCGCCGCTGCCCGAGCCCGCGGCCGAGTTGCCCGAACCGGTGGCGCCCGCCGCCCCGGCTCCCGTCCTCATCGACGAGGGCCCCCAAACACCCGACGCGGACCAGGTCCCCCAAGCGCAAGAAGCACACGAAGTCCACGTGGTATCCGAGACACACGAAGCGCACGCGGTCGACGACGCGGCGCACGCGATGAACGAAGCGCACGCGATGAACGAAGCGCACGCGACGAACGAGCCGCAGGCGACGCACGAAGCCCTTGAGCTTCCCCAGGCCGCTGAGATCCCCGAGGCGGCTGAGCTCTCCGGGACCGCCGGGGCGTTCGAGGCGCCTGAGGCGTTCGAGGCGCCCGCCGAGGCCTCTCCCGTCCTCCCCGACGCCGTCGCCGAGACCCCCGTCCCGGCCGAAGTGGAGCCGGAGTCCGCTCCCGAGGCCGCCGAGCCCGTCGCGGAGACGGAGCAGGTGCTCGTGGAGGCTGAGCCGGAGACCCTCGTCCCCGCCCCCCGCGAGGCCGACCCCGCCCCCCAGGACGTGGCGGACGCGACCCCCGAGACGCTGCCGGCCCCGGCCGACGACCTCGCGGGCCCGGCCGCTCCCGGCTACGACGAGGCCGAGCGCGAGGCCGTCCTGCGCGTCATGCGCGAGCGCCGCGACATCCGTAACGGCTTCCGCAGCGACCCGATCCCGCACGACGTGCTGCTCCGTGTCCTGGAGGCCGCCCACACGGCGCCTTCCGTCGGCCACTCGCAGCCCTGGGACTTCGTCGTCATCCGCTCCGCGGAGACCCGGCGCACGATGCACGAACTCGCCATGCGCCAGAAGGACGCGTACGCCAAGTCCCTGCCCAAGGGCCGCGCGAAGCAGTTCAAGGAACTGAAGATCGAGGCCATCCTCGACACCCCGGTGAACATCGTCGTCACCGCCGACCCGACGCGCGGCGGCCGCCACACCCTCGGCCGCCACACACAGCCGCAGATGGCCCCGTACTCCTCCGCGCTCGCCGTCGAGAACCTGTGGCTCGCGGCCCGCGCCGAGGGTCTCGGCGTCGGCTGGGTCAGCTTCTTCGACGAGCGCGAGATGGTCCGCACCCTCGGCCTGCCCGACCACCTCGAGGTCGTCGCGTACCTCTGCGTGGGCTACGTCGACGAGTTCCCGGACGAGCCCGAGCTGATGCAGGCCGGCTGGTCCAAGCGCCGCCCGCTGTCCTGGGTCGTCCACGAGGAGACGTACGGCCGCCGCGCCCTGCCCGGCGAGGACCCGCACGACCTGCTCGCCGAGACCGTCTCCAACATCCGCCCGCTGGACGCCAAGGCGCTCGGAGAGGCGTGGGAGCGGCAGAAGCGGATGACGAAGCCGGCCGGCGCGCTCGGCATGCTGGAGATCATCTCGGCCCAGCTCTCCGGTCTGTCCCGGATGTGCCCGCCCCCGATCCCCGAGCCCGCGGCCGTCGCGATCTTCGCGGGCGACCACGGCGTGCACGCCCAGGGCGTCACCCCGTGGCCGCAGGAGGTCACGGCCCAGATGGTCGCCAACTTCCTGGGCGGCGGCGCGGTCTGCAACGCGTTTGCGAACCAGGTCGGTGCCGAGGTCTGCGTCATCGACGTGGGCGTGGCGAGCGAGCTCCCGGCGACCCCGGGCCTGCTGCCCCGCAAGGTCCGCGCCGGCACCGCCGACATGACCACCGGGCCCGCCCTGAGCCGTGAGGACGTCAAGGCGGCCATCGAGGTCGGCATCGAGACGGCCCGCGACCTCGTCGCGGCCGGCAACAAGGCGCTCCTCACCGGCGAGATGGGCATCGCCAACACCACGGCGTCGGCCGCCCTGATCTCGGTCTACACGGGCGTCGACCCGTCCGAGGTGACCGGTCGCGGCACGGGCATCAACGACGAGACCCACGCCCGCAAGGTCGAGGTCGTCCGCCGCGCGCTCGACCTCCACCAGCCGGATCCGGCCGACCCGATCGGCGTCCTCGCCGCGGTCGGCGGCCTGGAGCACGCGGCGATGGTCGGTCTTCTCCTGGGCGGCGCGTCGCTGCGCACCCCGGTGATCCTGGACGGCGTCAGCGCCGGAGCGGCCGCCCTGGTCGCCCGCGCCGTCGCCCCCGAGGTCCTCGCGGCCTGCATCGCGGGCCACCGCAGCGCGGAGCCCGGCCATGTGGCGGCCCTGAACAAGCTGGGCCTGCGCCCCCTGATCGACCTGGACCTCCGCCTCGGCGAGGGCACGGGAGCACTCCTCGCCCTGCCGATCGTCCAGAGCGCGGCCCGTGCCATGCACGAGGTGGCGACGTTCGACTCGGCGGGCGTCACGGAGAAGTAGCAGGGCCGAGGGCGGCAGCCCTCACCGCCACAGGGGCGGGCCGGGACACGGGTCCCGCCCGCCCCGTACGCTGAACCCGCACGTCAAAGGCCCGCTCCAGCGCCGAAGCGAGCCTCGTACAGGCATCACCCGTCACACGCGCCACCCGCACGAGGAGCCGCACGCCCATGGCCGCAGAACACCCCGCGTACCCCGTAGGCCTCCGTCTCACCGGCCGCCGCGTAGTCGTACTCGGCGGCGGCCAGGTCGCCCAGCGCCGCCTCCCGGCCCTCATCGCGGCGGGCGCCGACATCCACCTGGTCTCGCCCACCGCGACGCCCTCGGTGGAGGCCATGGCGGACGGCGGTGAACTCACCTGGTCGCGGCGCCCGTACGCGGACGGGGACCTGGCCGACGCCTGGTACGCCCTCATCGCCACCGGCGACCGCACCGCGAACGAGGCGGCCTCCGCCGAGGCCGAGCGCCACCGTGTCTGGTGCGTCCGCTCCGACGACGCCGACGCGGCCACCGCCTGGACGCCGGCCACCGGCCGTTCCGAGGGTGTCACGGTCGCCGTCCTGACCACCGACGTCGCCGGCCGCGACCCCCGCCACACGGCGGCCGTGCGCGACGCGATCGTCGAGGGCCTGCGCGACGGCACGCTCGTCGCCCCGCACCACCGCACCCGAACCACCGGCGTCTCCCTGGTCGGCGGCGGCCCCGGCGACCCCGACCTGATCACCGTCCGCGGCCGCCGTCTCCTCGCCGAGGCCGACGTCGTCATCGCGGACCGGCTCGGCCCCCGCGACCTGCTCGACGAACTCCCGCCGCACGTCGAGGTGATCGACGCGGCGAAGATCCCGTACGGCCGGTACATGGCCCAGGAGGCCATCAACAACGCGCTCGTCGAGCACGCCAAGCAGGGCAAGGCCGTCGTACGACTCAAGGGCGGCGACCCGTACGTCTTCGGCCGCGGCATGGAGGAGGCCATCGCGCTGGAGGCCGAGGGCATTCCGTACACGGTCGTCCCCGGCATCTCCAGCTCGATCTCCGTCCCCGGCGCGGCCGGTATCCCGGTCACCCACCGCGGCGTCGCCCATGAGTTCACCGTGGTCAGCGGCCATGTCGCGCCCGACGACGAGCGCTCGCTCGTCGACTGGCCCGCACTAGCCAAGCTGCGCGGCACCCTCGTCGTCCTCATGGGCGTCGACAAGATCGGCAGGATCGCCGAGACCCTCATCGCGCACGGCAAGTCCGCGCAGACGCCGGTCGCCCTGGTCCAGGAGGGCACCACGGCCGCCCAGCGCCGCGTGGACGCGACCCTGGAGACGGTCGAGGAAGCCGTCCGCGCCCACGAGGTGCGGCCCCCGGCCGTCATCGTCATCGGCGACGTCGTCGCGGTGGGCCCGCGGCACACCGCGTGACCCGTCACGAACCCCCACACGTAACCAGCGGTAACAGAACTCGCTCCGAGCCGTTGGCACCGCACCCAGGACAAGGCAGTATCAACCTGTGGCTGAAGCTCAAGGTCTCATCACCATCGAAGATCCCGACGACCCGCGCCTGCGCGACTACACGGGCCTGACCGACGTAGAGCTCCGCCGCAGGCGCGAGCCCGCCGAGGGCCTCTTCATCGCCGAGGGCGAGAAGGTGATCAGACGGGCCAAGCAGGCCGGGTACGAGATGCGCTCCATGCTGCTCTCAGCCAAGTGGGTCGACGTCATGCGCGACGTCATCGACGAGGTCCCGGCCCCGGTCTACGCCGTGAGCCCGGACCTCGCCGAGCGCGTCACCGGCTACCACGTGCACCGCGGTGCCCTCGCCTCGATGCAGCGCAAGCCGCTCCCGACCGCCGACGAACTCCTCGCCACGCAGCGCCGCGTCGTCGTCATGGAAGCGGTGAACGACCACACGAACATCGGCGCCATCTTCCGCAGCGCGGCCGCGCTCGGCATGGACGCGGTCCTGCTCTCCCCGGACTGCGCCGACCCGCTCTACCGCCGCTCGGTGAAGGTCTCCATGGGCGCCGTCTTCTCGGTCCCGTACGCACGCCTCGAATCCTGGCCCAAGTCCCTGGAGTCGGTACGCGAGGCGGGCTTCAGCCTGCTCGCGCTCACCCCCGACGAGAAGGCGAAGAGCCTCGACGAGGCGGCCCCGCACAAGATGGACCGCGTGGCCCTGATGCTCGGCGCCGAGGGCGACGGCCTCTCCACCCAGGCCCTGGTCGCCGCCGACGAATGGGTGCGCATCCCGATGGCCCACGGCGTCGACTCGCTCAACGTGGGAGCGGCGGCCGCGGTCGCGTTCTACGCGGTGGCCACCGGCCGCCCCCGGTCCTGACCGGACCTCAGAGGTAGGGGCGGGGCAACGTCTCCTGCGCGTGCACGCCGTCGCGCGGCTCACCGAGCCCGCGCGACGGCCCCTGGCAGCCCTGCGCCGCCGCGATCCCGAGCGCCACGAGCAGCGTCACCACCACGAACACGAAGAGCCGCTGGCGCAGCAGCCGCGGATTGGCGGGCCGACGCTTCCCGGTCCCCGTCGTACGTGGCCCCTGCCGCCCGCCGTTGCTGCGGGGCGCGGGGCGCGAGCCCGAACGCGTCGTGTTGCGGGGCGCGCCCGGCCGTGTGCTGCCGCCGGTCCGTGAGGAACCGTTGCTCGGCCGCGGCGGGGGAGTGCCCTGCGGAGCGCGGCGCTGCGTGCGCTGCTCCGCGTACTGCTCGGCGAGCCGGCCCGTGGGCCGGTCGGTGTCCCCGCGCGGGGCGGGCGGCCTGGCGTCGCCGAGGCCCTGCGCCTCGCGGGCCGCGATCTCCTTGAGCCGCAGCGACAGTTGGAGCGTGCTGGGCCGCTCCTCGGGGTCCTTGGCGAGGCAGGCCCGGATCAGCGGGGACAGGGCGTCCGGTACGCCGTGCAGCTGGGCCTCCTCGTGCACGACCCGGTACAGCATCACTTCGGAACTGCCGTGCCCGAAGGGCGAGTCGGCCATCGCCGCGTACGCGAGGGTGGCGCCGAGCGCGAAGACGTCCGTGGCGGGCGTGACGGCGGCGCCCCGCACCTGCTCAGGGGCGAGGAACCCGGGGGAGCCGACGGCCGTACCGACGTGGGTGAGCGTGGAGGCGCCGGTCGCCCAGGCGATGCCGAAGTCGATGATGCGCGGGCCCTTGGGCGACAGCAGGATGTTCGACGGCTTGAGGTCGCGGTGCACGACGCCCGCCTCGTGCACGGCGACGAGCCCCTCGGACAGCGCCGCACCGACCGCGGCCACGTCGGAGGCGGCCAGCGGACCCTCTTCGGCGACCTTGTCGTGCAGCGAGGGCCCGGGGACGTACTGGGTGGCGAACCACGGCTTGTCGGTGTCGAGATCGGCCGCGACCAGGCGGGCCGTGCAGCCGCCCCTGATCCTGCGGGCCGCGGAGACCTCGCGCGCGAAGCGCGACCTGAACTCCTGGTCCTCCGCGAGATCGGGCCGGATCACCTTCAGCGCGACCCGCTGGCCACGGCGGTCGGAGCCCAGATAGACGACGCCCATCCCGCCCGCGCCGAGCCGCCGGTGAATCCTGAACGAGCCGACGACACGCGGGTCCTCGCGCCTCAGGCGCATCATCGCCATGTCCATCCCCGCTGCCCGGTCCGTTTGACGAGCGACAGCTTACGTTTCCACGGCCGGGTGCGCGCATAGGCCGCGCCCTCGCGATCCGATCGATTGTCAGTGCCCGGTGGGAAACTTGAGAGGTGGTCAGGGAAAGCGTGAGCGGTGCGGCCCGCGCCTGCCATGATCGCCAACCATCCGTCGTAGAAGGGGGATTGGGCCTGTGAAGGGTGACCGAGTGGAGATAGTCGTGGACGCGGGGGACACGACGCGCACGTACGAGGTGGTGGCGAGCCGGGCGGGCCGCCGGGTCGAGACAGCGGTCCGCAGGGGCGTGGTGGAAGTGAGCGAAGTCACCCGCTCCGGCACTGTCGTCCGTACGGCACGTTTCATGGCGACCCGGGTACTCGCCCTGGTCGAGCAGCCGGTACCCAGGGAGGAGCCCTCGGAAGCGGCGGCCCGCGCCGCGCGTCCCCTCCGGGAAGACCCCGAGGCCTAGCCCGAGACCTAGGTCTCCTTCTCCACCCAGGGGAGTAGGCGAGGGAGCGGCGGTCATCCTCCGGGAGGCCCGGCAATCGGTACGAGGGCATGACGACCGTGGCTCCTGACACGCCTAGATTTGAGGTCAAGCGGCGGGTGCAAGCACTCGTCCCCCGAGGTCAGGTACCCGCCGCTGCCAAACCGAAGATCTTGACCGGGAGAGGAACCATGGCGTACACGGCACCGCGGACTATGGTCCGCACGCAGGGACGCAGGGCATTCGCCGCGTTCGGCGGCCGTCGTTCCGAGCGCCGTCACCCCTTGGTGGCGACGGCCATGGTTCTTCCCCTGGCGGCCCTGCTCGTAGTCGTCTTCGGCGGCTGGGACGCAGTGGTCACACAAGCGTCGTCCGTGGGCGTGATGCTGGGGCGCTGAGCGGCGCCCCAGGCCCGGAAGAGCGGTCCGGGCGGGGACATCCGGCCATGAAACCCCGTGGGGACGGGGGTGCGGCGGACGGCACATGATGGCCGCGCAGCTGGGGAGCTGCGCGGCCATTGTTCTGCCCGCGCACCCGTAAGCCCCATTGTCGGTTTCTGCGTACGCTCGTAACGACACCATCCGGGGGGAAACACCGATGACCGCACCCTTCCTGCTGCCCGCACTCACCGCCACGGCACGCGGCACGGCGCACCGCAGCAGCCAGGGGCCCTGCGCCTGCCCGGCCACAGAAGCCGTACTCGCCGACCGGGCGGACGGCACGGTCGTGCGTCACGGAGACATCGTCGCCAAGGCCCACGCCCCGGGCACGGATCCCGCCGAGCTCAACGCCCGCCTCGCCGCGGCGGCGGCACTCCCCGACATCCTGCTGCCGCCCCTCACACCGGTCGCGGCGGATCTGCACGACCGGCTCGTCACGTTCTGGCCGCACGGCAGCCCCGTGGACCCCGACGCCCCCGAACGCGCGCCGTGGGAGGACGCGGCCACGCTCCTGGCCCGCCTCCACGCGGCGCCCACGGCGGAACTCCCGGGCCCGCTACCGCCGATGCGCGGCCCGGCCAAGGCGGCCCTCGCCGTCGCGCGGCTCCTGGCCGCCGGCCCTCACCCGGCGTCCGCCCCGATCCTGCGCGCCTGGTCGGGCCTGCCGCCCTGGGCCCGCGCCGAGACCCCCGCCCGGCACGCGTCCGCCCTGTGCCACGGCGACCTGCACCTCGGCCAGCTCGTCCGCCGCCCCGCCGGCACCGGCCCCTGGCTCCTGATCGACGTCGACGACCTCGGCACCGGAGACCCGGCCTGGGACCTCGCCCGCCCCGCCGCGTGGTTCGCGTGCGGCCTGCTTCCGGCACAGGAGTGGACGAGGTTCCTCACCGCGTACCAGGAGGCGGGCGGCGCTGCGTCGCTCCAGGGTGACCCGTGGCCCGTTCTCGACGCCCCGGCCCGCGCCCTCACCGTCCAGACCGCGGCGCTCGCCGTGGCCAAGGCCGTCGCGGCCGGTCGGGCGCTCGACGAGGCAGAGGAGGCATTGGTCGACGCCTGTGACCGAATGGCAGTGGTACCGGCCGAGTTGGCACACGGCGTGGCGAAGTAGGGTGCAACGGACCGGTGCCGGGAAGTGTTCCGGCGAAGAAGTGCCGAACGGCGAGGAGTTGAGCCGACCATGCAGTGCCCCAAGTGTCATGCACCGATGCACACGTACAACCGCAATGGCGTCCAGATCGAGCAGTGCAGCGGCTGCCGGGGGATATTCCTCGACTACGGCGAGCTGGAGTCCCTGACGCGCCTCGAGTCCCAGTGGCAGCAGCAGGTGCCGCCGGTGCCTCCGGCCCCGCAGGCTTACCCGTCGGCCCCCGCCCCGGCCTGGGGTGCCCCGCACCACGGCGGTCACCACGGTCACCACGGTCACCACAAGGGCGGCTTCGGCCGGATGCTCTTCTCCTCCTGAGCCGCCCCGCACATGAAGAAGCCCCCGGCCGAAAGGCTGGGGGCTTCTTGAGTGTGCGCGATACTGGGATTGAACCAGTGACCTCTTCCGTGTCAGGGAAGCGCTCTCCCGCTGAGCTAATCGCGCGGGACGGACCAGACTGTATCAGGACCCGTAAGTGGTACTGCGTGCGCGATACTGGGATTGAACCAGTGACCTCTTCCGTGTCAGGGAAGCGCTCTCCCGCTGAGCTAATCGCGCGGGGTTTCGGACCCTCGGGAAGATGACCTTCGCGATGATCCAGTGGACGATACTGGGATTGAACCAGTGACCTCTTCCGTGTCAGGGAAGCGCTCTCCCGCTGAGCTAATCGTCCTTGGAGGTGGAGACGGGATTTGAACCCGTGTAGACGGCTTTGCAGGCCGTTGCCTCGCCTCTCGGCCACTCCACCAGGAGTGTGGGGGTTCGGGAAGATCCCCCACTTCCTGAGCGGACGACCAGGTTCGAACTGGCGACCTCAACCTTGGCAAGGTTGCGCTCTACCAACTGAGCTACGTCCGCTTGTCGTTTCCGTTTCGCTTGCGCGTCCCGGCGACGTGTTGAACTCTAGCGGATTCCTGGGCCAGTACAAAAACGCGTTTGCGCAGCGTGCTGCGGTGCGACCACCCCAGGTCACGCGGGGGACACCCGCCATAGACTCGAAGACGTGCGCGACCTCCCTCACGACCTGCCCCCTCTGGCCCGCTTCGGCGGTCTCGTAGCGACCGAGTTGCGCGACGTGACCAGCGATCCCGAGGCCCTGGACTCCGCCGGCTTCTGGGCCGTGTCCGCGGACTTCGAGGGCCGTCTTGTGTGTGCCCGCTTCGACTTCGTACGGGAGGAGCCCGTGCCCGCCCCGGTCCCCGGGGCCTGGCAGGGGCCCGCGGCCGGTGACTGGACGTCGTCCCTCGACCGGGCCGCGTACACCGAGGGTGTCCGCACGATCCGCACCCGCATCGCGGCCGGCGACGTCTACCAGGCCAACCTCTGCCGCGTCCTGTCCGCGCCTCTGCCCCCGCGAGCGGACGTGGACGCCCTCACAGCGCTCCTCGCGCGCGGCAACCCGGCTCCCTACGCGGGGACCATCCGCCTTCCCGAGCACGGGGTGGAGATAGCCACCGCGTCCCCCGAGCTCTTCCTGAGCCGCACCGGGCGGACCGTCGAGTCCGGGCCGATCAAGGGCACGGGCCGCACCGAGGCGGACCTCCTGGAGAAGGACTACGCGGAGAACGTGATGATCGTGGACCTGGTCCGCAACGATCTCGGACGCGTCTGCGCGACCGGTTCCGTGACCGTCCCGGAGCTGTGCGTCGTCGAGAAGCACCCGGGCCTCGTCCACCTTGTCTCCACCGTCCGCGGTGAACTACGCGACGGCGCGGGCTGGCGTGACCTGCTCGACGCCGCGTTCCCGCCCGGCTCGGTCACCGGAGCGCCCAAGTCCAGCGCCCTGCGCGTCATCGAGGCCCTGGAGACGGCGCCCCGCGGTCCGTACTGCGGCGGCATCGGCTGGGTCGACGCCGACCGGGGCACCGGCGAGCTGGCCGTCGGCATCCGCACGTTCTGGGCCGACCGGGCCGAGGGCGTCCTGCGGTTCGGCACCGGCGCCGGAATCACGTGGGGATCCGACCCCGAAGGTGAGTGGCGGGAGACAGAACTGAAGGCTTCTCGGCTGCTAGCGGTAGCGTCGGGTACGTACCAGGAAAGTGGAGGGATCCCTACGTGAAGATCTGGCTCGACGGCATACTGCAGGACCCCGAGGCCGCCCGTGTCTCGGTGTTCGACCACGGCCTGACCGTGGGCGACGGCATTTTCGAGACCGTGAAGTCGGTCGACGGGAAGCCGTTCGCGCTGACCCGCCACCTGGACCGGCTCGCCCGCTCCGCGCGCGGTCTCGGTCTGCCCGAGCCCGACCTCGACGAGGTGCGCCGGGCCTGCGACGCCGTCCTCGAGGCCAACCCGATGCCGCTCGGCCGGCTGCGGATCACGTACACCGGAGGGCTCTCCCCGCTGGGGTCCGACCGCGGTGACCACGGGCCGACGCTGGTGGTCGCCCTCGGTGAGGCCGCCCGGCGCCCCGACTCCACCGCCACGGTCACGGTCCCGTGGACGCGCAACGAACGCGGCGCGCTCACCGGCCTGAAGACCACCTCGTACGCGGAGAACGTCGTCGCGCTCGCCCGCGCGCGCGAACAGGGCGCTTCCGAGGCTCTGTTCGCCAACACGGTGGGTCAGCTCTGCGAGGGCACGGGGTCGAACGTCTTCGTCGTCCTCGACGGCGAGATCCACACCCCGCCGGTCGCCTCCGGCTGCCTGGCGGGCATCACCCGCGCGCTGGCCGTCGAGTGGACCGGCGCCAAGGAGACCGATCTGCCGTTGGACGTCCTGGAGCGCGCCGACGAGATCTTCCTGACATCCACACTGCGCGACGTGCAGGGCGTGCACCGGGTCGACGGACGCGAGCTTCCCGGCGCGCCCGGTCCCGTCACCGCCAAGGCGATGCGCGTCTTCGACGAGCGCGCGGCGGATGACCTCGACCCGTAGAGCGGACGACTCCTAATCCGGGTGACGTGGTGGTCACAGGGCGGGTAGAACACCCCTGATGACCACCACTCTGCGGCCGACCGAGCCGCTTCAGCGCGATGCCGACGGGACGCGGTCACGCCACTACCAGGTGTGCGTGAACAGCCGTCCCGTCGGGCAGCTGCGTCTGGGCACCCACCCCGTCTACGGCGAGGGGGTGGCCCGGATCCGTGATCTGCGGATCGACGAGGAGGACCGCGGGCGGGGCCGCGGCACCGTCGCCGCGCTCGCCGCCGAGGAGGTGGCGCGCGGCTGGGGTTGCGGCCGGATCGAGGTCTCGATCCCCGCGCCGGCCGAGCGTGCCCTCGCCCTGGCCACCGCCCTCGGCTACGTCGAGCGCAACCGGAACATGGAGAAGGAGCTGCCCGTCGAGCCCCCCACGCTCCCGGCGGGCAGCGCGGGACGGCGCATGACCGGCCCCGAGTTCACCGCGTGGGAGACGCACACGCAGGCCGGTTACGTGCGCACCCTGGTCGAGCGGGGCGTCCCGGAGGCCCAGGCACGCGCCAAGGCCGAGGCCGATCACGCGGCGACGCTCGCGGAAGGGCTCGCCACACGGGACGCGGTCCTGAGCGTGCTCGAAGCGGAGGGCGCGGTCGTGGGCACGCTGTGGGTCGCGCTGCGCGGAGAGAGCGCCTACGTCTACGACGTCGAGGTCGCGGCCGAGCACCGCGGGCACGGCCACGGGCGGTCGCTGATGCTCCTCGCGGAGGCCGAGTCGCACGCCGCGGGCGTCGCCCGCCTGGGGCTCAACGTCTTTGCGGGCAACACCCCGGCCGTCCGCCTGTACGAGTCGCTCGGATACCGGGCGACCGAGTTCCACCTGTACAAGCCGCTGCTCTGAGCGGCCCGCGGGCTCCTGACTACGCGCCGAGCAGCCGGTCGGCGATCTCCTCGACGCGCTCGCGCAGGCCTTCCTGGCTCTTGCCGCCGTCGAGCCGCTCACCGTCGATGACGTACGTGGGTGTGCCCGTGACGCCGATCGCCTTGCCCTCGGCCTGGTCCGCGTCGACGATCAGGATGTGCCGGCCGTCGATGAGCGCGGTGTCGAACTCCTCGGCGTCCAGGCCGAGTTCACGTGCGACCTCGACGAGGAACGGCTCGCCCTTGCGGTCGACCTCCTCGACCCGGCCGAGCACCGCCTCCACGTACGGCCAGCCCTGCCCCTGCTCGAAGGCCTCCTCCGCGGCCTGCGCGCCGGCGAAGGCGTGCTTGTGCTTCTCCAGCGGGAAGTGCCGCAGACGCAGGTCGATGCGGTCGCCGTAGCGGGCCCGCAGCGCGCGCACGTCGTCGAGAGCGGTGCGGCAGTCGGGGCACTGGAGCTCGCACCAGACGTCGAGGACGGGGCGGCCCTGAGGGGCGGAGGCGGGAGAGGCGTCGTTCATGGGACCAGTCTTCCAGCCGGGCGCCGGGGACCCCAACCGGTACCTGCGGCAGACCCCTGATCAGACCCCGGCAGGACCCCTGACAAGCCCGGGACCGGCACCTACGGAGGAGGCCGTACCCGGAAATGTCCCTGAGGTCGGGCTGGACCGTGGCTTCCGGACCCCGGGGCGGTGCAGGATGGAGAGGACGGAATGCTCTGTCGCCCGCTGCCTGTGCCAGGAGGACCGGATGATTGCCGAGACCGTCTGTTCCGCCGTTTCCGTGGCCGGGCTGGGCATCGCCGCGGTCACCGCGTACCGGAAGCGTTTCCTCGCGGCCGCGCGCATAGCGGCGTATTCGCTGGTGCCGATCGGTCTGGTGATGACCGGCGCGGTCGGCTGGCTGGCGGACACCGCTTTCAGCCCGACGGCGTGGGCGGGCTTCGTCGTGCTCGGTGGCGCCTGGCTCCTGTTCATGGTGACCCGCGCGCTGGAGCGCCGCAGCGGTGGCACCCGTAAGGAGCGCAAGGCGGCGAAGGCCGCCGCCGAGACCCAGGCCGTGGCACCCGCAGCCTCCGCCCCCTCGCTGGGGCAGACCGCCCGGCCCGCGGCGGCCCGCCCTGTCGCGAAGCCAGGCTCCGAGGACTTCAGCGACATCGAGGCGATTCTGAAGAAGCACGGCATCTGACCCGAGGAATCTCTCAGGCGGTCGGTCGACCCCGGTCGGAAAACGGAAGTCGCCGGACTCTTCCCGGTCGACCTCGTACCACCCACGTCACGGGATCCGGCGAACTCCCGCTTCTTTTGAGCGTGTTGATCGACTGCGGTGCACCGGCTGCGTCATCATCGCCGCGAGATGCTGGACACAACACAGGGCGGTTCCGCCCCGCAGGCCGACGAGCGACACGAGGCCCTCGCGGCCGACGAACGCCGAGGCTGCCTCTTCGCACTGTCACAGCCGCCCTTGATGATCTTTCTGGCGGTGATCGGCTGTCTGCTGCTCCTGGCTTCGCTGCACGATCTGTTCCTGCTGTGAGGCCCCAGGCCGGTCAGCCCGCCGCCTCCTTGCGGCGCGCCCGGTACGCCGCCACGTGCAAGCGGTTTCCACAGGTGCGGCTGTCGCAGTACCTGCGGGACCGGTTACGGGAGAGGTCCACGAAGGCACGCCGGCAGTCCGGGGCCTCGCACCGCAGCAGCCGCTCCTGCTCCCCGGCGACCACGAAGAAGGCGAGCGCCATCCCGCAGTCGGCCGCCAGGTGGTCGGCCACGGACGCGCCGGGCGCGAAGTAGTGCACGTGCCAGTCGTAACCGTCGTGGTCCGTCAGGCGCGGCGTGGTGCCCGCGGCGGCGACCAGTTCGTTGATGAGCGAGGCAGCGGCGTGCGGATCGGGTGCCGCGAACACGGCGGCGAACCGTCCCCTCACGTGCTGCACCCCGTCGAGGTCACGCTCCGTGAGCGCCCCGACGTCACTGATGTCGTTCCTTCGTACGAATTCGCCCAGGGCTGCCACATCGGCCAGCCCGTCGACGGCCTGCTCGTCGTCCGGTGCGGTGTTCACCAGATCGACCACGGTGTCGAGGGCGCACCGGGTGTCGTGGGTGATCAGCACGATTTGCTCCCTGGCCTGGGGGTCGGGCCTGTGCCCGCCGATGCTGGCCGATGTTATAGGTCCGCCCGGCCGTGTGGCGCCTGGCCGCCGGCCCATGGACGCGCCGACGCCGCCGCCGTGGGTTCCCCCACGGCGGCGGCGTCGGTGTATGCCGTATGCAGTTGTTGTGGCTCGGTCCGTCTCCCCGAGTGGACGGCATCGAGCGGCTCTCGCGGTGCGTGACTCCGGCGGTGCGCCGGCGTCGGCTCCAGGCCTTAGCTTTCGGCCAGGATGTGTGAGAGCTCCGTGTCGAGATCGAAGTGGCGGTGTTCCGTGCCGGGTGGCACGGCCGCGTCGGTCCTCTTCAGGAACGACTCCAGCGCCCTCGCAGGGGCTTCGAGCAGGGCCTCGCCCTCAGGGGAACTCAGAGCGATGCAGACGACGCCTTGGCCGTGACTACGGGATGGCCAGACTCGGACGTCGCCGGTGCCGGTGGGCCGGTGTAGGCCCTCGGCGAGCAGATCGCGGGCGAACACCCACTCGACCGTCTCTTCTGCTCCTGTGTGGAAGGTGGCGTGCACGGCGTAGGGATCGGCCGTGTCATACCGCAGTCCTGCGGGTACAGGCAGTGAGGACTCGCTCGACACAACGAGGCGCAGGTGCAGCTCGCAGCTGACCGTGGTGTTCATAAGCGCCAGGGCCTTTCGCTCAGTGTGCGCTCGGGGATTCGCACGTCGGCGAAATCGACATGCCACCTACGGTGCCGTTGTAAACCCCTCTGAGTGTTTTGAGTGCCTTTAGGTAGCTCGGACGGCGGAGTGTTTCTCGGTCCGGAGCGTCCATTCCGGTGACGGGATTCCGTCGGGTAGGTTTGGTTGTATGAATACGGGGAGTGACGAGGCGGCCGAGTCTGAATCCGTGGCCGCGACGACGGGGGACGGGGCGAAGGCCGAGCCGGAGCTCGGCTCGCGGGCGCCGGAGTTCATCAAGGCCCGCAGAGCCCTGCATCTGAGCTGGCAGGTCGGCGTCTTCGTGATCGGGCTCGCGGTGGTGGTGGCGGGCGTGATCATGCTGCCGCTGCCGGGCCCGGGCTGGCTGGTGATCTTCGGCGGCATGGCGATCTGGGCGACCGAGTTCGTCTGGGCGCAGCTCGTGCTTCGCTGGACGAAGCGCAAGGTCACCGAGGCCACGCAGCGCGCGCTCGACCCCGCGGTGCGCCGGCGGAACATCATCCTGACGTCGGTCGGCGTGGTGATCATCGCGGTGCTCGTGGCGATCTACGTGTGGAAGTTCGGCTTCGAGATGCCGTGGAAGATCAAGGAGTGAGCGGGGTGGTCCGCGAGGGTCGCGCCGGGGGTGTCAGGGCTGGCCGGAGCACCTGCTGACATGCGGTAATGTTCTCTCTGCGCCCGGGCGATTAGCTCAGTGGGAGAGCGCTTCGTTCACACCGAAGAGGTCACTGGTTCGAACCCAGTATCGCCCACCCCGGACCGAGTGCCCCGGAGGCTTCAAGCCTCCGGGGCACTCGGCGTTTCCGCGTCCGGCCGTCATGATCGGCAAGCGCTTTCTGGCTGTGGCGCGCTCCTGGTGTCCGGCGACCGGAACAGGAATCCCATAATCCGTACGGATGCCCGGGATATAAACCCCGCGGGGCCCCATCGGTAATTCGACGGGAGGGCGAACCTGACCCCGTTTCAGAGTTCCCGGACTTCGCCAGGAATCCGGAAGTTCTGACGGTGAATCAATGGCCGTCGCCGTCACGCCAATTCACGTTCAGTTGAGTCACCGCGTAACGGGGGAGACTCGCACCATGGACTGGAACCGCTACCGCTTCCGCACGGTCTGGGACCTGCCCGCGGAGCTCGCCGATGTGTTCGCGGCCCTCGAGCGCGCAGAGGACTACCCCCTGTGGTGGCCCCAAGTGCGCGAGGCGACACCCCTCGACGAGCGCCGCGGCACCGCCCGCTTCCGCTCGCTCCTCCCGTACGACCTGTTCGTGACGGCCACCGCCCTGCGCCGCGACACCGAGGCCGGGGTCCTGGAGATCACCATGTCCGGCGACCTGGAGGGCTGGGTGCGGTGGACCGTGCGCGCGCATGAGGGCGGGACGCGTGCGCTGTACGAGCAGGAGGTGGAGGTGCGCAAACCCCTGTTGCGACGGTTCGCCCTCGTCGGCAGGCCGGTGTTCCTCGTCAACCACGCGCTGATGATGCGGGGTGGGCGGCGCGGGCTCGTCGCGCATCTGCGGCGGCGCTGACCGAACCGGTTTGTTGGAAACCCGCCGGGGCCTGTATGGTTCAACCCGTTCCCGGGCGATTAGCTCAGTGGGAGAGCGCTTCGTTCACACCGAAGAGGTCACTGGTTCGAACCCAGTATCGCCCACCCGGAAGAAAGCCGGTCCGTCAGCTGACGGACCGGCTTTTCTGTGCCCCGGGCCCGAGCCCGTACGGGCAACTCTCAGGCGGCCTCCCGCAGTTCCGTGCGCATCGGCCACGCCGGATCCACCGTCTCCGGATTGCCGCTGCGCGCGAACCACGCCTGCAGCCCACGCGCCTGCGCGGCATGCCACACCGCCTGAAGGGTGTGCAGCTCGGCGGGGGACAGACGCTCCAGGCGGGACGCGAACCGGCGCCCCACAGCCCGTACGACATCCAGGGACGCCTGCGCGTCCGCGGCCGCGTCGTGCGCGCCCTCCAGCTCCACCTCGTAGTGCGCGCACAGGTCCGTCAGGGTGCGGCGGCCCTTGCGGTAGCGGTCCAGGTGTTTGTCGAGGACGCGCGGATCGAGGACGCACAGCGACGAGCTCTCCATGTAGCGGCCGAGCGCGGAGGCGCGATGTCGCCGCAACTCCCGGTCCAGGAGCGTCAGATCGAAGGGCGCGTTCATCACCACGAGCGGGCGGCCCGCCGCGGCCTGCTCGCCCAGCAGCCGGGCTATCTCCTCCATGACGGGAGCCGGCCAGCGGCCGTTGCGCTGGAGGTGCTCGTCCGTCAGGCCGTGCACCTCCGTCGCCCCGGCCGGTACCGGTACCCCCGGATTCACGAGCCAGCGTGAGACACGTGGCCGGCTGCCCGGGGCGTCCTGCACCACGATCGCGGCCGACACGATGCGATCGCTCTCCACGTCCACGCCGGTGGTCTCGGTGTCGAAGGCGGCCAGAGGGCCCTCGTACCAGCACGTCATGTCAATGCAACTCCTCGTTCACACCTGGCAGATGGCCCCTCGCTGCTGCCCGTTTCGGTGATACCCGGGCTGTTTGCGTCGTACGCCGACCGGAGACAACACAGATACGGGTCACGGCAGTTCAGCGGCCCGTCCAGGGGATTCACCTGTTTCGGAAGGCCAGTTGGACATGGCGCTCGCGCAGCCCGAACAGGGTGGGCTGCTGCCCGAGCGGATCGCACCGCCGCGCGGCACACTCGCCACCACCGCCTGCATGGAGACACTCCAGGTGGGCTATCTGCACGCAGTAGCGGCAGCCGCGGGCTGTTCGCTCTCTCAGCCGTTCCCTGACAACGGAATCGACTGGCACGTCAGCCACAGCGCCCCCGGGCACACGGTCGACGACGAGGTCACCATCAAGGTGCAGCTCAAGTGCACGTACCAGCTCCCACCGAAGCCGCCGGGGCCGTCCTTCTCCTTCACGCTCGACAACGCACACCTGGAGAAGCTCGCCCGCACACCGGTGTCGGTGCACAAGATCCTGGTCGTGATGATCGTGCCGCGCTCGCAGGACGACTGGCTGCGGGCCGGCCACGACCGGCTCGACCTGCGGCACTGCTGCTACTGGATCAACCTGGCCGGCCACCCCGTGACAGGGAGGCGCCGCACCACCGTGCGCATCCCGACCTCGCGGATCTTCGACGACCGTGCGCTCTGCGAGATCATGACGCGGATCGGGACGGGCGGGAGGCCCTGAAGGACGCGGGAGGCCCTGACGGACAGGGAGGGAGACCCTGATGCAGCACCGCCCGACCGACGAGCGCCTACGCGCCCTGAACACCGCCCGATCCCACCCCGCCGACCTCGAAGGCCCCGGGCCGGAGCAGGTCGACCCGGTCGTGCTCAACGCATTGCTCGACCGGCACGGCTGGGAACGCCGCGGCGGCGCCACCGGGCGCTATGTGCGCTGGACGCTGCCCGGCGCCTCCGGGCGCACCAGCCTGCTCGTGCCGGAGACCCGCGCCTTCCCCGACAGCGATGACCTGCTCGGCGAGGCCCTCGAGGCACTGGAACGCAGTGGATCGCCCTCCGCGCGGGAGGTACTCGTCTCGCTCGCCGTGCCGAGCGACGAGATCCGCTGGTGGCGCGATGTGCCGGCCGGGCCCGCGGGCAGCGCCGCGTGGCCGGTGGAGGAGCAACTGCGCGCCGCCGCCCGGCGGATGCTGCTGGCCGCCGCGCTCGCCGCCCGGGGCAGGGCCGGCTACTACGGGGCCCGCCACCGCAGGCCCGCCGCCGCTTCGCTGGAGACCGTCCTCGTCGGTGACGCTCCCGGCGGCCGCAGGCTCACCGCGTTCGTGCCCGTCGCCGCGGGCCGCGCGCTCGCCGTCCGGCTCCACCAGGCGCTGTACGCGGCCCGTGAGGCCATCGACTACCGGCGGGCCACCGGCGGCATGGACGCCTTCGACGGCGCGGTCGAGGCGGGGGTGAGCCATGAGCTCGTCGAAGCGCTCGTCGCCCTCGTCCGCGGTACGGAGGGAGCCCGGGTCGGCGTCGAGTGGTCACCGGCGGCCGGGGTGCCCGACGAGTGCACGGCCGGGGACGCCCCCGTCGAGTTCTCGCCCGGCGACCTGGCGGTGCTGCGGGAGGCGAGCGCCCGCTATCTGCAGTCCGAGCCGTCCATCGCCGTCCGCATCACCGGGACCGTCGTGCGCATGCGCAGATCGGGGCCGCGCGGAGAAGGCACGGTGCGGCTGCACGTCATGGGGGGCGCCGATGTACCGCACGTCCGGATGACGCTGGACGAGGAGGCGTACCGGACGGCGGGGCACGCGCATCTCGTGGGGCTGCCGATCAGGGTGCACGGGCGGCTGGAGAGCCGGGGCGGCTTCCGGCGGCTGACCGGGGCCGGCGGAGTGGTGCCCGTACAGGTGGAGGAGGCCGAGCGGGACCGGCTGATGAAGTCGCTCCAGGAGAATCTGGACTTCTTCGAGGAGGCGTGCAGCGGGGACGACTGAGCTCACGGGCTCGTGAGCAGAGGGCTCCCGGTGCATGCACGGGGATCGCGGCGCGGGCCGCGTTGATGCCGTTTCGCGAGTCGGGCCCCGGGCTCGGTACGATCCCCTGTGTATTGCGCGCGTGGCCAGATCATCGCGTGCCCCCTTCAGGTAGGAGAGTCCGGTGTCAGACGTCCGTGTGATCATCCAACGCGATTCCGAGCGGGAAGAGCGCGTGGTGACGACGGGCACTACGGCCGCCGAGCTCTTCGCCGGCGAGCGCACCATCGTCGCCGCCCGCGTGGCCGGCGAGCTGAAGGACCTCGCGTACGCCGTGCAGGACGGCGAGGAGGTCGAGCCGGTCGAGATCTCCTCCGAGGACGGCCTCAACATCCTGCGCCACTCCACCGCCCACGTGATGGCGCAGGCCGTGCAGGAGCTGTTCCCCGACGCCAAGCTGGGCATCGGCCCGCCGGTCAAGGACGGCTTCTACTACGACTTCGACGTGGAGAAGCCCTTCACGCCCGAGGATCTCAAGGCCATCGAGAAGAAGATGCAGGAGATCCAGAAGCGCGGGCAGCGCTTCTCGCGCCGTGTCGTCACCGACGAGGACGCCCGCGAGGAGCTGGCCGACGAGCCGTACAAGCTGGAGCTCATCGGCATCAAGGGCTCCGCGTCCACCGACGACGGTGCGAATGTCGAGGTGGGCAGCGGCGAGCTGACCATCTACGACAACCTCGACGCCAAGACCGGTGACCTGTGCTGGAAGGACCTCTGCCGCGGTCCGCACCTGCCCACCACCCGCAACATCCCCGCGTTCAAGCTGATGCGGAACGCGGCGGCGTACTGGCGCGGCAGCGAGAAGAACCCGATGCTCCAGCGCATCTACGGCACCGCCTGGCCGTCGAAGGACGAGCTGAAGGCGCACCTGGAGTTCCTCGCCGAGGCCGAGAAGCGCGACCACCGCAAGCTGGGCAACGAGCTGGACCTGTTCTCCATCCCCGACCAGATCGGTTCCGGTCTGGCCGTCTTCCACCCCAAGGGCGGCATCATCCGCCGGGTCATGGAGGACTACTCGCGCCGCCGGCACGAGGAGGAGGGCTACGAGTTCGTCTACACCCCCCACGCCACGAAGGGGAAGCTCTTCGAGACCTCGGGCCACCTGGACTGGTACGCCGACGGCATGTACCCGCCCATGCAGCTCGACGAGGGCGTGGACTACTACCTCAAGCCCATGAACTGCCCGATGCACAACCTGATCTTCGATGCGCGCGGGCGTTCCTACCGTGAACTGCCGCTGCGGCTCTTCGAGTTCGGCACCGTGTACCGGTACGAGAAGTCGGGCGTCGTGCACGGCCTCACCCGCGCCCGCGGCTTCACGCAGGACGACGCGCACATCTACTGCACCAAGGAGCAGATGGCGGAGGAGCTCGACAAGACGCTCACCTTCGTCCTCGGGCTGCTGCGCGACTACGGCCTGACCGACTTCTACCTGGAGTTGTCCACCAAGGACCCCGAGAAGTTCGTCGGCTCCGACGAGATCTGGGAAGAGGCCACCGAGACGCTGCGCCAGGTCGCCGAGAAGCAGGGCCTCCCGCTGGTCCCGGACCCGGGCGGCGCCGCGTTCTACGGCCCGAAGATCTCCGTCCAGGCGAAGGACGCCATCGGCCGCACCTGGCAGATGTCGACCGTGCAGCTCGACTTCAACCTGCCTGAGCGCTTCCACCTGGAGTACACCGGCCCCGACGGCACCAAGCAGCGCCCGGTCATGATCCACCGCGCGCTGTTCGGCTCCATCGAGCGGTTCTTCGCGGTGCTCCTCGAGCACTACGCGGGTGCCTTCCCGGCCTGGCTCGCGCCGGTGCAGGCGGTCGGCATCCCGATCGGCGACGCGCACATCCCGTACCTCGAGGAGTTCGCGGTCAAGGCGAAGAAGAAGGGGCTGCGCGTCGACGTGGACTCTTCGTCGGACCGTATGCAGAAGAAGATCAGGAACGCGCAGAAGCAGAAGGTGCCGTTCATGATCATCGCGGGCGACGAGGACATGGCGGCCGGCGCCGTCTCCTTCCGCTACCGCGACGGCTCGCAGGAGAACGGCATCCCCGTCGACGAGGCGATCGAGAAGATCGTCAAGGTCGTCGAGGAGCGCGTGCAGGTCTGACGCCCGCCGCTGACAGCAGCGACGTACGACATCAGGAGGCCCCCGGGAAGTCTTCCGGGGGCCTCTCGTCGCTGTCGCGCCTGAACACCTGGAACATCCAGGACGAGAACGAGCCCGTGATCGCTCCGAGCAACGCCAGGCCGTAGGCCATCAGCGCCACCGCCACCAGACGCCCGAGGGGGGTCACCGGGACCACGTCCCCGTATCCGACGGTCGCCAGCGTCGAGCAGGCCCACCACACGGAGTCCCCGAAGGTACGGATCGTGGCGTGCGGCTGCCCGCGCTCGACCTGGTACTCGGCCAACGCCGCCGCGAATCCGAGCAGCGCGGCGGACATCCCGGCGTAGGTCGCCACGCGCGCGTGCAGGCTGAGCCGCGGTTGTTCGTGCCGCCGCCGCACGGCGTCGTAGGTCCGCACGATCTGCAGTGGGCGCAGCAGCGGCAGCACCACGACCACTGCGTCCAGCCAGTGGCGGCGCACGAACGAGAGCCCCTTGCCGCTGTGGCGCCATCGGACGGCGAAGTCCAGCGCGAAGACGGCCCAGGCGGCGGAGGTCACCGCGAGACACGCGTCGCGCACCGCCTCCGGAAGTCCGTGCCCCAGGACTCTGATCGCGTACGACGCGAGGAACAGCAGGGCCGCCAGCGTCAGCGGGGTCTCCATCCGGTGCTCCCACGGCGTGCGCCGTCTCTCGTCCATCGGTCAAGAATCGCGGGCGGGGACCGGGGCCTGCCCCGCCGACACGCTCCGAACGGGCGAAGTCATATGCTGCACCTCATGACGAGTGAGCCGGAGCAGCACACGGGGCCGGTGGGTGAGCCGGACGGGTTCGGGCGCCTTTGGACGCCGCACCGGATGGCCTACATCCAGGGGGAGAACAAGCCGACCGGACCGGGAGCCGACGACGGCTGTCCGTTCTGCGCCGCACCCGGCATGACCGACGAGGAAGCGCTGATCGTGGCGCGCGGCGCGAGCGTCTACGCGATCCTCAACCTCTATCCGTACAACGGCGGCCACTTGATGGTGCTGCCGTACCGGCACGTCGCCGACTACACGGATCTGGACGACGGCGAGACCGCCGAGCTGGCCCTCTTCACCAAGCGCGCGATGGCCGCGCTGCGCACCGCGTCCGGGGCGCACGGCTTCAATATCGGCATGAACCAGGGCGCGGTGGCGGGGGCCGGCATCGCCGCGCACCTGCACCAGCACATCGTTCCGCGCTGGGGCGGCGACACCAACTTCATGCCCGTCGTGGGTCACACCAAGGTGCTGCCGCAGCTGCTCGGCGACACCAGGACCGCGCTGGCCAAGGCCTGGCCGGACGCCGACTGAGCCGATCGTGACCGGCCGGCCCGGGCGCGTACGCCCCAGGCCGGCCAGGCCCGGCTACGCGTCGTACACGTCGGCGTTCGTGGGCGTCGGGGCCTGGACCAGGCCGCTGAGGAGCGTCGAGCGGGTACCGAACTTCTCGGTGTCCACGCCGTTCTCCTCCAGGACCTTGATGGCCGCCGCGTGCACCACGCGCAGGACCGGGGTGGCCGTGCGCAGCGCGTCGTCCGCCATGAAGCGGTGCCGCCACGGCTTGTCCGCCCACGCGTGCCGCAGTCCGAAGGGCTCGGGCAGGATCAGCTTGCCGCCTATGAAGTCCAGGAGCGGCGGGTACCAGGTGAAGGGCGCGCGCACCGCGAGGCGGACCACCTCGTCGGGCTCGATGAGGGGCAGCTTCTTCTCCACCGTCTCCCAGAACTTGATGGCCTTGGCGACTTCCTTCGTCTTCGGCTCGGGCTTCGTCGTGAACAGGGAGTGCACCGGGCCGAGCGCGTGGCCGGTGATCTCGATGCGCAGCGTCTCGTGCAGCACCGTCACCGTGATCAGCATCGTGATCACCAACTGGCCGTCCCAGAGCGTGAACTGCACACCCAGGTAGTGGCGGTCGCCGCTGCCGAACTGCTGCTCGTTGCAGATCCGCTGTATCTCGTGGTTCTTGATCTGGAAGGCCTCGACGTCGGTGCCGCTGGGGCGGGCCACCTTCTTCGCGTTCTCCCCGATCGGCGAGACGATCCAGTGCTTGATCGACGGTGTCGGGAACCCGCCCGTGTGCAGGGGGCCGCGCTCCAGGAGCCGCAGCTTGTCGTGGATCGCCCGAATGACGTCCCAACTGCGGAACGGGTGGATCTCCGCGCCCTCGTCGCGGGGAATCAACTCCTCGGCGAGCTGCCAGCTGCCCCAGCGGGTGCCCATGCCGAGGATGCCCTTGGGGCCCGCGTAGAACACGGCGTTCGACCGCTGCTCCGCGGTCAGCTTGGCGAGGCTCTGGCGCAGCCGCTCGGCAGCCGTCTCGCCCGGGCTGCCGGGCACCGCCTCCGGGATCTTGGCGCCGATGCCGCCGCCCGCGAGCAGGCTGTCCCAGCGATCCCGCATGTCCTGCGCCGTGCGCTCGCAGATCTGCCGGGCCCACAGCCAGCCGACCACGGGCGCCACGATCGCCGCCCGCAGGTACCAGGCCCAGAAGCCCGTGAACGGCAGCCGGACCATGAAGATCACGGCGACGGCCGCGACCGCCACCATCAGCGCCGTGAACAGCGCGGCCATGCGCTTGTTCTCGTGGCCGGCGATCATGCGGCGGACCTGGAAGACGAGCAGCCACACGATGAGGCCGGGCAGGAAGAGGAGGCCGCACAGCGCCATCACGGCCGTCAGCCAGCTGTCGCGCTGCTTACGGATCCGGTTCGCCGCGAGACAGTGCTCGACGACGACCTGCGGCTCGGTGCCGAAGGATTGGATGAGCGGCTTGCGGGCGCCGCCGAGCAGTCGGCCCTGGACGGCCCGCGAGAACGCCTCGCCCAGATTCGGCGCCGCCAGCGACCAAAGGCCCTTCTTCACATCGGACTTGTGCCACTCACTGTTGGCGGCGAGCAGATCGTCCACCTTCGCGTCCCGGTACGCCGCCGAAGCGAGGGCGTACGTGGCCGCGGTCTGTCCCGCGGAGCCGTGCAACGGCACCTGCGCTCCGGGCCTGAAGTCGAATACGTCGTCCGCCACTGCCGCCCCCATCGCCGCGCGCCTTCGCTCCTGCGGCTTTCCCGACTTCCTTGCCCCGCACACCTGTTGATCAGGTCATCGGCTTGATCAGGTCATCAGCGTATCCGGGCGCACCGACATCCGTCAGGGGACGGCCGAAGCCGCCCGCCCGGAAGGGGACCGGGCGGGCGGCCTGGCTGGCGGGTGGCGGGGGACGGTCAACTACGAGACGTCCTGCGCCTGTTCGCGCATCCTGTCGCCCAACTGCGAAGGCATCGGCTCGTGCCGCGCGTACGCCCGGCTGAACCGCCCCGTGCCGTGCGACAGCGACCGCAGGTCCACCGCGTACCGGCCGATCTCGATCTCCGGGATCTCGGCCCGTACGAGCGTGCGAGACCCCGGCGCCTGTTCCGTGCCGACCACGCGGCCGCGCCGCCCCGACAGGTCGCTCATCACCGCGCCCACGTAGTCGTCCGCGACGAGCACCTGTACCTCGGCGACCGGCTCCAGTAGATGGATCTTCGCGTCAGCCGCCGCCTCCCGCAGCGCCAGCGCCCCCGCCGTCTGGAACGCCGCGTCGGAGGAGTCCACCGAGTGCGCCTTGCCGTCGAGCAGCGTGATCCGCACGTCGATGAGGGGATAGCCCGCGGCCACGCCCTTCGCGGCCTGTGTCCGTACGCCCTTCTCCACGGACGGGATGAACTGCCGTGGCACCGCGCCGCCGACGACCTTGTCCACGAACTCGATGCCGGAGCCGTGCGGCAGCGGCTCCACCTCGATCTCGCAGATCGCGAACTGTCCGTGCCCGCCGGACTGCTTCACGTGGCGCCCGCGGCCCGCGGACCTGTCGGCGAACGTCTCCCTGAGGGAGACCTTGTGCGGTACGACGTCGACCTGGACGCCGTACCGGTTGCGCAGCCGCTCCAGGGCGACGTCCGCATGCGCCTCACCGAGGCACCACAGGACGACCTGGTGCGTCGCCTGGTTCTGTTCGAGCCGCATCGTCGGGTCCTCGGCGACCAGCCGGGACAGGCCCTGCGAGAGCTTGTCCTCGTCCGGCTTGCTGTGTGCCTGGATCGCCAGCGGAAGCAGTGGGTCCGGCATGTCCCACGGCTCCATGAGGAGCGGGTCGTCCTTGGCGGAGAGGGTGTCGCCGGTCTCCGCCCTGCCGAGCTTGGCCACGCACGCCATGTCACCGGCGATGCAGTGGGAGAGCACGCGCTGCTGTTTCCCGAAGGGTGACGAGAGGGCGCCGATGCGTTCGTCGACGTCGTGGTCCTCGTGGCCGCGGTCGGCGAGGCCGTGCCCCGACACATGCACCGTGTCGTCGGGTCGCAGGGTTCCGGAGAAGACCCGTACCAGCGAGATCCGGCCCACGTACGGATCGGACGCCGTCTTCACGACCTCCGCGACCAGGGGGCCGTCCGGATCGCAGACGTTCACCGTGCGCGCGTCGCCCGACGGGGTGGTGACCACGGGGGCCGCGCGCTCCAGGGGAGTGGGGAAACCGCCCGTGATGAGTTCGAGCAGCTCGACCGTGCCGATGCCCTGGCGGGCGCCCGGAGCCGCGGGGGCCGCGGCGAGCACCGGGTGGAAGACACCGCGCGCGACGGCCCGCTCCAGGTCCCCGACCAGCGTCTTGTAGTCGATCTCCTCGCCGCTCACATAGCGGTCCATGAGGGTCTCGTCCTCGCTCTCGGCGATGATCCCCTCGATCAGACGGTTGCGTGCCTCCTCGATGAGCGGCAGCTGATCGAGGTCCGGCTCGGACTCCTTGCGCTCGCCCGACGCGTAGTCGAAGACGCGCTGCGACAGGAGGCCGACGAGGCCGGTGACCGGCGCGTGCCCGTCGGGCCCCGGCTCGCCGTGCAGGGGCAGGTAGAGCGGGATGACGGCGTCCGGGTCGTCACCGCCGAAGAACGTCTCACAGGTCCGCGTCATCTGTTCGAAGTCGGAGCGCGCCGCCTCCAGATGCGTCACCACGATGGCGCGCGGCATGCCGACCGCCGCGCACTCCTCCCACACCATGCGTGTCGCGCCCGCCATGGTCTCGGGCCCGTCGGACGCCGAGACGACGAAGAGGGCCGCATCCGCTGCCCGAAGACCGGCCCTCAGCTCCCCGACGAAATCCGCGTATCCGGGGGTGTCCAGAAGATTGATCTTGTACCCGTCCCATTCGAGGGGCACCAGGGAGAGCTGAACCGACCGCTGCTGCCGGTGCTCGATCTCGTCGTAGTCGGAAACGGCGGTCCCGTCCTCCACCCGGCCCGCCCTGTTCACCGCCCCCGCGGTCAGCGCGAGAGCCTCCACCAACGTCGTCTTGCCCGATCCGCTGTGGCCGACCAGCACCACATTCCTCACGGACGCGGGGTGGTCGGCCGCCGTAGCCCTGCCGGCGGCTCCGGTGTGTGTGTTCGCCTTGTCGCCCATGCCTTGCCTCCCGGTTACTTGCACGGTGAGGTGGCACCCCTGCTGAAGAGGGGGTCCCATTGGGCGCGGACTCGCGGGACCCGCGATGGCGGCTCCGACGACGCCCGCGGTGTCTTCGAGCTTTCCACTCGCGTCACGGTGCGTCCATACGTCGTACGTGATCCCCCGGGGCGCGCGGGTGCCCGTAGGTCGTCCACGCGCGCGCGTGACTACGATGGGCCAGCCGGTGGCCAGAAGGGCCGCGCGGCCATCCGACCCTCGGGAAGGCCATGCTGAACAAGTACGCGCGTGCATTCTTCACGCGTGTCCTCACACCGTTCGCCGCGTTTCTCATCCGTCGCGGGGTCAGCCCCGACGCGGTCACGCTCCTCGGTACGGCCGGGGTCGTGGCGGGCGCGCTGGTCTTCTTCCCCCGCGGGGAGTTCTTCTGGGGCACGATCGTCATCACGCTGTTCGTGTTCTCGGACCTCGTGGACGGCAACATGGCGCGCCAGCTCGGCCGCACCAGCCGCTGGGGCGCGTTCCTCGACTCCACGCTCGACCGCGTCGCGGACGGCGCGATCTTCGGCGGCCTCGCCCTCTGGTACGCGGGATCCGGCGACAACAACATGCTGTGTGCCGTCTCCATCTTCTGCCTCGCCAGCGGCCAGGTCGTGTCGTACACCAAGGCCCGCGGTGAGGCCATCGGCCTGCCCGTGGCGGTCAACGGCCTGGTGGAGCGCGCCGAGCGGCTCGTGATCACCCTCGTCGCCGCCGGCCTCGCGGGGCTGCACAAGTTCGGTGTGCCCGGCATCCAGGTCCTGCTGCCGATCGCCCTGTGGGCCGTCGCCGCGGGCAGCCTCGTGACGCTGATCCAGCGGATGGTGACCGTCCGCAGGGAGTCGGCCGAGGCCGACGCGGAGGCCGCCGCCGAGGCCTCCCAGGAGAGCGGGACCGTATCGTGAGCAACGCGCGCGAACGACTCGTCGACGCCCTCTACGGAGCGGGCTGGAGCACGGTCAAGAAGCTCCCCGAGCCCGTCGCGGTCCGCCTGGGCCGTACCATCGCCGACCTCACGTGGAGGCAGCGCGGCAAGAGTGTCCTGCGCCTGGAGTCCAACCTCGCGCGCGTGGTGCCCGACGCTTCCCCGGAGCGCCTCAAGCAGCTTTCCAGGGCGGGCATGCGCTCGTACCTGCGGTACTGGATGGAGTCGTTCCGGCTGCCGTCCTGGAGCGCGGACCGGGTCAGGAACGGCTTCGACATCGACGACGCCCACCTCCTCACCGACGGCCTCGCGTCCGACAAGGGCGTCATCCTGGCCCTGCCCCACCTGGGCAACTGGGACCTGGCGGGTGCCTGGGTCACCACCAAGCTGGAGACCCCGTTCACGACGGTCGCCGAGCGCCTCAAGCCCGAGACTCTCTACGACCGCTTCGTGGCCTACCGCGAGAGCCTCGGCATGGAGGTCCTGCCGCACGAAGGCGGATCCGCCTTCGGCACGCTCGCACGCCGACTGCGCGCCGGCGGCCTGGTCTGCCTGGTCGCCGACCGCGATCTGTCCGAGTCCGGCGTCGAGGTGAAGTTCTTCGGCGACACCGCGCGCATGCCCGCGGGGCCGGCGATACTCGCCCAGCAGACCGGCGCCCTGCTCCTCCCGGTGACCCTCTGGTACGACGAGTCGCCCGTCATGCGCGGACGCGTCCACGCCCCCATCGAGGTGCCCGAGACAGGTACCCGCGCCGAAAAGACGTCTGTCATGACGCAGGCGCTGGCCGACGCCTTCGCCACAGGGATCGCCGACCACCCGGAGGACTGGCACATGCTGCAGCGCTTGTGGCTCGCTGACCTCGAGGAGCGCCGACCGTGAAGATCGGCATCGTCTGCCCGTACTCCTGGGACGTGCCGGGCGGCGTCCAGTTCCACATCCGCGACCTCGCGGAGCACCTCATCGCCCTGGGGCACGAGGTGTCCGTCCTCGCCCCGGCCGACGACGAGACCCCGCTGCCGCCGTACGTCGTCTCGGCGGGCCGTGCCGTCCCCGTGCCCTACAACGGCTCGGTCGCCCGGCTCAACTTCGGCTTCCTGAGCGCCGCGCGCGTGCGCCGCTGGCTGCACGACGGCACGTTCGACGTGATCCACATCCATGAGCCGGCCTCGCCCTCGCTGGGGCTGCTCTCCTGCTGGGCCGCGCAGGGCCCGATCGTCGCCACGTTCCACACGTCGAACCCGCGGTCCCGCGCCATGATCGCCGCGTATCCGATCCTCCAGCCCGCCCTGGAGAAGATCAGCGCGCGGATCGCGGTGAGCGAGTACGCGCGCCGCACGCTCGTGGAGCATCTCGGCGGGGACGCGGTCGTCATCCCGAACGGCGTCGACGTGGACTTCTTCGCCCGCGCCGAGCCCAAGGCCGAGTGGCAGGGCGGCACCATCGGCTTCATCGGGCGCATCGACGAGCCCCGCAAGGGTCTTCCCGTACTGATGAAGGCCCTGCCGAGGATCCTGGCCGAGCGGCCCGGGACCCGGCTGCTCGTGGCCGGACGCGGCGACGAGGAGGAGGCCGTCGCGAGCCTGCCCGTCGAGATGCGCGAACGTGTCGAGTTCCTCGGCATGGTCAGCGACGAGGACAAGGCCAGGCTGCTGCGCAGCGTCGACGTGTACGTGGCCCCCAACACCGGCGGCGAGAGCTTCGGCATCATCCTCGTCGAGGCCATGTCGGCGGGCGCGCCCGTCCTGGCCTCGGATCTCGACGCGTTCGCGCAGGTCCTCGACCAGGGCGGCGCGGGCGAGCTGTTCGCGAACGAGGACGCGGACGCCCTCGCGGACTCGGCCGTCCGGCTCCTGGGCGACGCCGACCGGCGCGAGGAGCTGCGGGAGCGCGGCAGCAAGCACGTGCGGCGCTTCGACTGGTCGACCGTGGGGGCGGACATCCTGTCCGTGTACGAGACGGTGACCACCGGCGCCGCGGCCGTGGCCACCGACGAACGCAGCGGACTGCGGGCCCGGTTCGGGCTCGCCCGCGACTGACGGGACGTACCGGCGCGCCACGCGCACAAACCGGTACGTCCCTCCCGTCCTGTACGCGGCTGATCGCCGGTGCGGTGCACGGCTGTAGCCTTTGCGCCCGTGACCTCCACTTTGATCTGGATCGCGGTCTTCCTCATCGCGGTCGGCCTCTACCTGAGCTGGACAGCGGGCCGTCTCGACCGGCTGCACGCCCGGATCGACGCGGCCCGCGCCGCCCTCGACGCCCAACTGCTGCGCCGCGCCTCGGTGGCGCAGGAGCTGGCCACCTCCGGAGTGCTCGACCCCGCCGCCTCGATCGTCCTGTACGAGGCCGCGCACGCGGCACGGCAGGCCGAGGAGGACCACCGTGAGGTCGCCGAGAGCGAGCTGAGTCAGGCGCTGCGGGCCGTGTTCGGCGAGGCCGGGCAGATGGAGGCGGTGCGCGCCGCCCCTGGCGGCCCCGACGCGGCCGAGGAGCTCGCGCAGGCCGTCCGCAGGGTGCCGATGGCCCGGCGCTTCCACAACGACGCCGTACGGGCCGCACGCGCCCTGCGCAGGCACCGCACGGTGCGCTGGTTCCGGCTCGCGGGCCACGCGCCGTTCCCCCTGGCCTTCGAGATGGACGACGAGCCGCCCGTCGCGCTCGCCGACCGGCCCACCACATAAGCGCTCGCCGACCGACCCACCACATAAGGGACCGACCGGCCCACTACGTAACACGGTGGTGATCAGGCGCGTTCGCGGAGAATGAGCCACCGGTCGGACATTGGCCCTTGATGTGGACTGGTCGCGGGGCGTTTCCTCTGTGGAGTAGTAACCCCCCTTTTTCCACCGAGCGAGGTCACCCGTGTCCAGCACCCCCCAGTCCGTCGAAACCACCGGCACCGCGCGCGTGAAGCGCGGCATGGCCGAGCAGCTCAAGGGCGGCGTGATCATGGACGTCGTCAACGCCGAGCAGGCGAAGATCGCCGAGGACGCCGGCGCGGTGGCTGTCATGGCGCTCGAGCGGGTGCCGGCCGACATCCGCAAGGACGGCGGCGTGGCCCGGATGTCCGACCCGAACATGATCGAAGAGATCATCGAGGCCGTCTCCATCCCGGTCATGGCCAAGTCCCGCATCGGTCACTTCGTCGAGGCCCAGGTCCTGCAGTCGCTCGGCGTCGACTACATCGACGAGTCCGAGGTGCTGACCCCGGCCGACGAGGTCAACCACAGCGACAAGTTCGCGTTCACGACCCCCTTCGTGTGCGGCGCCACCAACCTCGGCGAGGCCCTGCGCCGCATCGCCGAGGGCGCGGCCATGATCCGCTCGAAGGGCGAGGCCGGCACGGGCAACGTCGTCGAGGCCGTCCGCCACCTGCGCCAGATCAAGAACGAGATCGCCAGGCTGCGCGGCTTCGACAACAACGAGCTGTACGCCGCCGCCAAGGAGCTGCGCGCCCCCTACGAGCTCGTCAAGGAGGTCTCCGAGCTCGGCAAGCTGCCGGTGGTGCTGTTCTCCGCCGGTGGTGTCGCCACGCCCGCCGACGCCGCCCTGATGCGTCAGCTCGGCGCCGAGGGCGTCTTCGTCGGCTCCGGCATCTTCAAGTCCGGCGACCCCGCCAAGCGCGCCGCCGCCATCGTGAAGGCCACCACCTTCTACGACGACCCCAAGATCATCGCGGACGCCTCGCGCAACCTGGGCGAGGCCATGGTCGGCATCAACTGCGACACCCTCCCCGAGACCGAGCGCTACGCGAACCGGGGCTGGTAATGACCTCTCCCGTAGTGGGCGTCCTCGCGCTCCAGGGCGACGTACGGGAGCACCTCGTCGGCCTGGCCACGGCGGACGCCGTGGCCAGGCCCGTGCGGCGGCCCGAGGAACTCGCCGAGGTGGACGGCATCGTCCTGCCCGGCGGGGAGTCGACCACCATCTCCAAACTGGCCGTCCTGTTCGGGCTCATGGAGCCCCTGCGCGCGCGTGTGCGTGAAGGCATGCCGGTGTACGGCACCTGCGCGGGCATGATCCTGCTCGCCGACAAGATCCTCGACCCGCGTTCGGGCCAGGAGACGGTCGGCGGGATCGACATGATCGTGCGCCGCAACGCCTTCGGACGTCAGAACGAGTCCTTCGAGGCGGCGGTCGACGTGCGCGGCGTGGAGGGCGACCCCGTGGAGGGCGTCTTCATCCGCGCCCCCTGGGTCGAGTCGGTGGGCGCCCGTGTCGAGGTACTCGCGGAGTACGACGGGCACATAGTCGCTGTACGGCAGGAAAACGCCCTAGCCACGTCCTTCCACCCCGAACTGACCGGCGACCACAGGATGCACGCACTGTTCGTCGACATGGTGCGGGCGAAGCTGGTGGCCGGGTCCTTGTAGGATCTCGGGGGGTCCCCCGGCCCTTGAGGCCAGGGGGAGTTCGTACTGGGTTGGTTACGCGAAGGAGACAGGCAGATGTCCGGCCACTCTAAATGGGCTACGACGAAGCACAAGAAGGCCGTGATCGACGCCAAGCGCGGCAAGCTCTTCGCGAAGATGATCAAGAACATCGAGGTCGCTGCCCGCACGGGCGGCTCCGACGTGTCCGGCAACCCGACGCTCTTCGACGCCATTCAGAAGGCCAAGAAGAGCTCGGTCCCGAACAAGAACATCGACTCCGCGGTCAAGCGCGGTGCCGGCCTCGAGGCCGGTGGCGCCGACTACGAGACGATCATGTACGAGGGCTACGGTCCCAGCGGTGTCGCGGTGCTCATCGAGTGCCTCACCGACAACCGCAACCGTGCCGCGTCCGACGTGCGTGTCGCCATGACCCGCAACGGCGGCAACATGGCCGACCCCGGATCCGTCTCGTACTTGTTCAACCGCAAGGGTGTCGTGATCGTCCCCAAGGGTGAGCTGTCCGAGGACGACGTCCTCGGTGCCGTGCTCGACGCGGGCGCCGAAGAGGTCAACGACCTCGGTGAGTCCTTCGAGGTGCTCAGCGAGGCCACCGACCTGGTCGCCGTGCGCACCGCGCTCCAGGAGGCCGGCATCGACTACGACTCGGCCGACGCCAACTTCGTCCCGACCATGCAGGTCGAGCTGGACGAGGAGGGCGCCCGCAAGATCTTCAAGCTCATCGACGCGCTCGAGGACAGCGACGACGTGCAGAACGTCTTCGCCAACTTCGACGTGAGCGACGAGGTCATGGAGAAGGTCGACGCCTGACACGCAGGCAGCGCACGGGCCGACGGGACACACACCCCGTCGGCCCGTCGCATTGTCAGCGGTACCCGATAGCCTGCACAAACTGGCTATCGAAGGAGGGGCGGGGTGCGCGTACTCGGCGTGGACCCGGGGTTGACCCGGTGCGGTGTCGGCGTGGTCGAGGGGGTCGCGGGGCGGCCCCTGACGATGCGTGGTGTCGGCGTCGTACGGACCCCGGCCGACGCGGAGTTGGGCCACCGCCTCGTCGCCATCGAGCAGGGCATCGAGCAGTGGCTCGACGAGTACCGGCCCGAATTCGTCGCCGTGGAGCGGGTGTTCAGCCAGCACAACGTGCGGACGGTCATGGGGACGGCCCAGGCGAGCGCGGTCGCCATGCTCTGCGCCAGCCGCCGCGGCATCCCCGTGGCCCTCCATACGCCCAGCGAGGTCAAGGCCGCCGTGACGGGCAGCGGACGGGCCGACAAGGCGCAGGTGGGCGCCATGGTGACACGCCTGCTGAGACTGGACGCACCCCCCAAGCCCGCCGACGCGGCCGACGCCCTGGCCCTCGCCATCTGTCACATCTGGCGCGCCCCCGCGCAGAACAGACTCCAGCAGGCCGTCGCCCTGCACGCATCGAAACCTGCCACAGCACCGAAAGGCCGTATCGCATGATCGCCTTCGTCAGCGGCCCGGTGGCCGCCCTCGCCCCTGACACCGCGGTGGTCGAGGTCGGCGGCATCGGCATGGCCGTCCAGTGCACCCCGAACACGCTCTCCGGGCTCCGCATCGGCCAGCAGACCAAGCTCGCCACCTCCCTCGTCGTACGCGAGGACTCGCTCACGCTCTACGGCTTCGCCGACGACGACGAGCGGCAGACCTTCGAGCTGCTCCAGACCGCCAGTGGTGTCGGACCCCGGCTCGCGCAGGCCATGCTCGCCGTGCACAGCCCCGACGCCCTGCGCCGCGCGGTGGCCTCCGGTGACGAGAAGTCGCTCACCGCTGTGCCCGGCATCGGCAAGAAGGGCGCCCAGAAGCTGCTCATCGAACTCAAGGACCGGCTCGGCGCGCCCCTCGGCACCGGTACGGGCGTGGGCGCCCCCGTGACCTCCGGCTGGCGCGATCAGCTGCAGGCCGCGCTCATCGGGCTCGGCTACGCCACCCGCGAGGCCGACGAGGCCATTGAGGCGGTCGCCCCGCAGGCCGAGGAGGAGGGCGGCACGCCGCAGGTCGGCAGGCTCCTCAAGGCCGCGCTCCAGACGCTGAACCGCACCCGCTGACCGGGCCCGCGCCCGCTCCCCGCCCGAACCACCACCACCGCGAGGCACACCTCATGAACTGGGACGACGCGACGCCCGACACCGAGCGGCTCGTGGGCTCTGTCGCCGACCGCGAGGACCAGGCGGTGGAGGCCGCCCTGCGCCCCAAGGACCTGGGCGAGTTCATCGGCCAGGAGAAGGTCCGCGAGCAGCTCGACCTGGTCCTCAGGGCGGCACGCGCGCGTGGTGCCACCGCCGACCACGTTCTGCTCTCCGGAGCGCCCGGCCTCGGCAAGACCACACTCTCCATGATCATCGCGGCCGAGATGGGTGCCCCCATCCGGATCACCAGCGGCCCGGCCATCCAGCACGCCGGCGACCTGGCCGCGATCCTCTCCTCCCTCCAGGAGGGCGAGGTCCTCTTCCTCGACGAGATCCACCGCATGTCCCGCCCCGCCGAAGAAATGCTCTACATGGCGATGGAGGACTACCGGGTCGACGTCATCGTCGGCAAGGGGCCCGGTGCCACGGCCATCCCGCTGGAACTGCCCCCGTTCACCCTCGTCGGCGCCACCACGCGCGCGGGCCTGCTGCCCCCGCCACTGCGCGACCGCTTCGGATTCACGGCGCACATGGAGTTCTACGAGCCGGCCGAGCTGGAGCGCGTCATCCACCGCTCCGCGAACCTCCTCGACGTGGAGATCGACGCCCAGGGCGCCGCCGAGATCGCCGGCCGCTCCCGAGGCACCCCCCGTATCGCCAACCGACTGCTGCGCCGGGTCCGTGACTACGCGCAGGTCAAGGCCGACGGTCACATCACCCGTGACATCGCCGGGGTGGCCCTCGGCGTCTACGAGGTGGACGGCCGCGGCCTCGACCGGCTCGACCGCGCCGTCCTCGAAGCGCTGATCAAGCTCTTCGGCGGCGGGCCCGTCGGCCTCTCCACCCTCGCGGTCGCCGTGGGGGAGGAGCGCGAGACGGTCGAGGAGGTCGCCGAACCCTTCCTCGTACGCGAAGGCCTGCTGGCTCGTACTCCGCGCGGGCGGGTCGCCACCCCCGCGGCCTGGGCGCACCTCGGCCTCACGCCGCCCCAGCAGACAAGGGGCACAAGCGGACAACAGGACCTGTTCGGGGCGTGATCGCGCAGCGTAGTCGCGAGGTCAGGAACCCCGGTGGCATGTTGAGCGTTGTTCCTTGAGCGTGGACTCGCTTAGACTCCGCCGATGCCGCCCTTGTGGACGGCGTGCCCACCCCCATCCAACAGGCCGCTTACGTGCGCGGTCGTGCGAAGGAATTTCCGTCCCGTGAATATCGTGACCCTCCTCCCGTTCATCGTGCTCATCGGGGCCATGTTCCTGATGACCCGCTCCGCCAAGAAGAAGCAGCAGGCGGCAGGCCAGATGCGGGACCAGATGCAGCCCGGTTCCGGCGTCCGCACGATCGGGGGCATGTACGCCACCGTCAAGGAGGTCCACGACGAGATGGTCCTTCTGGAGGTGGCCCCCGGCGTCCACGCCGTCTACGCGAAGAACTCGATCGGCGCCGTCCTCGGCGACGACGAGTACAACCGCATCGTCCACGGCACCGAGAGTGATGACAACGATGACCACGACGCCCTCGGCGCCGATGGTGCGATCGTGCCGGACGACGCTTCCTCCCTCACCGAGACCGACGAGCCCGCCGACGCTTCGGACGACTCGCGCATCGACCTCGGCAAGAAGGACGAGGCTGCTGCCACTGACGCAGCCCCCGAGGCCGACGGCGCCGAGCCGAAGAAGACCGACGGCGAGTCCGACGCGAAGTAGTCACGCCCCCAGGACCGCGCGCGCCCGCTCGCGCTCCGCGGTCCCGGACGTGTGATTTCCGCACGGATTCTCGACACCATTTCATGGCCGTCCGGGCACGTACCCCGCTGCTGGACGGATGGAGAGGGAGAACGAGAAGGTGGCAGCACCCAAGAAGGGCCGAAGTCACGGCGCCCAGAGCAGGCCGGGCCGCACACTGGCCTTCATCCTGATCGCGATGGTGGCGCTGACCGGCGGGATGTTCCTGTCCGGCCACACCACGCCGCGCCTGGGCATCGACCTCGCCGGTGGTACGAGCATCACGCTCAAGGCGAAGAGTGAGCCGGGTCAGAAGAACGCGGTCAACCAGACCAACATGAACACGGCCGTGAGCATCATCGAGCGCCGCGTCAACGGTCTGGGTGTCACGGAGTCCGAGGTCCAGACCCAGGGCTCCGACAACATCATCGTCAACATCCCCAAGGGGACGAACGAGGCGCAGGCGCGCGAGCAGGTCGGCACGACCGCCCAGCTCTACTTCCGCCCCGTGATCACCGTGGCCGCCGGTGCGCCCACCCCCGAGCCCTCCGCCAGCCCTTCGGGCTCGGGCAAGAACAAGGCGACCGACAAGGCGACCGACAAGGCCACGGACGGCGGCAAGGGCAAGGCGTCCAGCACGCCGACCCCCACGCCGACCGCGTCCGCGACCTCGCAGGGCCGTGCCGTCACCGACGCACTGAAGGCCGACTCCTCCCCGACGCCGAGCGCCGGCTCCTCCGCGAGCGGCAAGCCCACCCCCTCGGCGAGCTCCACCCCGGACCCGGCCACCGCCGCGCTGCAGAAGAAGTTCACGGACCTCGACTGCACCGACAAGGCCGCCCGCAGCCAGGTCACCTCGGGCGTCAGGCCCGAGGACCCCGCCGTGGCGTGCGGTAAGAACTCGTCCGGTCAGTGGGAGAAGTACATCCTCGGCCCCGCCGAGGTGAACGGTAAGGACGTCGACAAGGCGCAGGCCACGATCAACCAGCAGACCGGTGCCTGGGTCGTCAACATGGACTTCACGGGCGGCGGCTCGAAGAAGTTCGCGAAGATCACCAGCAAGCTCTCGCAGCAGCAGCCGCCGATGAACCAGTTCGCCATCGTGCTCGACGGCGACGTGGTCTCGGCCCCAAGCGTCAGCTCGACCCTGAGCGGCAGCGCGGAGATCTCCGGCAGCTTCGACCAGCAGTCCGCCCAGGACCTCGCCAACGTGCTGTCCTACGGTGCGCTCCCGCTCTCCTTCCAGGAGCAGAGCGTCACGACGGTCACCGCGGCCCTCGGCGGTGAGCAGCTGCACGCCGGCCTGATCGCCGGTGCCATCGGCCTCCTGCTGGTCGTGATCTACCTGGTGGTCTACTACCGCGGCCTGTCGCTGATCGCGCTCGCCTCGCTCCTCGTGTCCGCGGTCCTCACCTACGTGATCATGACGCTCCTCGGCCCGGCCATCGGCTTCGCGCTGAACCTGCCGGCGGTCTGCGGCGCGATCGTGGCGATCGGTATCACGGCCGACTCGTTCATCGTGTTCTTCGAACGCATCAGGGACGAGATCCGTGAGGGTCGCTCGCTGCGGCCCTCCGTCGAGCGCGCCTGGCCGCGGGCCCGGCGCACGATCCTGGTCTCCGACTTCGTGTCGTTCCTCGCCGCCGCGGTGCTGTTCGTCGTCACCGTGGGCAAGGTCCAGGGCTTCGCGTTCACGCTCGGCCTGACCACCGTGCTCGACGTGGTCGTCGTCTTCCTGTTCACCAAGCCGCTGATGACGATCCTGGCCCGCAAGAAGTTCTTCGCGAGCGGACACCCGTGGTCCGGGCTCGACCCGAAGCGCCTCGGCGCCAAGCCGCCACTGCGCCGCACACGCCGTGCCCCCGGCTCTCCCGTAGGCCCTGTCGACACGAAGGAGGCGTGAGATGTCGAAGCTCGGCCATCTCGGCGCCCGGCTCATCCGCGGTGAAGTCGGCTACGACTTCATCGGCAAGCGCAAGATCTGGTACGGCATCTCGATCCTGATCACCATCACGGCCATCGTCGGCCTGGCGGTGCGTGGTCTGAACATGGGCATCGAGTTCGAGGGCGGCGCGGTCTTCACCACCCCGAAGACCAGCGTCTCCGCGGGCACGGCGGAGCGCTCCGCCGAAGCGGCCTCCGGGCACGACGCGATCGTGCAGGAGCTCGGCACCGGCGGTCTGCGCATCCAGATCTCCGGCGTGGACACCGCGAAGTCCGACCAGATCAAGACCGAACTCGCCAAGGACCTGAACGTCCCCGAGGCGAAGATCAACGCCGACCTCGTCGGACCCAGCTGGGGTGAGACGATCGCCAACAAGGCCTGGACCGGCCTGATCGTCTTCATGATCCTCGTGGTGATCTATCTGGCCATCGCCTTCGAGTGGCGCATGGCCATCGCGGCCCTGGTCGCACTGATCCACGACATCACGATCACGGTCGGGATCTACGCCCTGGTCGGCTTCGAGGTCACCACGGGCACGGTGATCGGTCTGCTGACCATCCTCGGTTACTCGCTCTACGACACGGTGGTCGTCTTCGACTCCTTGAAGGAGGGCACGAAGGACATCACCAAGCAGACCCGCTACACGTACAGCGAGATCGCCAACCGCTCCATCAACGGCACGCTGGTGCGTTCGATCAACACCACGATCGTCGCGCTGCTGCCGGTGGCGGGCCTGCTGTTCATCGGTGGCGGTTTCCTCGGCGCCGGCATGCTCAACGACATCTCGCTGTCGCTGTTCGTCGGTCTCGCGGCCGGTGCGTACTCGTCGATCTTCATCGCCACTCCGCTCGTCGCCGACCTGAAGGAACGCGACCCGCAGATCAAGGCTCTGAAGAAGCGCGTGCTCGCCAAGCGCGCGGCGGCGGCCGCCAAGGGCGAGTCCGCCGAGGCCACGGAGCCGCAGGGCGACGACTTCGACGACGACCCGTCGGACGACGAGTCCGCTGCGGTCGTCGGCCCCCGCCACCAGCCCGCGTCGCGCAACCGCGGTCGCGGTCGGCCCTCGGGGAAGGGCCGATGACCGAGCTCGCAGAACTCTCGACGCTGCTCCTCAGCCGTATCCGCGATGTGCCGGACTACCCGGAGCCGGGCGTGATGTTCAAGGACATCACCCCGCTCCTGGCGGACCCGTCGGCCTTCACGGCGCTCACCGACGCCCTCGCGGAGCTCTGCGTCGCGAACGGCGCCACCAAGGTCGTCGGCCTGGAGGCGCGCGGGTTCATCCTGGGCGCCCCCGTCGCGGTACGCGCCGGGCTCGGCTTCATCCCCGTACGCAAGGCCGGCAAGCTCCCCGGGGCGACGCTCAGCCAGTCGTACGACCTGGAGTACGGGTCGGCCGAGATCGAGGTGCACGCCGAGGATCTGGTCGCGGGCGACCGCGTCATGGTGATCGACGACGTCCTCGCCACCGGCGGCACGGCCGAGGCGTCGGTGCGGCTCATCCGGCGCGCGGGCGCCGAGGTCGCCGGCATCGCCGTCCTGATGGAGCTGGGTTTCCTGGGCGGCCGCGAACGGCTGCTTCCGTCTCTTGACGGCGCCCCGCTGGACGCAGTGCTCATGGTCTGAACACCTGGTCACAGGCGTAAGGGCGGGCCCGGAGGAATCCGGTGCCCGCCTTTTGCGTTTGCCCTGATGAAAGCCGTCCCACCGGCCGAAGGCGAGCGGGCGGCCCAGTGTCGATACCATGGGCTCTCCGGGACCTGAACGGGGGACCCGTCGCGCACGAGGAGCGCCGTTGCCAGACGAGGCCAAGCCACTCTCCCCCAGCGCCGAGCGCGTGGGGGTACCCACAGCCGCCAAGCCCGACCAGAAGGCCGACCAGGCCGCGGCTCCCGCCGTCATGCCCGCGAAGCCCGGGGAGACCGGCAAGACCGGGCCGAGCTCCAGCGGCACCCCGGAAGGCAAGACGGCCGAGCAGCAGTCGCGCCCCAAGCCCCCCGCCGGCAAGAGCCCGGCCCCCGGCCCCGCTGCCGTCGCCCCGGCTCCGGCCGCACCGCCCACGCCGCCCGTGGTGCGCCCCGCGGCAGGCCAGCCCGCCCGCTCCGGCTCCTCGAACCGCGTCCGTGCCCGCCTCGCCCGTCTCGGCGTGCAGCGCTCGAACCCGTACAACCCCGTTCTCGAGCCGCTGCTGCGGATAGTGCGCAGCAACGACCCGAAGATCGAGACGTCCACGCTCCGCCAGGTCGAGCGCGCCTACCAGGTCGCCGAGCGCTGGCACCGCGGCCAGAAGCGCAAGAGCGGCGACCCGTACATCACGCACCCGCTGGCCGTGACGACGATCCTCGCCGAGCTCGGCATGGACCCCGCGACGCTCATGGCGGGCCTGCTGCACGACACCGTCGAGGACACCGAGTACGGCCTGGACACCCTGCGCCGCGACTTCGGTGACCAGGTCGCCCTCCTCGTCGACGGCGTCACCAAGCTCGACAAGGTCAAGTTCGGCGAGGCCGCACAGGCCGAGACCGTGCGCAAGATGGTCGTCGCGATGGCCAAGGACCCGCGTGTCCTGGTCATCAAGCTCGCCGACCGCCTGCACAACATGCGCACGATGCGTTACCTCAAGCGCGAGAAGCAGGAGAAGAAGGCCCGCGAGACGCTGGAGATCTACGCTCCGCTGGCGCACCGCCTGGGCATGAACACCATCAAGTGGGAGCTGGAGGACCTCGCCTTCGCGATCCTCTACCCCAAGATGTACGACGAGATCGTGCGTCTGGTGGCCGAGCGCGCGCCCAAGCGCGACGAGTACCTCGCCATAGTGACCGACGAGGTGCAGAGCGACCTGCGCGCCGCCCGCATCAAGGCGACCGTCACCGGCCGCCCGAAGCACTACTACAGCGTCTACCAGAAGATGATCGTCCGCGGCCGTGACTTCGCGGAGATCTACGACCTGGTGGGCATCCGTGTCCTGGTCGACACGGTGAGGGACTGCTACGCCGCCCTCGGCACGGTGCACGCGCGATGGAACCCGGTCCCCGGCCGGTTCAAGGACTACATCGCGATGCCCAAGTTCAACATGTACCAGTCGCTGCACACGACGGTGATCGGCCCCAACGGGAAGCCCGTCGAGCTGCAGATCCGTACGTTCGACATGCACCGCCGTGCCGAGTACGGCATCGCCGCGCACTGGAAGTACAAGCAGGAGGCCGTCGCCGGCGCCTCCAAGGTGCGCAGTGACCAGCCGAAGGCCACCGGCAAGGACGACCACCTCAACGACATGGCGTGGCTGCGCCAGTTGCTCGACTGGCAGAAGGAGACGGAGGACCCGGGCGAGTTCCTGGAGTCCCTGCGCTTCGACCTCTCGCGCAACGAGGTCTTCGTCTTCACGCCGAAGGGCGACGTCATAGCGCTCCCGGCCGGAGCGACCCCCGTCGACTTCTCCTACGCGGTCCACACCGAGGTCGGTCACCGCACCATAGGAGCGCGGGTCAACGGGCGGCTCGTACCGCTCGAATCGACCCTGGACAACGGCGACTTGGTGGAGGTCTTCACCTCCAAGGCGGCCGGCGCCGGGCCCTCGCGGGACTGGCTGGGCTTCGTCAAGTCGCCCCGCGCGCGCAACAAGATCCGCGCCTGGTTCTCCAAGGAGCGCCGCGACGAGGCGATCGAGCAGGGCAAGGACGCCATCGCGCGCGCCATGCGCAAGCAGAACCTGCCGATCCAGCGCATCCTGACGGGCGACTCCCTGGTCACGCTCGCGCACGAGATGCGCTACCCCGACATCTCGTCCCTGTACGCGGCGATCGGCGAAGGCCATGTCACCGCGCAGAGCGTCGTCCAGAAGCTCGTGCAGGCCCTCGGCGGCGAGGAGGCCGCCAACGAGGACATCGCCGAGAGCGCACCCCCGTCGCGCGGCCGCAAGCGCCGTGCGAACGCCGACCCCGGCGTGGTCGTCAAGGGTGTCGAGGACGTGTGGGTCAAGCTGGCCCGCTGCTGTACGCCCGTCCCCGGCGACCCCATCATCGGCTTCGTCACGCGCGGCAGTGGCGTATCGGTGCACCGCAGCGACTGTGTGAACGTCGAGTCGCTGTCCCGCGAGCCCGAGCGGATCCTCGAGGTCGAGTGGGCGCCCACGCAGTCCTCGGTCTTCCTCGTCGCCATACAGGTCGAGGCTCTCGACCGCTCGCGACTGCTCTCGGACGTCACCAGGGTCCTGTCCGACCAGCACGTCAACATCCTGTCCGCGGCCGTGCAGACGTCCCGCGACCGGGTGGCCACCTCCCGCTTCACCTTCGAGATGGGTGACCCCAAGCACCTGGGTCACGTCCTGAAGGCGGTCAGGGGAGTGGAGGGCGTCTACGACGTGTACCGCGTGACGTCGGCGCGCAGGCCGTAGTCGACCGACATGAGAGGGGCCCCCCCGCCCCGCGCCCCGGGGGCCCCCCCAAAGCATAAATAACATCCCCCCCCCACGAGCACGACCCCAAAGCACCGGAGGGGGAGC